>JAHYJN010000018.1 GCA_019428905.1 Candidatus Brevefilum sp.
TCATTCAACGAAACCAAGACCAAAGGGAAACAGCGGGTCACCAACGCCCCTGCCAATGGGCAATTGATCAATGCTCACTGGCCAAGTCTTGGGTAATTTCTCTGTGAAAGCTAGGTCACCCAATATAACGTCGGCCACACTTTTTCCCTCAGTCCCGGGTGACCATGGTTAATGAGCTGGTGCAGCGGTGTGCCGGAACCCCATAATCGCTGCATGGACATCAGCTAATTACACCCTAATATTGAATTGCCTGCAGAAAATCCAACAATTTTCCACAAGACTCACAAACACAGGTATCATAAAGCGAGTCGACCGCGCATGCCAACACACAAACGATTAACCCTCTTTTTCTCTAATCCATACTTTACGCTGAGTTTAGGCATCCTGTTTTTATCCCTTTCCCCGCTCTTTACGCACTGGGCTGATGCCCCAGGCGTTGTGACCAGTTTTTACCGGATGCTGATTGCCCTGCTGGTCTTGAGCCCCTTCTATGCAAAGATTTTCCCGTCGCAAGGCACCGCAGGGGTTACCAAGCTGAACTGGCACCAACTCTTAATCCCCGTCCTGGCCGGGGTGTTTTCAGGTTTTGACCATGCGCTGTGGGGGACGGCCTTAAAAGAAACCAGTGTGGCCAATGCCACCTTACTGAATTACATCTCACCGCTGTGGGTGTCACTGGTCGCAATCTTTATTCTCAAAGAACGCTATAAAGCCTACTATTGGGTAGGCTTGATATTGGTCCTGATGGGCTCGATCTCTGTTCTGAATATTTTTGACGCCGCCCTTACCTTTAATTTTAAGGGGGAAGGTTTTGCGATGATCTCGAGCTTTTTTTATGCAGGCTACTTTCTACTAACCCAAAAAGGGCGAACCTTTCTGACGACATTGCAGCAACTCTTTATCTCGCTGTTAGCCTGCTGTATCACCCTCGGCTTGATCATGCTCCTGTTCCAACTGCCGCTGTTCGGGTATTCATCAACAACTTACCTGATCTTCCTGGCCTCAGCGATCTTTTCCCAACTGTTTGGGTACTTTAGCCTGACCCATTCACTGGGCAAAATCCCGGCATCGATTGTCAGCCCAAGCCTGTCGCTGCAGCCCGTGATCACGGCGCTGCTGGCGATTCCCTTTGCCAATCAAAACCTGGCCCTGTACCAAGTTGTGGGGGGCGTGCTGGTGCTGGGGGGAATCATCACGATCAACAAATCGGAGATCAAAGGCTCAGGGTAAATTTGAGAGTTTTGATAATCATAAAAAATTAACAATTTATAAAAGGGGCGACGCATGCGTCGCCCCTACATTATAATATTATTTATTTTAATTAACACGAAATCTTTAACATCACAAAATTGATGTTTAGTCAATGGATTTATTTTTCAATATAATCGATGTCGATGTTTGATATTTCTGGGCGGATGCGGTTAAAATAAGCATACCTGCACTGACGATTGACACCATGAATGGGCGAGCTAATTTATTCAGGATTGATGAACCCAAACCCAAATTTACGGATAGGAAATCTTTTTAGCAATGCGCAATCTTGTTGAAGCCGCCAAATCTATACTGGGGATAGATCTTTCAAAGGATGTCCTGAGCGCCTTGCTTGTTTACGAAACAGAGCTCTTGAGTTTAAATGAGCACGTCAACCTGACGGCGATCCGCGATGCAGAAGGGGTGCGTATCAAGCATTTTCTTGATTCGCTGACCATTCTCAAAGCCTGGGAGCGAACGCGCCCTCCCGAGCGGTTGATCGATGTTGGCACCGGTGCTGGTTTCCCGGGCCTGGTGCTCAAGCTGGTCTGGCCGTCCACCCAGGTGACACTGGTTGAATCTGTCGGTAAGAAAGCTGATTTCTGCCGTCACATCGTCACCCAGCTTGGTTTGGAACACGTGACCGTCATCTCTGAACGGGCAGAGGTGGTGGGACAAGACCCCGCCCATCGGCACACGTATGACCTGGCGGTGGCCCGTGCGGTAGCCAGGATGCCGATCTTGATGGAGTACCTGCTGCCCTTGGTGCATCGCAACGGTAAAGTGATGGCGATGAAGGGTGAAACCGCACCGGCTGAAACCCACACAGCCACCCAGGCCATCCATCTCTTGGGGGGAAAGCTGCACAAACTGGTGCACCTCGAACTGCCAGGCGTGGCCGAGGAACGTTTTATCGTGGTGGTGGATAAGGTCGCCCGCACACCTGAGGGATACCCGCGACGCCCAGGCATACCGGCAAAAAGCCCCATCCTGTGACAAACAGCGCAAGTGGAAATAGAATGTAGTAGACTTAATGTCTAATGGACGACCAATTAAAAAGAAATAAAGATAAACAAGAAGAAATTGAACGCTGCCAAAATCTGATCCAATCGCGCAACCCGCGTGACCGGTCCTATGCAGCCAAACGGTTGGGGGAGATCAAAGCCCGGCCAGATATCCTGATGTCCTTAATGGCGGACCCAAACGGGTTTGTCCGCTCTGCAGCCGCAGAAGCCCTGGGACGGTCCGTGGAATTACCAGCCCCGGAAGTGGTGTCTCATCTGCTGGCAGCCATCGACGACCCGAATAACTACGTCTGTGCAGCCGCGGTCAATTCATTGGGGTTATTAGGCGCAACCCAAGCGTTGCAGCAGGTTGAAGCCTGCCTGGCGGATGAGCATCCGATAATTGTGCAGGCTGCCATCCTGGCGATGGCGCGCATCGACCCCGACCGGATTAAGGACCGGCTGGTGGACTACCTGCAATCAGAAGAGTACCTGATCCACCTGGCCGCTGCACGTGCCTGCGGCTGGTTATTGCATACGCCGTGCAGCGAGTTTATCCTGCAATCGCTCAAAGAACTCATACACACCAGCGACCAACAGGACTTCAAGTTGCCGAAGCTGTATATCGAGGTCTTGGCACGGCTGAACTACAAAGAAGCGATCCCAACCTTGGTTGACATCGCCGAACGCGAAGTGGGTTTACGCGGCGTGGCCGTTGAAGCCCTGGTCGAAATGAACGCTGAGGAGGCCGCCGCAATCCTCTCGCCGCTGCTGAGCGACCCCAGCAACCGTCTGCGCCGCAACCTAATCGAGATGATGCTGCAGGCAGATTACAAGGCAGCTATGCCCCTGGTGCGCCCTTTGCTCAAGGACAGCGCCATCACTGTGCGCGAGACCGCCCTGGCCGCGGTGTCAAAGTGGCAGGACAGAGTCTCGGTGGCGGATGTGCGTGAGATCGCCTACAACGACCCCAACCCGTTTGTGCGCCCGCAGGCGGTGATCACCCTCACCAAGCTGCTGGGTCAGGAAGCCTTGTTGGATTTAGTCGACCTGTCGGAGGACCTCAACCTGCATGTCAGACGGGCGGTGGCGGGATGCCTGGCCGAAGTCGACTACCTCACGCCAGACGGCAAAATGGCCTTGCTTCAGCTGGCTCAAGACCCCGATACCGCCGAGTTTGCCCGGGACGCCTTGCAAGCCCACGACCTGGATGCGATCCACCCGCTGCCGGCCAAAGAGGCGAATCTCACAGGACCTGTCCCGAAATATTTACGCGACGACCCGCAATCACTGCTGCAGGCTTTAGAGGCCTGGCAGGATGCCCTGCCAAGGTTGCAGAAGGATTTTAACCTGGAAGAACTGTCCGAGGTCGACCGGGCGCTTTCGACCCTGATCGTGTATTTACGGGATGCATTGAACGGGTCAGAAGCACCTTGATTTGTCATGACCCCCGGGGGTTCCGCATCCGAACACACAATTGATGTCATTCCACTCGCATTCTAGATTTATCAGCAACAGCCATTATTAAAACCCCGTGGTCTGGGCTATAAAGACATCCATGAAAACCATTTCGGCTATGCTAACTCTTTTTTCTCTCACACTGGAAGTATGACCGCAACAACTATCAATTGATTTAGCAAGGAAATTTTTCCGTTTGAGCCCAAAAAGACCTGCTTTACAATTTAAAACAAAGACCCCCGGGGTTTCCGCATCCGAACACACTATTGATGTCATTCCACAAGCAATCGAGATTGACCTGCCATAGCAGTCATTAAAACCCCGGGGGACTAAATAAAGGGGACGGATTTCATGTCATTCGAGAAGGGTGACCAAACACAACATGATTATTTTAGGGGTCAAAATCCAAACCTTTTCAGCAAATCTTTCAGATCATCCGGGTTGTCGACCCACACCTCGCTAAAACCACAGTTGGCGCAGCAGTATTGTGTGGTTTTAATCGTTTTCAACGAAGATGGGGACTTGGCCCCGCTCACCGAGGAGGATGGCTGGATATCACCGGGCAAACGGACGATTTCTTTGGCATGGCATTTCGGGCATTGCATATTTTTCATCGGATCCCATCCTTCATGAATTAAGTACTTTCCATTTCATCATTAACATCATATGCCGGAAATACTCTCAAATACTCACCAATTTAGGTGGTAGAGTGAGGCACAAATAAAATCCATCTCTTAATAGCAAACGGCGGCCTGGACCCTTGCACATGGATCTACAGCAGGCCGCCGTGCAGTTATTACGGTGATTAATCTGATCCCATTGGGGATCAGGGTGTCGGTGTGACCGTCGCCGTGTTTGTGGGGATCGGTGTTGGCACGATATTCACCGGGATGATCAGGATGTCGCCGACAAAAAGATCCGTTTCACTTTCCATCTCTCTCAAGTCGTTTTCACGCCGATAACGGTTGGTTTCAATCATAATCCGATCAACCGTGCTGTTAAATTTCTCAGCCAGCGCAAACAAGCTGTCATTTGGTCGCACACGGTATTCGATCAATGTTCCAGGGGGCGTATCATCCGGGAGGGGCGTGGCTGTGGGCAGTTCTTGTCCGGGTGCCGGGATGAGGATTGTCTGTCCGGGGGTGATGAAACACCGGCCGTCAAGGTTGTTGAGCACCAACAGGATATCTACATCGACTTCAAACTCCTCTGCAATGGTGGTGCAGTTGTCGCCCTCCTGGACCACGTATTCAAACGGCACCGAGGGTGTGCTGGTGAAGGTGGGCGTGGGGGTATTGGTGATCGTAGGCGTCATGGTTGAAGTCGCAGTCGGGGTAACCGGGGTGGGCGTTGGTGTTTCTGTCGGGGTTGGGGTTTTGGTGCTGAAAAGAGAGATTTGTATGCCAGTTCCGCCACCGACCAGGTAGATGACCAGCAAGACAATCCCGACAATGACGAGCAGGATCGCTGCCCCGCCCAGGATGTAGGGGCCCATCTTCTGTTTCTTACGATACGACGATATGACGTTTTTTGCATCTTTTTTGCTCATAAGATTTCCTCTTGATCGTGGATTCAATCCGACACAGCGCCGGAAAGCCCCAAATATACTCAATTTTACAATTCCATTCTAACCGATAATCAAATTGAGGTCGAGTCATCCATCTTAGATTAAAAATCGTACCCCAATTGTCAAAATTTGCGAGTCAGTTAAAAAATTTACGGCTGGGGTTGTGCCTGCCGGCATTCCAGGATGCGCTTCATAAATTGGCCAGTATAAGAATGAGGCATCTCACAGATCGTTTCGGGTTCGCCAACCGCAATGATCTCACCGCCCGCGTCGCCGCCTTCAGGCCCCAGGTCGATGATCCAATCCGAAACTTTGATGATGTCCAGGTTATGTTCAATGATCACAACCGTATTGCCCTCATCCACCAATCGCTGTAAGACGTCAATCAGGCGGTGTACATCAGCCGCGTGCAGGCCCACCGAGGGCTCATCCAGCACGTAGAGCGTGCTGCCGGTTGAGCGGCGTGAGAGCTCCTTGGAAAGTTTGACGCGCTGCGCCTCACCACCCGAGAGCGTCGTCCCCGACTGCCCCAGGCGGATATAGCCCAGCCCAACATCCTGCAGGGTCTCCAAGCGGCGGGTGATCTTCGGGAAGGCGTCAAAGAAAGCTGCAGCGCTGTCGATGGTCATATCCAGGATATCGGCAATGCTGTGCTCTTTGAACAAGATCTGCAGGGTCTCGCGGTTATAGCGTGAGCCGTGACACACATCGCAGGGCACATACACATCTGGGAGGAACTGCATCTCGATTTTGAGCTGCCCCTGACCGGCACAAACCTCACAGCGCCCGCCCTTGACGTTGAAGCTGAAGCGGCCTTTCTTATAGCCGCGCATTTTGCTTTCGGGCAGCTCAGCAAACAAATCCCGGATGGTGTCAAACACGCCGGTGTACGTGCTAGGGTTTGAGCGGGGCGTGCGGCCAATCGGTGACTGGTCAATGTTGATGATCTTATCGATATGCTCAACACCTTCGATGGTGTCATAATCCCCGGGTTGCGTGCGGGCGCCGTGCAGCTGCCGTACCAGGGTGCGGTAGAGGGTATCGATCAACAGGGAGGATTTCCCCGACCCGGAGACACCGGTGATGCAGATGAACTTCCCTAAGGGCAGATCAAGGGTGACATCTTTGAGGTTATTTTCACGGGCGCCCTTCAAAACCAAGTGTGCCCCGTTGCCCCCACGGCGTTTTTCAGGTACCGGCACAAACAGGCGACCGGAGAGGTAAGCGCCAGTCAGGGAGGTTGGATGTTGGATGATCGCTTCTGGCGGGCCTTCCGCCACGATCTCACCGCCGAGGTCACCTGCGCCGGGACCCAGGTCAACGATCCAGTCCGCCCGGCGGATGGTTTCCTCATCGTGCTCGACCACCAAAACGGTATTGCCCAGGTCGCGCATCCCCTCCAGCGTGGTCAACAAGCGGTCGTTATCGCGCGGGTGCAAACCGATCGAGGGTTCATCCAACACATACAGAACGCCCATTAACCGGGAGCCGATCTGGGTCGCCAGGCGGATGCGCTGCGCTTCCCCACCTGATAGCGAACCAGCCGAGCGCTGCAGGGTCAGGTAGTCCAAACCAACGTTAACCAGAAAGCCGAGGCGGGCTTGGATTTCTTTGAGAATGCGTTCAGCGATCAGCGCTTCGCGATGGCTGAGGGGGGAGGACTCGCCGGACAGCGCTTCGACCCATTCCAGACTGCGCCGTACCGGCCAGGAGGTGACCTCCACGATGTTAACCCCATCAATGGTCACCGCCAGGGCCTCTTTCCGCAGCCGATTTCCGCCGCAGGTCGGGCAGGGCCGGTTGGTCATGAATTCTGAAATCTTGCCGCGTATATAGTCTGAATTCGTCTCACGGTAACGGCGTTCGAGGTTATTGATCACCCCTTCAAAGGAAGCGCGGAACGAGCTTTTGCGCCCATTGCGACCCGTGAAAGACACATTTAGCTCTTTGCCCTCCGTGCCGTAGAAGATCTTGTTCAGCTTATCATCGGGGATGGTGGATACCGGCGCTTCCAGGTCAACTTGGTAATGCTCGGCCACAGCCTCCAGCATCTGCCAATAGTACCCGCCATTTTCCTTGGGACCGTCCCAGGAATCATCCACAATGGCGCCGTCGATCAAAGCTTGGGACCGATCCGGGATCAGCAGGTCCGGGTCGATCTCCTGCCGGCTGCCCAATCCCTGGCAGGCGGGGCAGGCGCCGTGGGGGGTGTTGAAGGAAAAGGTGCGCGGTTCGATTTCGGTCAGGATGCTGCCGTGCTCCGGGCAGGCCAGGTGCTCTGAAAATTGGATGTCTTGGGATGCACCTTCCGACAGGATTTGGACGGTCACGTAACCGTCGCCAAACTTCAGCGCGGTTTCAACGGAATCCGTCAGGCGGGTACGGGTGGCTTTAGCGTCTTCCTCGTCCTCATACTCGCGCAGGATCAGCCGGTCGACAACCGCTTCAATGGTGTGCTTTTTATAGCGTTCGAGGTTGAATTCCTCATCCAGGGATTGGGTTTCACCGTCCACGCGCACCCGCACAAAGCCCGCTTTGCGAACCTCATCAAACACTGCCTGGTAGGTACCCTTACGCTCGCGCACCAGCGGCGAGAGGATCTGCAAGCGGCTGCCCAGGGGCAGCGCCTCAATCTCCTCCACGATCTCCTGGGCGGACTGCTTCTGCACCACCCGCCCACAGACCGGGCAGTGGGGAATGCCGACCCGCGCATACAGCAGGCGCAGGTAGTCGTAGACCTCCGTCACGGTACCCACGGTTGAGCGGGGGTTGTGGGAGGTGGCTTTCTGATCGATCGAAACCGCCGGGGAGAGGCCTTCAATGGACTCCACATCGGGCTTGCTCATCTGCCCCAAGAATTGGCGGGCATAGGAGGAAAGGGACTCGACATAGCGCCGCTGCCCTTCGGCAAAGATCGTGTCGAAGGCCAGGGAGCTCTTCCCCGAGCCGGAGAGACCGGTGATCACCACCAGCTTGTCGCGGGGGATCTCAACGGTGACGTTTTTGAGGTTATGTTCGCGTGCGCCCACCACACGCAGGTTATCACGGGCCATCATCATATTAATATCGCTCATTCAATCTATTATAGCACAAATGTTTTATTTAATGCTATCCAGGTTCAGAAAAAATGCAAACGATCATTATACCCCCTCGGTAAATGACTTGGTTAGAAACGAAGATGATGCTGGGCCATTGCTAAGTGAGAGAAATATCTGTAATATCGTTGTTCGCGAGTTAACAGACCCCATCCCCAGGTGCAGGAAGGGGTGTTTATGGAGTGAAGATCGTTGATTCTGCGAAAATATCTGACTTTGCAATCGCCCTAAAAATGATGCTGCTGATGCACCATTGAGCTTGACATCGCCCCAGCCACTGGTTATGGCATGATCACATCATTGACATTCCAATGATTCACTTTCCAGAGACCACGCAGTGAGCTACCTGTTTCCAAATTTTTTCTGTTAACGCTATTTAGGACGGGTCAGGGTCACCTAATACCCAATACCTGCGTCCTAATATCCTTTACTCACCCATCCGCCGGCTGGACGCCCATGTCCCCTGGTAAAAGCTCAATATCGCGGAAGTTGTCAAAGGTCAGATCGTTGAAGGTGAACCCCCGCTTGACCCTGGCGGCCGCAAACAGCCCCAGGTAGTTGGTGGCAATCCCCTTGGACCAGTCCAGCCCCAGCATCTGCGCCACACCTTCGATCAAAATGTTGTTGGGCGCCTCAATTTCCACAAAATCACCCATGGGCAGCTCATCCAGCACGACCTCTACATCCCCCAGCCGGTAGGTCCGGCGATATTTCTCATACAGCACCACCACTTGGTAGCCCAGCGCCTCGAACAGCTTGCGCGCCACCGCAAAGTTATCCACGGTGAACTCCAGTTCAGTACGGGCGATCACGCCGCCCTCCACGCGGGCGTCCGCCTTGTAGGTCACCCTGGCACGGTCATCCTGGCGTAAGCGAAGAATACGCCCCTCCCGCTGCAAGCCCTGATCGGTGGTGTCAAAGCGCAGGTTGCGTTCCAGTGTTCGCTCCCGGGTCAGGTCTGCGCCGCAGATGTGCAGACGCTGGGCCATCATTTCCAGGTCTTGCACATAAAACTTAATCTCACGTTCTTGGTCATCCATATGAAACCTCATTCTCATTTATCTTCTTTGGGAAATACACCCTAGCATGGGCTGCACGCAACCCCCACACCACCAGCCCAAACCAGGCAACTGTCAACAGCAGCATCAGGGGCCAGTTGCGCTGGGCGCTCGTGTCTTGCCATAACAGGGTGCGCTCAAACCAGTACAACCCCGGGTAGAAGATGGCCGCCACCTTCACCAGGAGCGGTGCCCAGCCAGTTCTCCTAAATATTCCCCACAGGACGGGGGGACCCAGCAGCCCCCAGGCCAGACCCGCCAGCAGGAGGTACCCGTACAGACCCGGGGAAAGCAGATCCACGATAAGCTCACCCTCAACGATAGCCCGGCCAAAACGCAACCAGCCCAAAAGTGTCCATAAAGCAAACACGATCGTGATCAGCTTTATCGGAAAGGGTCGCCTGGGTCGGCGCTTGATGATATAGCGTCTCTCTTTAACAGGGTCCGTCATGTCTTAATTATAATTCGCCCTGGTCAGTCAGATCGTTTTCTTGATGTCCCAGCTCAACATCGGACAGGTATCCCAGGCGGGCTAGGGCGGCTGACACCTTTTCCTCGACCCCGGGGTTGAGGATCACGGCCGTTGGCCCAAGGGGGTCACCCAAAAAACGTCCGGCGGTTGATTCCCGCAACGCCTGCAAGATGCGGGGATCTTCAACCCGCAAGACCACCGCCGGGTGAATGCGCACCTGGCCGCCTTTCTGGTCCCACTGGCGCAAAGCCGCGATCAGGCTGGGCGGGGGCGCCTCACCATACTTATTCAGCAGTGTTTCTAAATGGCTGATCTTCAATCCCTGCGCAGTTGCAACGCTGAGGGAGGCCGGGGTCAATTGATATGTGTACAGGGCCTCCGTTTCTGCGATCCAGCCACAAAACCGGGAGACCTGGTAGCGCGCCAGGCGGGGTGTGTGTGATCCAGCGGTCAGGGTGCCGTCCGAAAGGGCAGCCAGGGGTTGATCTTCCGGATCCAGCTCGGTGATGGGCTGACCCAATAAGAGCCGCTCTGACCAGGCTGAAAAGCGAAACGCGGTGGGGCGTTCCCCTTCGGCTGGGGAGGCCAGGTCTAGCAATCCGAGCCAATGCAAGGGTCCGGTGACCAAGTAGCGGATCAGGGCGCCGTCCACCCGCTCCCAATGCTGGATGCCATGCAAGGGATCACCGTTGCGCGCATCCCGGATCAGCCAAGTGTCAAAATCCCCAGCCGGGCGCTGGAAATCCGGTTCAACCTCAAAGATCGCGCGGACAAAAGCATCGATATTCCACCAAGCCCCCTCGGGAACCTCGCTTAGGTGGGCCAGAAGGCATTCGCGTGCTGTTACAGGGTCGTTACGCCAGGCGCCTTCACACACCAGCTCAGGTATGAGACGCAGCTCATTAAACCGGGCGGATTCACGCCAGCCACGCACCAGCCAGGCCAGGGCCTCACCGCGAGACATCTCCAGGAACGGCCGGGCATCTTCTGGGACTGGCTGCTCGCCTGACGTGATCAACTTCATCCCCGCCAGGAGGGCATACACCACCCGAAAAGGCGGCTGCCAGGTTGCGACACCCGGGGAGCGGCGGGGATCGCCCAGGCGCAAGGCGGCCAGCAAGGTACAGGCATGGTC
This sequence comes from Candidatus Brevefilum sp., assembly GCA_019428905.1. GTDB lineage: Bacteria > Chloroflexota > Anaerolineae > Anaerolineales > Anaerolineaceae > Brevifilum. Next base: position 11,041 of record JAHYJN010000018.1, read on the forward strand.
AAGAACCCGGTCCGAAACAGGCTGGATATGGGCGGTCTCACCCGGTGAGGCAGGCCTGCCCGGCGGCTGGGGTTGATCAGATGTGACAGGCGGGAGAATTTCCAGTAAATCATCCGGAATATAAGCGCATTCCTGCAGCTGACCGCCCCGGCGCAGAAAGTCGCGCCCAATCAGGGCTCGGTACCACAGGATTTCAGTTGGCGAGACCGGGTCAAGAAAGGGCTTTTCACGGTCCCGCTTGCCCGGGCCAACTTCGCGCAGCGGTCCAAACTTCTGGATGAAGCGCGCCCAGGGCAGCCAGCCGGCATGCAAAACCAGGGCATCCAATGCCTGACGGGCGTTTCCTGGTAAAGCTTCGACGATCTCAACCACCAGTGATGGGTTGAGCAAAGCCCGGGTCAGGGGCGGCACTGCGCCCCGGGCATCCAGTGCTTTAAGTTCCACACCCCACAGCTCGGCCACGATTTCCAAAAAACCCAGGTCGTGAGATTGTAAGCGGTGCGTCAGATCGGGCATAACACTTCGAGTATACATCAATCTGCCGAGGTTGGGAAATTTGATTGACTTTTACAAAGGTTATACAAGTCATTGGTTGCATCCCCCAAAACACCCATACCCATAGTGAGAAAAACAATATACAAAAACAATATGAACAGGAGCGTAAAATAAGAAAAATGATACAAACATTGTACAATCAATTGGAAAATATCGACTGATCAAATAAACAAAAAACATGAAGAAAGACAAACTAAACACAATAGAAATAAGGAGTCATAAAATGTTCAATAAAAAATCGCTTTTCGCATTCTCTATCGTGATGGTCCTGGCCCTGGTGATCGTGGCCTGTGCCCCGGCTGCAGCCCCTGAGCCAACCCCTATGCCAACCGAAGCACCCGCCGAAGTTGTCGAGCCAGAACCCGAACCGGAACCACAGACCATCGTCGACATCGCTGTGGCTGATGGCCGTTTCAACACCTTGGTTGCCGCAGTCGTCGCAGCTGACCTGGCCGATACCTTATCAGGTGAGGGCCCCTTCACGGTGTTTGCACCCACGGATGAGGCTTTTGCCGCATTGCCCGAAGGCACAGTAGAAGCCCTGCTAGCCGACATCCCCGCCCTGACCGATATCCTGCTATACCATGTCGTTTCTGGCGCCGTATTGGCCGAAGATGTGGTCATGCTCGATGAAGCCGAAACCCTGCTGGGTGAAAGTGTCAGCATCCGAGTTGAAGGCGGCATGGTCTACCTCAATGAAGCCCAGGTGATCATCACCGATATCATTGCCTCCAACGGCGTGATCCACGTCATCGACAGCGTTCTCCTCCCCCCGGAGAACTAAGTACAAACACGCATCTTTTTCTCTCCTCTCCAAAAGCGGCTGGCTAAATCATTAGCCAGCCGCTTGATATTTATCCATCCAGCAGGGAGAGATCAACTTAACAGGTACGCCAGGCACCACCTGGCTGTTGCCACCAAAGCCTCGGTATGCGTCCGCTCGTAATTGTGGGAGGCATCCACCCCCGGCCCGATCAAAGCCAAGGCCACATCACCGCCTGCCCGCCAAAAGGCTTCGCCATCCGAGCCGTAATAGGGATAAATATCGATTTTATGGGGGATCTCAAATTTTTCAGCTAACGTCAGTAAACGCTGGCTCAACCCATGATGATAAGGGCCGCCCGAGTCTTTGACACATAACGTAGCATGGAATTCATCAGAGGCCTGGCCATCCCCCACAGCAGCCATATCGACCGAAATCAGCTCGCTTACCTCGCTCGGGATCCCGGCTGCGGCGCCATGCCCGACTTCTTCATAATTGCTGACATGCAAGACGGTCGTTGCCTTAGGCTGTAACCCGGCATCGGTGATCGCTTTGGCCGCATAGAGCATGCAGGCCACACAGGCTTTATCATCCAGGTGCCGTGAGCGAATAAAACCGTCCGTCAGTTCCACCCGGGGGTCAAATGCGACAAAATCGCCAATGCCGATGCCCAAATTCTGGGTGTCATCAGCCTTGGTCGTGCGCGCATCCAACCGCACTTCCATAACGTCGTCGCTGCGCTCGGTTTTGCCTACATCCCCCCCGTGCACATGGGCAGAGGCCTTGGTGACCAACAGGCTGCCCCGGACGGTATCACCCGAGCGGGTGAAGACGGTCACGCCCTCCCCTTCGACCGTGTTCCAGGCATACCCGCCCAATTTGCTCAATTTCAACCTGCCGTTAGGTTTGATCTCCTTAACCATCGCGCCGAGGGTGTCTACATGCGCGGTCAAGCCGCGCCATGGGCCATCCGATTCCCCGGGCAGCGTCCCCACCAGTGCACCCTTGTTGGTGCGGGCCAGGCGGATGCCTGGAAGGGCCGACAGCACCTCTTCGCACAGCGCGATGGCCTGGTCGGTGAAGCCTGTCGGGCTGGGGGTGTTCAACAGCCGGGTTAAAAAGTCGAACATTTCAGCCTGTTTTATTTCAGGTAATGCGATCATGTTTGCTTTCCTCCTTCAAAATACACTAGTTTCTGACGCCAATCCGGTGGGACGGTTATGCTCTGCCCAGCGTTGCTGTCATAAGCCACCATCACGGAGGTACCGGTGGCAAGGGGGACTTTTCCCGGCACCGTTTCAATCACGAATGCCAGGGTGAAGCTCTTCTGACCCAAACGGGCCAGCTTGACCCCCACCTGGATCGCTTGTCCAAAGAAGATCGGTGCCAGGTAGTCAATATCAATGTGGGCAACGACCATGCCCGTTTTTATCCCCGCTTCAGGCCCCCAGATGCCGGCTTGTTCATAATAGCCCAGGCGCGCACTTTCGAGATAGGTCAGGTAGACGGAATTATTGACATGCCCCTGCGGGTCCAGGTCGGCAAAGCGCACGGTAATGGGATGATAATAGGTGAGGTTTTCGAGTTCAGCCATTGGTAATCTCGGTTTCTGTGTCAGCTAGGTTCATTATAAGCGATCCTGCGCCGATTTCTAAGCGATTTCTGGTTATACGAAGCCCAAGATGCCTACATCCAGCGCTGATAATTTTGTCGGCACGATAATCCGCATGGGTGATACGTGTCCATCTATAACTACTCAGCCTGCGAGGTAATTGGGGGGTTTGTTAATCTATTTCCTTTTCAACGCGCTCTTTATTGAGGGCGTTGAAAACTGTATAGGCTACCGATTTTCTTGATTAATAGACTTAGTAGGGGCGATGCATGCATCGCCCCTACCTTTTAACCAATAATTAGATTTTATGTTTATCAACACCCTCTTTATTATTCCTTTACAAAAATGCCTAATTTGGATAAAATAGGTAATAACACCATATTCTATCTTTAATGGTAGAAATCGGGTGTCATAATCACAAACCAGCGGTACGACAAAAATCACCATTTTTGATTAAAGCTGACAGCCCGAAATGCTAAACTTTAGTATAAAGAGAGAGAAGAACCATGCAAATTACCCGACAGGCCGATTACGCACTTCGAGCGATTCTGTACCTTGCCAGGCACGAATTAACCAGCAACGAGCCAGCCACCACAAGCAAGATTGCCAAAGAAAAACTGATACCGCCCTCCTTTTTGGCAAAGATCATTTCGCAATTACAGATTTCCGGGTTGATCCACACCTCACGCGGTGCAAAGGGTGGTGTTTCCTTGGCGCGCAAACCGGAAGAGATCTCCCTGCTGGACGTGGTCGAAGCGATTGACGGCCCGATCTCCTTAAATGAGTGCACCAAGGACCCCAGTTGTTGCTTATTTGGTGATTCCTGCCCGCTGCATGAAATCTGGTGCGAGACCCAGGCTGAAATGGTCGCCAAGTTAAGTGCAGCGACCTTCGATAAATTGCTCGAGCGCGAGCAGGCCAAAATACGAAAAGCCAACAGCTAGTTTGCAACTCAAGCTCCAGAAACGATTTTTAGTTAATTAAGAGTCCCTGTTCACCCTGTTCAAATCCTGGGTTTGATATTAAAATCTTATTAATCATTACTCGAGCAATAATGACTTGCTTTAAGAAAAGGTTTTAATGGATTTTCTCTTATATTTCCTGATTTTGGTGATTGTCCTCGCCACCGGCTATGTTCTCAGCAAGCCCCTCATCAAACCCCCTGACGGGCAAGATGCCATCGATGCTGAGATAAACCAGGAAAAATACGAAAAGACCTTGAGGGAAATTAATCATATCGAACATGACTGCGAGGCTGGGAAAATCCCCAAAGAAGTATGCCAAGCCCAGATCAGCGCGAAGAAAAGACAAGCTGCCGACCTGCTACGGTCGATCAACCCGAGGCTAGATGCAGTCGTCAACGACGAACCTGCGGCATACAGCGCTGAAAATGACGCAGACCAGCCCACCGAACAGGCGGTTCAAAGGGATACTGAGATTTGCCCCCAATGCGGCCATAAGGTTATGACGAGCGATAAATTCTGTATGCATTGCGGGCATCGCCTGCAGCCATAGCCTTCCCCTATTCACTCGCACGCTGAGCAGTTGAGGGTGTTGAAAAACGAACAATGATTAATCATCATTTGTCAAAATCCATAAAAATTTCCACTAACCATAAATATTATCAACATTATATCAATGCGTAGAGGCAACCCTCCGTGGTTGCCCTGGGCGGACACGGAGGTCCGCCCCTACGGTAATATATTTATAGAGAAGAATATCATTTTCAACACCCTCCAGTTACCACTTGCTTTATAATAGAATCCACATGTCAACACAGACGAGTACGCTTTTAAGCCAGATTGAGATGCGCGATCTGGTCAAACGCTTTCACCACCAGCCGGTGTTAAACCATTTGTCCCTGAGGATCAATGATGGTGATTTGTGTGTATTGGTGGGCGACAACGGCGCGGGTAAAACCACGCTGCTGCGCATCCTGGCCGGCCTGGTTCGTCCTAACCATGGGATAGTGACCATCGGCGGCGCTGACCCAATCAGCGACCCTCAGGTGCGTCGATTTATCGGGTATGTTGGACACCAACCGATGTTCTACCAGGATCTGACCGCCCTGGAAAACCTGGTGCATTACGCTCGGCTCTACCAGGTAGAAGCTGTGCAGCACACCGTCATCCAGGCCATCCAATCGGTCGGGCTGACCCCGTACCAGGATCAACCTGTGCGCACCCTGTCGCGCGGGATGCAGCAGCGCCTGTCGTTGGCGCGCGCTGCCCTGCATCAACCATCCATCCTGCTGTTGGATGAACCCTACACGGGGTTGGACCAGGATGCGGCTGCCTTTCTCGATGACACCTTGCAGGGCTTACACACCCCTGGGCGCACGATCCTGCTAGCCGCCCATCGCCCCCAGCGGCTGCTGACGATCGCCTCCCACGTCGCCTGGCTGAAGGACGGTGTGATCCACCGTCACCTGCCGGTGGATCGGTTGGGGGAAGACCCTGAACTTGGACGCTATTTGCAGGAGGTAGGATGAAACCCAGCGTGAGCTACCTAGCTGCAATCTGGACCATCCTGCGCAAAGACATCCAAGTCGAATGGCGCGGCCGGCAGGGGGTCCCGGTGATGCTGGTGTTTGCGTTGACGATTGTGTTCCTGTTCAACTTTGCCCTGCAGCTTTCTCCAGACCTGCAAGCCGGCCTGGCTGCCGGTCTGCTGTGGGTGTCCCTGGCGTTTGCCTCCACCCTGGGTTTAAACCGGGGCATCAGCCTGGAACGTGAAAACAACGCCCTGGACGGACTGCTGCTGGCACCGATGGACCGCTCTGCGATCTTTTTCGGAAAAGCACTGGGTAACTTCTGCTTTACCGGGCTGGTCGGGCTGGTCTTGCTGCCAGTATTCAGCCTGTTCTACCCGCAGAATATGCTCAGGCTGCCCCTGGTGTTGGTGATGCTGTTGGGGTTAGGCGCTTATACCAGCCTGGGGACGCTGCTGTCCGCCCTTAGCATCCAAGCCCGCACGCGAGATGTCCTGCTGCCGGTGCTGCTCTATCCCCTGGCACTACCGATCCTGATCGCGGCTGTGGAAGCCAGCCGGGGGGTGCTCACCGGTCAAAGCCTGGGCGATGTGAGCAGCTGGATTTACCTATTACTGGCAGGGATCCTCTTATTCAATGCGGGCGGCCTGCTATTCTTTGAAACCATCCTGGAGGAATGAACGTGGCCAAGAAACCATCCTTATTAGTCATCCTGGATATCCTCACTGTGCTGTTCATGTCCGCCGTTTTGGTGCTGACCTGGTTTTTCACACCGGTTGAAGCGGTCATGGGACCGGTGCAAAAGGTGTTCTATTTCCATATCTCTGCGGCCTGGGGGGGCATGCTCAGTTTTATTTTAGGGGCGATCGCCGGGGCCGGTTACCTGCGCTCAAGACGCCTGGGGTGGGACAGCCTATCCCTGGCGTCCATCGAAGTTGGACTGGTATTTGCCCTGATCGCCATCCTGAGCGGGATGATCTGGGCCCGCCCAATCTGGAACACCTGGTGGGTCTGGGACCCGCGCCTGACAACGACAGCCATCATGGCCTTGATCTACCTAGCGTACTTCATCCTGCGGGGCGGGCTGTCCACTCCCGAAGCCCGGGCACGGTTGGGGGCCGTTTACGCCATCCTGGCGGTACTGACTGTGCCGCTGACCTTTTTTTCCATCCGCCTATTCCGCACCATCCACCCTGTAGTGATCGCCACTGGGGGCGGCCAGGGGTCCGCATTCAACATGACCCCCCGCATGCTGACGGCATTGTTCGCCAGCCTGTTGGCCTTTACAATCTTGCTGGCAGACCTGGTCTGGCACCGCTTCCGCCTGGCGCAATTACAGAACCCGCTTTCCGAGGAGGAAAACTGAGATGCCCGCCAACACCCTCAATGACATGATCCTGGGCTATGCCGTGATCCTCGGCATCCTGCTGATCTATATCCTCACCCTAATCATCCGCACCCGAAAAGCAAGGGACCATCAGGAGAACGACCCCCAGGATTGATCGCTCAGGGGGCACGCTAATATTAATCCAATATTTTGTTAACGATCTTCTATGACTGCTTGAGTATCCTCATACTCAGCAATCAAAGGATTTTAAATTGAGGAGATCGAAACATGTCTAAAATTATTGGAATTGATTTGGGGACGACCAACAGCGTTGTATCTGTGGTAGAAGGCGGGACGGCAACCGTGATTTCCACGGCAGAAGGTTCGCGTCTGCTCCCCTCTGTTGTTGCATTTAACAAACACGGCGAGCGCCTGGTTGGCATCCCGGCCAAACGGCAGGCCGTGGTGAATTCAGAAAACACCATCTCGTCCATCAAGCGCTTTATGGGTCGACGTTATGATGAAGTCGAATCCGAACGAGCGATGGTGCCGTTTAAAGTGGTCGCAGGACCCGCAGGGGATGCCCGCGTCCATATCCCGGTGAATGACAAGACCTATACTCCCCAGGAAATTTCCGCCATGATCCTCGAAAAACTCAAGGCGGATGCCGAGGCGTACCTGGGTCAACCCGTCACCCGGGCCGTGATCACGGTCCCGGCGTACTTCAACGACAGCCAGCGCCAGGCGACCAAGGATGCCGGCAAGATTGCCGGTTTGGAAGTGATGCGGATCATCAACGAGCCGACCGCTTCTGCCCTGGCCTATGGATTGGATAAAAAGGAAAGCGAGATCATCCTCGTCTTCGACCTGGGCGGCGGCACCTTTGATGTTTCGCTGCTCGAAGTGGGCGAGGGCGTGATCGAAGTCAAAGCCACCAACGGTGATACCCACCTGGGCGGCGATGACTGGGATGAAGTGGTCGTCAACTGGGCTGCGGATGAATTTAAGCGCGAGCAGGGCATTGACCTGCGCGATGACCGCCAGGCCTTACAGCGCTTGCGCGAAGCTGCGGAAAAGGCTAAGATCGAATTGAGCTCCGTGATGGAGACCGAGATCAACCTGCCCTACGTTACAGCCGACGCCAGCGGTCCCAAACACCTGCTGCTCAAGCTGAACCGGGCCAAGTTCGAACAAATGACAGCTCACCTGGTTGAGCGCGCCAAGGGCCCCTTCATGGCTGCGATCAAAGATGCCAACCTGAAGGTCGATCAAATCGACGAGGTTGTTTTAGTCGGCGGTGCAACCCGCATGCCGATGATCCAGGACCTGGTGCGTGACCTAACCGGCGGTAAGGAGCCCAACAAAGGCGTCAACCCGGATGAAGTGGTCTCGTTAGGCGCAGCTATCCAGGGCGGTGTTTTGGCGGGTGATGTCAAGGACGTGCTCCTGCTGGATGTGACCCCCCTCTCCCTGGGTGTTGAAACCTTGGGCGGCGTGATGACCACGTTGATCGAGCGCAACACCACCATCCCGGTTAAAAAGACAGAGGTGTTCTCCACGGCTGAAGACAGCCAGACATCCGTGGATGTCCACGTATTACAGGGCGAACGCCCCATGGCCGGGGATAATATGAGCCTGGGCCGCTTCCGCCTGGATGGCATTCCACCTGCGCCGCGCGGCATCCCTCAAATCGAGGTGACCTTTGATATCGATGCCAACGGCATCCTGAACGTCACCGCCAAGGACAAAGCCAGCGGCAAAGAACAAAAGATCACCATCACGGCTTCCACCAACCTCGATAAAACAGACATTGACAAGATGGTCAAGGAAGCGACCGAAAATCGTGCTGTCGACGAACAGCGCAAAGCCCTGGTTGAACTACGAAATTCCGGTGATCAACTGGCTTACCAGGCTGAAAAACTGCTCAAAGATTTGGGCGAAAAGATCACCCCAGATCAGCGCTCCAGCGTGGAGAGCAAAGTCAACGACTTGCGTGAAGCACTCCAGGGTGAAGACCGGGTTCGCATGCAAAGTTTGATCGATGCCCTGCAAGCAGAACTGCAAAACATTGGCCAGGCTGCTTACCAGGAAGCGGGTCCGACACCCCAAGCTGGCGGTCAACAATCAACCCCAGAAGGCGAAGCGGGCAAAGATAATGAAGACGTCGTCGAAGGCGAATTCAGGGAAGCGTAAGCTCCTGTGAATGGTGAACAGTAAATTAGTGAATAATGAGGCTGCCTCAGCTGGGGCAGCCTTTTTGATTAATGGGAGCGAAAACAAATGAAGACAGCGTAAAGGATGAGGGGGGCATCCTACTACGCTGCCTTCACAAGTATTATAGCATATATTTAGAATTTTTCCAACATTTTGAAACGGGTGTTGAAAAGTCTGAGAAGGCGATGATAAGTACGAATCATTAATTATCCCCCTGGTCAGGACACTTGGTCACGTGCGGTGGTGAAGCCGCCCATGTGACAATCCAATTCTCCCCAACAATAGCTACTTGTCATTTCACAAGAAAAAACCCCCGGTCAACCAAACCGGGGGTATGCAAAACATGTTAAATCAACGCAACGCTGGTTAGATCCAGCCGCGCAATTCCATCGCCTTGACCACTTTGTCAATCGCCACCATATAAGCGGCATCACGCATGAAGACATCCTGCGAACGGGACATCTCATACACAGCGTCAAAGGCCTGGGTCATCTTATCATCCAGTTTCTCAAGCACTTCGGTCTTGGTCCAGTAGAAGTTCATGTCATTCTGGACGCCCTCAAAATACGAGGTGGTCACGCCGCCAGCATTGCACAGGAAGTCCGGGATCACAAAAATACCGCGCTCTTTTAACACTGCATCCGCCTCAGGTGTGGTGGGACCATTAGCGCCTTCCGCTAAAATCTTCACGCGGTCGTGAACTCGATGGACTGATTCGCCGTTAATCTGCCCTTCCAGGGCAGCCGGGATAAGGACATCGACTTCTTTGGCAATCCATTCATCGCCGTCCTCGATCTTGTACCCCGCTTTGATCGCCTGGTCTTTATTGATGGTGCCATACTGATCGGTGATACTCATCAGGAAGTCCGGGTCAATGCCATCCGCTTTGCTGACCGTATAGGCCGCCCGGTCCTCGCGATCCCAATAACTGACGCAGATCACCTTGCCGCCCAGCTGGTTGATGAACCCCTCAGCAGCGTACTGGGCTACGTTGCCAAAGCCCTGGATGGCTGCTAAGGTCTTGGTTGAATCCATCTTGAGCTGCTTCATCGCTTCGCGTACGGTGTAAATGACACCGTATCCGGTCGCTTCCGTACGCCCCAAGGAACCACCGCCGCCCACTGGCTTGCCAGTGATCACGCCCGGGGTGTACTGCCCGGTGATCAGGGAATATTCATCCATCATCCAGCCCATCATCTGGGGATTCGAACCAACATCTGGCGCAGGCACATCCTGTCGGGGCCCGATATTTCGCCAAATACTGCGGATGAACGCTCGGCACAGGCGTTCCTTTTCATCCTGGGATAAGGTCGCCGGATCAAGCACGATACCGCCTTTGCCGCCGCCCAGAGGGATATCTGCCACGGCACATTTCCAGGTCATCCACATGGCCAGGGCGCGCACTGTATCTGCTGTTTCAGCTGGATGAAAGCGCAAACCACCCTTCGCAGGACCGCGTGCATCGTTGTGCTGCACACGATAGCCCTGGAACACGCGCATACTCCCATCATCCATGCGCACCGGGATGCGGAGGTGAAATTCTCGCATCGGCCAACGCAGCATCTCACGAATCTGGTGATCGAGCCCCAGAAGGTCTGCAACCTGATCAAATTGCTGTTGAGCCATTGCAAATGCGTTTGTATTTTCTGCCATAATCTCTCCTATTTGATTTTGATTGGTGAAGGACTAAACCTTTTTCAACATGACTAAGCACATGCTTCACACGGCTAATTATAATAAAAAATACGCGGGCACCTCGGATGAGTACCCGCGTGTATCCTCGCTCAGTTGTCCCTGAATGAAGACCATGCCTGCTCCACACTTGCTTCGTTGAGGTTAACCATATCCGAGATTGGTACAGCCGTCAATAGGAATGGCATAAGCACAATCGGATGACATTCATCACCCGATAAAGAGTGGATGCTGAGCAGTTACAAAATCCCTAATAAAACTGGAACTTCCACCGCATAATTTACGTCTAATGTAGCAAATGCAAACAAAGCATAAACTATCTAATTTTGGAGGATCAAAATGATTAAAAAATTAAGTCTTGTATTGTTCAGCCTGGTGGCTTTCGGTTTACTGGCAGCTTGTTCACCTTCCGCAGCTACCCCTGAAAGTGTTCGATCGATGTCCGTAAATGGTATCGGCCGGGTGACCATAGTCCCCGACATTGCCACCATCAATATCGGTGTGCGCTCTGAATCCGAGGTCGTGACGGATGCCCTGGATGGAAACACAGCACAGGCCAATGCCATCGCCCGGGTTTTAAAGCAGTTGGGCATTGAAGATAAGGATATCCAAACCTCGAACTTCAACATTTATCCCAGCGAGCGTTACGATCCAATGACCGGTCAAGTTGAAGGGCGCTACTTCGTGGTCGAAAATACGGTGAACGTCACCGTACGTGACCTTTCAAGCCTCGGACAGGTCCTCAACGCTGTGGTAGAGGCCGGTGCAAATTCGATCTATGGGATCTCCTTCAATGTCGATGATCGCTCGGCTGCAGTCGCTGAAGCCCGTGATCTGGCCATCCAAGAGGCAAAAGCCAAAGCTGAAGTCATCGCAGAATCTGCTGGCGTCCAACTGGGTGAGATCATCAACATCAATGTGTACGAAGGCAGCATGCCCATCCCCTACTATGACGCCAAGGGCGGCGCCTTTGCAGCAGAAGCAGCTGTTCCGATCGCAGCCGGCACCCTGACCATCACCATGGAATGCAACCTGACTTACGCCATCAAATAAAATAACAACCAACCCCTCAATGGAGAGACATTCAAAACAGAATGTCTCTTTTTTTATAATTGCCCAGGCAGTCATGCTGTTGAAGGGGACTTCGCACGCTGAGGTGTTATCTTTTTTATCCTGGCAGAGCAGCGGTTCCCCTTTTTAATTAATTTTGGGTATACTGAAAAACCTTTTCCGGACTCAACCCAGCATCGAAAACATTCTGGTAAAGGCTACAAATACTTTATTCGTTAGAAACAGGAGAATACCAGATGAATATAGTGACAGACAGCGGTTATGATCTTTCCCCCCAGCAATTAGACCGCGCCAAAATCCATACCCTCCCCTTGAAGCTCACCCTGAGCGGTACAACCTATCGCAGTGGGATTGATATCCAGTCGGAAGAATTCTATGGTTTGCTGGAAAACACCGCTGATATGCCCATTACCTCCACACCATCACCCGGTGAATTTTTAGAAATGTATCAGCAAATCCTCAAGGACGATCCGGAAATCCTCTCGATTCACATCTCCTCCGGCCTGAGCGGCACCTACAACTCAGCAGTAACAGCCGCTGGGCAGCTGCCGGACGCCAAGATTACCCTGGTGGATACCCGCAGCCTTTCAGCTGAAATGGGCTGGCAGGTCGAAGCCGCTGCTAAGGCGATCGAAGCAAACTGGCCGCTGGAGAACATTCTCGAGCTGATGACAAAGGTTCGCCAGGCTACCGAGATGGTCTTCACCCTGCCTGACCTCTCCTACCTGATCCACGGGGGCCGGATCAGCCACCTCAAAGGGCTGCTGGCCTCGCTTCTGGGGATCAAACCGATCATCGGCGTCGATAAATCGACCGGCAAATATGCCGACCTGGCCAAAAGCCGCACCTTCAAACGGGCGATTCAAGCTATCCCAGCCTATGTGGCTGAGAAATTCCCAGAAGGCACACGATTTAAAGCCCAGATCGGTCATGCCGATAACCCTGAAGGTGCCGCCCAATTGCATGAAGCTGCGGATGCCTTAATCGATTGCGATTGGCAGCCTGACTGCTCGATTTCCCCAGTGTTGGGCGCCCATACCGGGCGCGGTCTGGTGGGTATGGTTTTTGCCCCTATCGATCGTTTACCAACACTGCCGTAACCCTTGCGGCTTCCGTCCGCTGTCACCCCCAAGATTTTAACCCAGCAACCCCGCGGAGACCTGCTACTAAGGTCACATCCACGGGGTTGTTGTTAATTCTTATTTGAATTGCACCTGCTCAGGCAGTCCTACTGCTGATGCGTTATCCCTACGCGCGTTAAGTTGTTACGGCGAGTTTTAAGGCATGGGGTTGTTGTTGGCCCAATCATCGCCGAGAATAAAGATCAGGTCAAAACCCAGGTCAACATCATCATAGTAGTAAATATTTAATGACGTAATCCCTGCCGCCTCAGCAAAATATTTTAGCGCATAGGGGGTGCCGTTATAAACGTAGATCTGGCTGAAGATTGTATATTCAGCATTGGCCTCTTCAACAACGTTGAAACCTTGTTCACGCAGCCAGTCCGCCGTGCGTGCTGCCAAACCCGCGTGGGATGATGCGTTGCGCACCGAAACACGCGCCCCTTCTTCGGCAATAATTTCCCGCATTTCGCCCTCCGCCACAGGACCCAGGATATCCCCTTCACCGAACACATCGTCTCGCAGCAGGCGGATTTTATCAGGCACAGGCCTGAGGATATCCAATCCATCCTCCGACTCAGCCATCGTGGTATACAGATTGCTGATCACCTCAGTGGTGATATTGTCACGATTTATATCCATTACCGACCAGGCCAGTTTAATCACCTCGTTGATGCTCAGGTTGGTGTTGATGCCGGCAGAAATATCGTTGTAGATCCTTCCCGAGTTGGCAACCAGTTTAGGCATCATATCAAATTCAAGGATCCGATCGCGCACTGCCATGATGAATTTCTGCTGGCGCATGGCGCGGTCAAAATCTCCCCCTTCTGTCGTCCTGGTGCGGACATAAGCCAGGGCATATTCACCCGGCAGGGTGTAAAGGCCTGGCTCAATGGTGACCGTGTTGTTCGGCCCACGACGATCCAATTTCATGGGTTCCTCTAAAGTCAGTTTAACGCCGCCAATGTGATCGATGAAGTCCACAAACGCTTGAAAATCAACTTGGGCATAATACTGGATCGGCACACCCAACAACTCCTCAACGGTTTTCATCGCCAGACCTGGGCCGCCCCCCGGTAAGTTGTAAACTTCTCCCAGGTAATAGGCTGTGTTGATCTTGTTGTAATCAAATCCGGGGATCGGCACCCACAGGTCACGCGGGATGGAGATCATGCCGGCAGACTTGCTCAAGGGGTCGTAGGTGAGCAGCATCATTGTGTCGGTGCGGGGTGTTTCACCCGCTTCCCAGTCACGGTAATCCAAGCCCATCAGGAGGATGTTCACCCGACTGATGCCATCCCAAGTCTCCGGCGCGGGCAGGCTGGCCGCCGGGATGTCCTCAAAGATCGGTAACACCCCACTCTCGGATCCGGCGCTGGTTTCAGGTTGAAGGACAGGATCTCCCGGCAAAGCAAATGTTTGATTTGAGGCTACCACGCTTCTGACCATACGAAACCCGAAGAAACCAACGACGACCCCAAACAGCAGCAAAGCACCTAGAACAATTTGGGTAGGTCGGTCTTTAGGAAATTGATTGGTAATTTTTTTGAAGAAGGACATCGTCTTATCCCTTCTGATGATCACATGATGGATCAAACAGGCGTAATTCGCGCTAAACTAACAAACTTAACAGTGATTATTTATAATTTGAGATTCTAATCCACTCAGAGCGGATTAAGCGATGGGTGGCGGCGGTACTGGCAGATCTGATTCGTCGATCGCAATCCATTTGTCGCCCTCATCAATCAGCATCACCGGGATATCATCAACAATGGGGTATTTCCGGTGACAATCCTGGCATATCAGCCAGCTTTCTTTGTAATAATTCAGCAGCCCATCCTTTTCTTGGACACAATTCGGGCAGCGAAGCATATCAAGCAATTCTTGGTTAACCATCAAACCTCCAAATAAACATCCACAGGGATTGACCTGGGCTGATTGGGGTAATTTTAATCCAAATTATTTTTTACGTCTACCAGCGCCCAGGCTGAGCGAGAAGATTGTACCATACCGCTTCAATCCGAACCCGGCTCAGGGATGCCCTCTGTCCCGGGTCCATACTCAAAGATCGCCTGCCAAGGTTGGAACCGGGTAAAAAAGGCATCGGAGAAATACACCTGGTCATTGATGTAGACCGTGCGGGTCACATTAACATCAGCGCCATCGGCAGAATAATCCACCTGCTTGATCGTCCCCTTTGACAGGTCAGGGTTCTCACGATACAGATCTTCAGGTGCTTTCACAATGTTTGTTGGACCCGTGGTTTGCCAGTTCACGGTGCGCCCATCTTTGGTGGAATAAAACTTCCAGGTCAGGGAGTAATTTCCCATATAGGTTTCCATTAACAGCCACTGGTCCGTGTCATTGGTAAATTTCAGGTCCACAATTGGCACATAGACAGTTGCATCCAAACCGGCCAATCGAGGATCCCGGACACCGTTGCTGCGCTGCTCATAATAACCAACGCGGTATGAGTGGGCATACCGCTCATTGATGGGGAAGCCAGCGAAAAAGGCCGCCCGGAAGAGGGTGGTGCTCACCTGGCACACCCCACCGCCGATGCCTTGGATGGTCTGCCCGCCAAAGATGATGGGTGCCTCTGCGTAACCGTTATCCAGGCTGATGTTGCCCAAAGCCTGGGCCATGGAAAAGGTCTCCCACGGTGCAATCAGCAAGCCGTGAAAGCGCGCCGCGGAGGCGCGAATATTCTGCACCCTGGCCGGATCTGACCCATAGAAATAGGATGTCTCTTGGTGGACCAGCTCAGTGATCCCCAGTTCTTCCCCGGTGGCATCATCTGTCACAGCCGGCAGCAGGGTCTGAAAGGTTAATGGGATCTCGTGCGCACCATCCAGTAATGCCTGATTGATATACTCAATGCTTCCTTCAATATCCAGATCACGCCCGATCACAGCCGGGTCTTTCACTTCCAGTACACGCGTGTCATCGTTGAAGATAAACCGGGCATTGACCGGGTAAACATATAAGCCGGGCGCCAGGCTGCTCAGGTACACTTGCATCAGGCTCTCGTTGATCCCAATCTGGTAGACGCCATTTTCGCCGTCTTCACCATCGCCCCGGTGAATCACCAGCATCGAAGCCAGGTCCTCAGGGGCAATCGACCAGGATCGTTCTTCTTCACCCTCAACCGCCGGTGCGGTCAACACCAGGGGCTCGCTGAGGATCTTCCTCGCCAGCTCCGCTTGGGGACCGACATCCATGATCACCGGTGATGATTCCTCAACCACAAGGGGGATAACTGCGTTCTCCATCTGCAGGAGGTAAGACGCAATGGCGCCCAAGGTGGCACTTATGTCGACCTCACGCCCTACCTGGCCGCTGACCACCACCACATCCGTGTTTTCCAGCCTCAGGGAGGCCTCGATCATTGGCTGATCGATTTCCGCTGCAATCGATTGTAAGAAAGCCAGGGCAACCCGCTCATCGTAACGGGCGACAGGGGTAAGCTGCACTCCGGTGAACCAGGCTCGGGCTTTCTCAACCAGGTTAATCGGGAACGGACTCTCGCGGCCGACAGAAAAAGCTTGCTCCGCACTGGTGCTGGGGTCCATCCGGTAACCCAGATCCAACGGGCGCATCTCCCAGGCTGAATCCTGGTAGGTAAATTCAATCCGACCATCCATTGTATATTGCAACGCCTCAGTCAGAACAGCGTCTGTTTCCTCAAGGGTCATCCCTGTTAAGTCGATATTTTGAACATACACGGTAGGATAAACCCGATCCGCATAAACGGCCTCAAACCCCAATAAGGCGATCACCAGCACCAGGATAAAAACCACCAAAGTGAGCGGGAATGCCATCAGCAAGCGGCTCAGTAATGTTTTTGATTGATTTGTTGTTTGTTTTTCGTTCATCATAGGTCTCGATTATACTGCACACCATTAAGAATAGCGTTAGAATGCCAGTTGCCTGGTTTAATTAACGAAGCCCACCTCAAATTAGTTCCCAAATGCGCATTTATTTGTCTTTCTTGCTGTCGTTTTGATAATTTTTCACGTTATAATCTTACCTGACAGCCGTATCTGATCAAAGGCAGACCCGAAGATGACCCTTCCTATGGTTCTACTCATCATCCTGATCATTGCAGCCCTGGTACTGTTTTCAATTGAAACCCTGCCGGCAGACGTGATTGCCTTGGGCCTGATGATGGCCCTGATCCTGGCCGGCATCCTGCCGGCAACCATCGCTTTCGAGGGCTTTGGCAGCGATACATCCATGATGATCTTGGGAATCCTGATTCTAACCGCAGCACTGGTTCGGACGGGAATTGTGCAAATCCTTTCCAGGAAGATCTTTCAATCGGTTGGCAACAGCAAAAACCAACTGTTCTGGATCATCACGGGCTCAGCAGGCCTGTTGAGTGCGTTTATCTCCAATACCGCTACAGCAGCGTTTTATACACCCATGACCATCGGCCTATCGAGACGGCTTAAAATCCACCCCTCAAAAATGTTGATGCCGATGGCTTTTGCGACCATCCTCGCCAGTTCCGTGACCCTGGTCGGCACCTCGACCAACGTGGTCGTCAGCGGGCTGCTGACCCAATATGGCTTGCCCCCTCTGGGCATGTTTGAACTGACTCCGGTCGGCATCCCCATCCTGATCGTTGGCTTGCTGTACATGTTCTTCATCGGGCGGCACCTGATCCCAGTCCGGGATACCGAAGACCATGATCTGCAAAAGGATATCCTCTCCTATTGCTCAGAATTTAAGGTGACTGAAACTTCGCCTTGGGCAGGCAAGTCACTGAATGAGATCGGTTTAGGCCAGGAATATGACCTGTACGTCTTGCGGATCTTAAAAGCTACCGGAATCCCTGTTGAACCACGCGCGAACACCATCCTTCAGCCGGGAGATCGCGTGTTGATTGAGGGGAATAAAAACAACCTGATCACTTTACGAGAAGAGAATTTGGTTGAATTTACCGGTGAGTTTGAACAAGAATCGGAAATGACGAAAGGCTTATCATTAGCTGAAGTGATCCTTTTGCCCGGCTCAACCTTGATCGGCCGGACTTTACGCGGTGTGAACTTCAGGGAACGCTACGGCTTACAAGTGCTGGGGATCAACCGCAAGGGCGAGACCATCCGCCGACGCATCAGCCTGACCAGGCTGCAGGTCGGTGACCAACTCTTACTGCAGGGCAACCAGGGGACAATCCAAGGCCTTGGGAAAAACATCAACTTCAGGGTTGTCTCCGGTCAACTGGATGTGATGCCAGAGACGAACAAAGCGCCTCTCGCTCTGGGAATATTTGGCGGTGTGATCCTGCTGGTATCGTTTAACATTCTTACGCTGCCGGTGGGTGTGATGCTGGGCGCATTGGTCGTCTTCATCACCCGCTGTATCACCCCGGAAGAGGCCTACCGACAGGTAAATTGGGGCGCCTGGCTGTTGATTGCCTGTATGCTGGCCTTAGGGCAGGCCATGGAAGTGACCGGTCTGGCCTCTTTGCTGGCTGATGAAATCGTGGGCTTAATCGGCTTATCGCACCCGATTTTGCTCCTATCCACCTTCTTCTTCCTGTCGCTGATCCTCACCCAGCCGATGTCAAACCAGGCTGCAGCAGTAATCATCACCCCGATTGCGATGCAAGCTGCCCTCCACCTGGGCTTCAACCCGCGCACCTTTGCCATCATGATTGCGATCGGCGCCAGCAATTCCTTCATCACCCCGCTGGAACCCGCCTGCTTGATGGTCTACGGCCCGGGTAACTACCGCTTCTTCGATTTCGTCAAAGTCGGTTCTATCCTGACTTTCTTGATCTACGGGATTGCAGTGTTAATGGTGCCCTGGATCTGGCCGCTGTAACCCCAAACTATACAGGCGCTGCTAAGAGCCCCTGTAGTTATCCGGGTTGAATCAATTTCCGGTCGTTGCCAGAGTTTGATAAATAAGTTGATTCTGACCAAAAACGGAAAACTAATGCTTACTCAAGCTTTATGCAGGGGGAGCAACGCGCCAACTGCGGTTACCAGCGCGTCCAAATCAGCCTCGGTATTATAGCCTTGAACCGAAATACGGATGAAATGCTGTCCCTTCCACTCGATACAGGGCACTTCAATCCTGTATTCCTGAAGCAATTGGCTCTGAAATGCGGAGAGGTCCCGCACCTGTGGCAAGCGCACCACTGCCATTTGGACAAACGGCGCTGCCCGCACCGAATAGACGCTTTCCAGCCCGGTCAGTTTGTCAATACGCTTGAGCCCAACGGCCAGGATGTGCTGACACCTCTGCTGGATTGCTGACCAATGATGTCGCTCCTGAAATTGAATGGCGGACGGAACAGAGAGATAGGCAGACGGGTCATTGGTTCCCATCCATTCAAAATAATCCAAATATGGCTTCCCGGATGTAAATGATCCGTTCTCACCCCATCCCCAACTGATCACCAAAGGTTCTATTCGCGCCTGTAGCTCCCGGCGAGTGTACAGAAATCCGGCCCCCTTTGGACTTTGCATCCATTTATGACAATTGCCAACGTAGAAATCCGGGTCGATATCTGTTAAATCGAGTGAGATCTGACCAGGCGCATGCGCGCCATCGATAATGGTCAAAATACCTGCTGCGCGGGCTCGCTTGCAGATCATTTCAACCGGCAACCGTACGGCCGTTGGTGAGGTGATATGACTGATGAAAATGACCCTGGTACGGGTTGTCACCCCCTGCCAGAAATGATCGGCGATTTCAGTAGGGGAAGCCAGGGGTAAAGGAACCGCCTGCTTTACAAGGGCTGTGCCGTTCTTCTGACTCATAAAATTCCAGATATTCTCACAAGCGCCATACTCGTGATCTGTCGTCAGAATCTCATCGCCCACCTCCAATTGCAATGAACGGGCGATGATGTTGACGCCAAAAGTAGCATTGGGGATGTAGACCAGGTCATCCGCATCTGCATTCAAATAATCACCTAGGGTTTGCCGCGCGTGTTGTAATGCGGGCAGCATTTCGCGTGTTATGAACTGGACAGGCTGGCTTTCAAGGCGGACCTGCCAGTCCCAATACGCCGCCATCACCGAGCGGGGCGTTGCACCGAACGAACCGTGGTTGAGGAAAATAATATCTTCATCCAGATAGTAATGGTCTTTCACGGGTTACCCTTCACTTGGTGATCTTTGACCTAAACTTTTGGTTCTCAATCGAAACACTATGTGTCTGACTCCGGTTTCATTATGCAACATTCTGCAGCGTGGATCAGATCAGTTATCCGCTTCCGAGCGCAGCAAAAGCTGCTCTGCTTGTGAGAATACCTGGCTGCGCAGCAGCACAATCGAGATCAAGACAGTGATACCCGCCGTCACAAAGATGGAACCGGAAACCACAAACTGGTAAAACCCGGCATAGGCTGGATTTTGACCCGATAACACCATCCCTGCCATAGCACCCGGGATCCACACAATCCCTAAAGATCGTAAACCGTTGATGTTAGGCGTCAACGCTGCCGAAATTGCTCGCCGGGAATAAGGCCGGATGACCTGTTCTGGCGAAGCGCCCAGCGCCAAACCAGCTTCAATCTGCCCAACATGGGAGGTGACTTCCGAACGAAAGCGCTCCATCATCAAAGCATTGGTATTCATCGCGCCGTATACCATCATGCTGCCGATCGGGATGATTGAGGTCAGCTCCTGTTCGATCACGCCCATCAAGGTCATCACCGTGATCACCAACCCTGCCCCGGCAGAGATGCCGATAAAAGAGATCCGTAGGGCATGGGGGATATTGCGCACCCGCCGAATGGTCATCACACTGCCGGCCACAATCATGACCAGAATGACCGGTACGGCAATCCACAAGTCCGCGCTAAAGATGACTGTCAGGAGAAAACCCACCAGGACAATTTGTCCCACACCACGTCCTAAGGAAATTAAGATCTCCTTCTTTAGCCCAAGCTTCAGGCGGCCTGTCAGCCAGACCACCAACAAGGCCGCGACCATCGTCACCCCCGCCTGGGCTGCACCCAACCAGACCTGGTTGTCAATCCACCGAGCGAGCATCCAACACCTCCTTGACCGATCCATCTGCGACCAGTTGACCGGCCTCAAGCAACAGCACCCGCTCCGCTAAGCGCTCAACCTGTGCCCGGTCATGGGTGACCAGGATAAAGGTCATGTTCTGTGACTTAATGATCGCTTTGATCGTCTCCTCAACCTCATTTTTTGCCGCTTGGTCAAGGGCTGAAGTCGGCTCATCCAACAGCAGGGCTTCAGGTTTGTTCGCCAAGGTACGAGCTAGGTTAACCCGCTGCGCCTCACCGCCAGATAAGCTGCTTACATTGCGGTTCTCATAACCGACCAGGTCGACACCGGATAAGAGCGCCCGGATCTCAGCTTCAGTCAGCGTTTCACCGTGTGCGGACGGACCAAAACACAGGTTGTCTGCGACCGTACCAGGGAACAAATTTGGGGCTTGCATTACCATTCCTAATCGACGGCGTAAGCTGCCAGGTGGAATCTGGCGGTAATCCTCGCCATTTAACCAGATCATTCCAGCAGTAGGCTCGTCCAAACGGTTGATCAAGCGGATCAACGTGCTTTTCCCCGCACCGGATGGACCAAACACGGCCACCCGCTCACCAACTTGGACTTCAAAACAGATATCGGAGAGGATGGGCTGACCGTCAATGGCGTATGTCAGGCCTTCAACGGATATAAACGCATTGTGGTGTTTTTGCCTTGTCATTGTGTCAACATTGATTAATTCGATACCAGCGCCACAACAGCATCGACGGCTGAGATGATCTCGTCCAGTGAGATAAACGACCCGATTTTGAGATACCGCAGCGTGCCTTCAGGGTCTAAAATATACGTCTCGGGGACAGAATTGACCTGGTAGCGCTTGGAGATAGCACCGCGCAGGTCGGGTCCATTGGGGTAGGTCACACCATATTCTGCCAGGTAAGCCCGTGAGGCAGGTTCGGTGTCCATATAAGCCACACCGAGGAAAATCACCCGCTGGGCATCATCGGCTTGGTAGACCTGCCAGGCTTGCTCTAACAGGGCGGCCTCTTCATCACAGGTCGCACACCAGGATGCCCAAAAATTGACCAGCACCACCTTGCCGCGCAGGTCAGCGGTATCAATCACATCGCCATCATAGGTTGTTAGGGTAAAATCTTGGGGTTTCTTACCCAGTTCAACCGGCGAAGAATCATTTTGAAACAGGCGCAGACCGATCAACACCAGGACAAACAGCACTCCGGCAAAAGCAGCGACAGCCCACAAGTTCACCCGACGCTTGTTGTTTGGACTAGAAACAGAATCTGCCATCATGACGTTTGATCTAAATTTGCCAGGTCGCGCTCGACCTGTTCAAGGTAAGGGTCTTTATGCGCTCTCCCCTGGAGGTCGGGTCGTTGCGGCTGGCGTTTCATCTTTGCCAGGAGCAGGATAAAGCCAACCAAGAATACCACCGGCGGCGCCAGGTACAGCAGCCAGTTTAACCCGGCCCGCGGCGGCTCTCCCAAGACCCGATCCCCGTATTGAGCGACAAAATAAGCTTTGATTTCCCCTTCTGTCCATCCTTCAGCCAGCTGCTCCCGGATTAACTCGCGCCATTGCTGGCAGGCCTCGATCGGGCACACATCCAGGGGGATGTTATCGCATATCGGGCAGAATAATTGGCTGGCAATCCGGTTGACTTCATCATCAGAAGGGGTACTGGCCTGTACCCGATCAACCAAGATCAAACCAGACAACAGGCACACCATCAATAACCAAAATAAATGTTTTTCTAAACGGAAAGAAGTAAGTTTTCGCAACATCATCCCATACCAATAAGTGTTGACATTCCTTGGATAAGGATACCACAAGAGATTAAAAAGTCATCTGCGATCAGCCTAGAAATCAGGGCATCGCAAAGTCTAAAAATTTTCTAAGCATAATTACATCTAGCCAAAATCCTTCTATTTTCGGGAGCAAGTGGGAATAATTGTTGGATTTCAAAGAAATTTCACACACAAGCAATAGGATTATCTTGAAATTATTTTCTCTACCTATCCCTAAATCCCTTCCCTGAAAGGAAGGGACTTTAAACCCCTTCCTATTGCGAAGCACGCTTCGAGTAGGGTGCACACCTACGCTTTGCTTCGGGTGTTTCGCTTTGCTTCAGGGTTGGGGTGGGTCCTCATACGAAATTTCAATAAACAATTGGTTAGGATGTATGGTTTCGTTTCAATAATTTACTTTGCGATCTACCTGGCCCAGAAACAGCCTTTCACTTTTGACAAATTATAAGCGGCCGCTCAAAATTCTTCAAAAGCGCGGTGCGGCACATCATCCAGACCGCTCACTTTGAAAGGATTCAGACTCAAAACCAAAGTAGAAAAACGCATTTGCGACAACTCCTCCCAGGAACCACCCTGGCGTGACAAAACATCACTTTCCACTCAATTCTTGTTGTGAGCCCATCTTAAAAATTACAAAATGCCAGCTTTTCAAATCCCAAAAAATCAGCGTCCCCTTAGGGCAAATGCCTTAAAGAGACGCTGACCACACATTTCGTATTGAGGGTGACGAACCTTTAGCCGGCAGCAGACGGCTGCCTTTCAGGTGCTGGTTTAACCTTTAATCGTCAAAGGTTGTATAAGCGTCCGGGACCGGGTGCCGCCCAGACCAGACCACCCGGCGGAAATATGTTGGGTCGGTATTGCCTTCGGAATTGATCAACAGCACCTCAGATTGTCGATCCAAGCCCAAGGATTCACGCAAAGGGGCA
This sequence comes from Candidatus Brevefilum sp., assembly GCA_019428905.1. GTDB lineage: Bacteria > Chloroflexota > Anaerolineae > Anaerolineales > Anaerolineaceae > Brevifilum. The sequence continues at coordinate 34,621 of JAHYJN010000018.1, forward strand.
CACTCCGGTCGCTGCATGATGAACATCAGGGCGCCCAGGGTGGCAGCCCCCGATTCGCCAGAGACCACGAAGGGATCGCCGGCCAGTGGCACACCATAGACGCGCATCCCCTTCGCAGCGACATAATCTGGGCTTTTGACAAAGGCATCTGTGGTATCCCACAAAATCCGCCAGGCTTGGGGATTCGGGTCGCCACACGCCAAACCGGCCATGATCGTATCCAGGTCACCGCTGAAGCTGTAGGGTTGACCATCACCGATTTCAGCCGACTTGAACAGGCAGGCGGCTTTATCTGGCTCAACCACAATTGAGCGCGGCCGACCAGGCCCAAACAACTGGGCGTAAAAACCCAGCGTGGCAGCAGCCAACGAACCCACACCCGCCTGGACCAGGACATGGCTGGGTTTAATGATCCCCTGGGCAGCCAGCTGTTCCTGGGCTTCGGAGAACATGGTCGTATACCCCTGCATGACCCAGCGCGGCACATCCTCGTAACCCGGCCAAGATGTATCCGAAATGACCTCCCAGCCGTGCTTTTGGGCATCTTCGTTCACCTGCCGGACAGCATCATCGTAAGTGCCCTCAATCACCACGACCCTGGCGCCGTTGCTTTCAATAGCGCGGATCCGGGCCTGGGAGGTCTTATTGTGCACATAAATCACAGACTTAAACCCCAGCCGCGAAGCCGACCAGGCCACACCCCGACCGTGATTACCGTCCGTGGCTGCAGCAAAGGTCAAATCTCCCAGTTTCTCGCGAATGTATTGAATTGATGCCGGAGAGAAAATATCCAGCTCCTTGACGCCTAGTTTTGATTTGACCAGGCTGTACATGGCAAAAGAACCGCCTAAAACCTTAAAGGAGCTCAAGCTCAGCCGAAAAGATTCGTCTTTGACCCAAATACCACCCAGCCCAAGCATGGCCGCCAAGCGGGGCAAGCTTTTAAGCGGGCTAACGGTGTACCCAGGAATACGGCTGTGGAAAGCACGCGTCTCACGGGAAATCCCGGATGGGAAAAACTCGTCGACGGCCTGGCTGTGCTCAATCGTGCGAGCGCGGGGGTTGTCAATCCAGGTGATGGGGGGATGTTCTGTCATGTGTTCCTCCAAAAGAAATTAATTGTCAGACAAATGATAGCACCCCCTACGACAATTAGCATCAGACATTCATCACGATAAACACAGCAGAAGCGCGCTTAACCCACGCTAGAAAATCGGATCAGGCTTAATCTTCCTGAATTGTTAGGATTTTTACGCACACCCGCTAATGGAATTGCCAGCACCCACTCGAGGCAGGCTCACCAAGGCTGTTGGTCGGTCTGCTGGCTCAAAATGCCCTCCCCCTGCGCCCCGCTTTTATTTTCGCCGAAGCTTGTCCGGCAAGAGCGCCACCACAGTGCCGAGGGTCACGACCCCTGTGCCCACCCACAACCAGGTGACCAACGGGTTGATAAACACCCTGAAAGTGGCTTCATCTTGTGAGATCGGCCGCCAATCGATCAAGACTGCGTACAGATCCACAGCTAGGTTGCTCCGCAGTCCGGGTTGTGTGATGGCCAAGCCCATATTCGGATAAATCTCACGCTGCGGGTAAAGCGCACCGATAGGTTTCCCGTCCCTGGTGATAGATAACAGTGCCTCAGTGACCAAGCGACCGTCTGCCTCTTCAAAATGCTCAAGCCCTTCAAATTTGAAACTGTAACCGCCTAGATTGACGGTTTCGCCAAGCGACAACGTCGACTGCGTCTCCTGCTGCAAGCCTTCAATGCCGATGATGCCTAAACTCAGTAAGACGATCCCCAAATGAACCAGCATCCCGCCATAACGCCGATGATTGCGCTGGATGGGTGACCAAAGGGCACTGAGGATGTTCCCCCCCGCACTGCCCTTTTCCCTGGCTGCCCCCTGCAGATAATCAGCAATCAGGACTCCCACGCTGAAGGACACCAACCACATACACAACAGCGCCAACCCACCTCGGACATCCCCAAAGAACCATGCCGCCAGGGGCGCTAATAACGAAATCGGCAGCAGCACCCACAGGTGCTTGCGCCATCGGGTCAGGTTGGTCAAGCTCCACCCTGCCAGGGGGCAGATACCCACCAGGAATAATTGTAAAATCAACAATGGTCCAGTGATGCGCTTATACCAGGCCGGGCCAACCGTGATCTGGGTATCCGTCAACAGCTCAGAGATGATCGGGTAAATTACGCCCAGAAAACAGACCATCAAAATGCTCAGCAAGATCAAATTCGAGAACAGCGTGAGGGTTTCTTTCGTAAACCCAAAACTCGGGGCATAATCGGTGTGCAAATCCCGCCAACGATAAACCAGCAGTCCCAATGAACCCAACGAAAGGAAGGCGGTATAAATGAACATCGGCAGCCCGATTTCACTTCCCGCAAAAGCGTGTACGGAGGACAACACGCCGGAACGGGTGATAAAGGTGCCAAAAATGACGAACACAAAGGTCAAAATCACCAGGACGAGATTCCAACGTTTGAAGTGATTCTTCCGCCGCTGTAAAATGGCAGTGTGAATCCACGCCGTTGCACTCAGCCAGGGCAGCAGCGCAGCGATCTCTACCGGATCCCATCCCCAGTAACCGCCCCACCCCAGGATATCGTAAGCCCAGCGCATCCCCAACACCAGCCCCAGGGTGAGAAAAACCCAGGCGATCAACATCCAGGGTCGGGCAATGTCGACCCAGCGCCGGTCCCGCCGCCCAGATGCCAGGGAGCTAACCGCCAAAGCAAAGGGGATGATAAACCCGATGAAACCCAGGTACAGGGTTGGCGGATGCCAAATCATCCCGGGATGCCGCAGCAAAGGATTAAGACCCTGCCCATCCTGGGGCACCAGGGACCAAGCCCCGACAGGCTGTAAAACCGACAGCACTCGGCTCCCGTCCGGCATATGCCAGAAGCGCTCAAAGGGGGTTTCCATAAAAACGTTCACCATTAAAAAGAAGGCCAGGGTGAGGAACACTACCAACAACGACCAGGGCAGAAGATCAGGTTCGTCTCGCCATTTGCGCAGGGCAAAGAACAATGAGAAACCCGCCACCAGCCAGGACCAAAACAACAAGGACCCGCTCTGTCCGCCCCACACGGCCGTCAGTCGCAGGTAGATCGGCATCTCCGAACTGGTCACGCTGTAGACATACGCCACATCAAACCGCTGACCAACTAATAACATGGTCAAAACAACCAAGCTGACCGTCACCAAGGGGAAGATCAACAGCAGCGCTAACCGTGCTGATTCTGTCCACGCAGCAGATTTTTGGACCAAGCCCAAAACTACCGCAAACAAGCCATACACGGCCAATAGAAAAGCCAGGGCAAGCGTCAGGTAACCGAATGTTGAAATCATATGGCCTTAATTTTCGACCTGGTTTGGAACGGCTTCTTCATATTTGCTGGGGCATTTAAGCAGTAATTCTTCCGCAAGGAACTCGCCTTTAGGATTCAGAGTGCCCGTTAATATCGCCTGAGCCTCATCCCTGAGCATATCTGGCGGCGCTCCCTGATAGATAACCATTATGCGAGGGTTGTCTGGGTCAACAACAGCCTGGTGTAAAACGAAGCTCAGACCGCCAGCTGCCCGGATTTCATCATCCTTACCCGGGATATGTGCAATCACAAATTGCAGCTCGTTTGCCGCTGAATCATAGGTGATGCTTTCTCCAATCACAGCACCGGAAACCCGCAGGTTCTGTCCGGTTAAATCTTCCCTCGTCTCGTTTAGTTCCCGGACCGTCATAAAGAATTCAGCAGTCGCCTTTGTCGCACTAATGATCATTAAAATCAGGGCGATCAAGAACAGCCCGCCGCCGATCATATATTTCAACCGATTGGATTTTGTTGGTTGGGTGCCGCTGGGTGACATAATAATTGGATATCCTGAAATTCCTCTACCATTAAAATCAATGAGCTTATTATAACGGATCGTGTTCGGATTGTCACACAATCAGATAGAATACATCTTACTGGGAAGAATTTCAAAAATCAATGCTTAAGTTTTTTGTTGCGCTGTGAAGGATGTCAGGGATTCCTTACCTATGGTATAGTATATCAACACAGATAAACTCTTGGAGACGGCAGCATGTACATTGCAATCGAGGGCGTAATTGGTGTTGGCAAGACCACCCTGGCGCGCTTACTGGGTCCTGCTTTTGAAGCCAACCTCCTCCTTGAAATCTTTGAGGAGAACCCTTTCTTGAGCGATTTTTATGGGGATCGAGCTCGATATGCCTTCCAAACCCAGATCTTTTTTCTCCTCAGCCGTTATCATCAACAGCGTAAGGGGGTGAGAGAAGCCTTGTCCACAAACCCCTGGCTGATCTCTGATTACACATTTGATAAAGACCGCCTGTTTGCTGAAGTTAACCTTGAAGGGGATGAGCTTGATATGTATTTCAAGGTTCACGAAGCCCTGGCTGAAAAAATCACCCGGCCCGACCTGGTTGTGTACCTCCAGGCGGATACCGAGGCCTTGATGCAACGTATCGCACAACGGGACCGCCCTTATGAGCGCCAAATGGAGGTCAACTACATCGCGACCCTTAATGAAACTTACGAAATGTATTTTGCAAACAATGTGGGCCAAAATTGTTTGACCATCAACACCAACGACCTGGATTTTGTTCGTAAGCCGCAAGATTTAGAACATGTCAATCAACGCATTCACCAGGCGCTAAAAATGGCGCCTTTCCAGGCCAGCTTGCCGATGGGTCTATGATCCAGGGGAGGTTCAATGCGCATTACTAATAATTTATTACTAAAGTTTGCCAAAGACACGGTTAACCAACGTAAACGCAGCGAACCAGATCTGCATGCAGCTTACTTGATGGGTTCACTGTTGGAAGATGATCCCCTGTTGGGGGGTACCACGGACATCGACCTGGTGTTGGTGCATAAATATCTTGCGCCAGCAAAACGAGAGACGGCCGCTCTGACACCCGAAGTCTCCCTGGACATCTATCATAAGGTGCAGAATGAATATGACCAGTTACGAGAATTTCGCCAGGATGCCTGGATGGGCTACCCCCTGACCAATAACCATATCCTTTTATTTGATACGGACCATTGGCTTGAATACGCGCAATCGTGTGTCACCGCCGATTTCCACCGGACAGATAATGTGCTGGCGCGCGTGACGGCCTTTCTTACCCGCGCGCGGGATGGCTGGTGGGATTTGAATGAAATCACCCCAAACAACCACCTGGCATGGCTGAACCAATATTTAGACACTTTAGCGATGGGTGCAAATGCCATCGCAGGTTTGATCGGTCCACCGCTGACCACTCGCCGCTTTATGCCCACCTTGAAACAACGTTTAGAGACGCTGGGCGTACCGGAAGTATGGGCTGGCTTCTTTGGCCTGCTGGGCTGTACAAACATCCAAGATGAGTCCTTTGAAGAATGGATCGCCGCCTTTGAGGTTGACCTGACCGATCTTGCTGAAACCAGCACCCCGCCGGTACATCTGTCTGCTCCCCGCCAAGCGTATTATTTGCAGGGCATTCAAGCTCTGGCCAACAGCAGCGACCCCCTCTTCATGGTCTGGCCTTTACTGCGCACCTGGCTCGACATTCACCTGGCATTACCCGAACCCTCTTCCAGGATTGAAACCTGGGATTCTTTCTTAGCTGCACTGGGACTCTCCGACACGATCCGTGAACAAAAGGCTGAGGCACTGGATGCTTACTTAGATAACCTTGAAGTCCTAATCGAATCCTGGGCGCAAACTTATGGTGTTTAAATTGTAATTTTTTCAGTATACTAATTCTCGGGGGTAAAAACGTTTTTGAAAAGGCGCATTTTATCCCCAAAACTGTGGATAAACACCCAAAAACTGTGGATAACGTATACGAAATGTGGATAACTCGCTCAAATATTCCATAAATCTTGCCGTGTTGATTGGGATAAATGTGGGAAAGAAATGCCCCCAAAAGGTTTCTTTTTCGCTTCAGAGGAGAATCTTTCGACTTATCCTCCAGTTTTTCCACAACCTGCTGTGGAGAAATTCCTGCTGAAAAACCGCTATTGGCTCTCTTTCTAAAACGCCTACCTAGTCGGGTTGAAGGAAGTCACCCCGAATAACACCGCCGCTCAATGATCGGCCAGCAGGTCGTTTAATTTTCTCCACATATCCACAGCCCCTACGATTACGACGAATTAAAGATTCAATACCTGATATATGTGAATAGATTTAAACATCCCGACAGTGAACTTAAAAACGTTTGTAACCTTTTATTTCGAATCGCATCCAATTTGTTGAAAATGGAAATTAATGAATTGAGGATAACATAATGGAAATGTTAATTGACTTCCCGGGGGGCGCACGTGTGGACGCTCATTTTGGCACTTACACTGTGATGACAGATCAACCCTCGGCAGGGGGTGGAAACGGGTCAGCACCGACGCCGTTTGCCCTGTTTTTAGCATCGATCGGCACTTGCGCCGGCATCTACGTTTTGGGGTTTTGCCAGCAGCGAGGACTGCCGACAGATGGCATCAAGATCCTGCAACGGGTGCATCGTGACTTTTCCACTGGGCAGGTGGGAAAGATAGATCTGGAAATCCAGGTGCCCCCAGATTTTCCTGAAAAGTACCGGGAATCGTTAATTCGATCGGCCCAGTTATGTGCGGTCAAGAAACACTTGGAGCATCCACCTGAGTTTGAGATCACCACACAAGTGGTCTAAATCGGCACACACGCTTTTAGCCAAGTTTGACAATGGATTGAGCCGCAATTATCGCAAGCGCCCAGCCAATTCGTATCCCAAGAACGGTTCATAACGTTTATAATGGATAAGATGATACGCATACTCCCAGATTCTATATCCATTGAAGAAGAAGTACCTGAGGACATCCCAGGTATCCGCCTTGTGAACCAGCTTGCTTTTGACGGCGATTATGAGGCGGACGTTGTGGATCGTTTGCGGAGGAATTGCCCTGAGATTCTGTCGCTGGTTGCCAAGCAAGGGGATGCGGTTGTCGGGCATGTCCTCTTTTCCCCGGCGAACATTGTCCCATTAGAAGGGTGGACGGTCACAGGTATGGGGCTGGGACCATTGGCCGTTCATCCAGAACACCAGGGAAAAGGCATTGGCTCAGCGCTGTGCCAGGCGGGGATGCAGATCATGGAAGCAGCGGGCCACCCATTTGTGATTGTGCTCGGTCACCCGGCTTATTACCCCCGTTTTGGGTTTGCACAAGCCAGCGCCCATGGGATTCGGTGTGCTTTTAAGGACGTTCCGGTTGAAGCCTTTATGATCCGCATCATTGATGTTGACACCATGGCTGGGGTGGCGGGGACGGCCTATTACCGCCAGGAGTTTGAAGAGGCTTCCTGAACGCCACACATGCGTGGCATGGGGGATAGCGCACAAATCACAAAAACTGCAGAGATTTAAGACACTTGACAAAATATACCGATCGGTATATTATATAAGTATGGATAACCGTCAACGTTTGTTGGATTGCGCTTTAGATCTGTTTAGCCAACGCGGCTACGATGCGGTCGGCGTGCGTGAGGTGGTGGAGGCAGTCGGCGTTACCAAACCTACGCTCTACCATTACTTTGACAGCAAACGCGGGTTATTGGAAGCCTTATTGAGAAGAGAAGGCAGCCGTCTGTTAACCGAGGTCCTGCGCGCTTCAATTTACCAGGGAGATCTGGTTTTTACCCTTGAAACGATCGTCCGGGCGTATTTTGCCTATGCTCAACACGCAACATCTTACTATCGCATGCAGTTAGGGATGTACTTTTCACCCCCGGAGAGCGAGGCCAACCAGGCTATCCGCCCCTTTGCCAATCAGCAGCGAGAGATCATGGAAGGGGTTTTTATCCAGGCAGCCGACGATCACGGTAATTTACGGGGACGGCACGTCCGTTATGCGGCAGGCTTTTTAGGTACGATCAACGCCACGATCGGGCTGTACCTGAATGATGAACTAACTTTGACAGATGAGTTGGTCTACCAGACCGTGCACCAGTTCATGCATGGAATCTTCAGCTAGGGCTGTAATTTTTTTATTCATATTATACCTACCGGTAAATATACTCTATGAGGTGATGCTTTGATGGATACAGCTTGGTACCACGATGCCATTTTCTACCATATCTACCCCCTGGGGCTGAGCGGGGCACCAGCCCACAATGACTTGACTGCGCCGATGGAGCAGCGCCTCGACCGGCTGCATCCATGGCTGGATCACGCTCGATGGTTGGGTTGTGATGCGCTGTATTTGGGCCCGGTGTTTCAGTCATCCAGCCATGGGTATGATACGTGTGATTACTACCAGGTGGATCGACGCCTCGGTGACAACGCTGCGCTGACCAGGTTTTCAGAAGCGGTTCACCAGCGGGGTATGCGGTTGGTGCTGGACGGTGTATTCAACCATGTCGGGCGGGATTTCTGGGCATTCAGGGATGTTTTGGAAAATGGCGAAACGTCGAAGTATGTAGACTGGTTTCAGCACTTACGCTTTGGTGAAGCCAGCCCGATGGGTGATCCCTTCCGCTACGAAGGTTGGCAGGGGCATTTCAGTCTGGTGAAGCTCAATCTGGCACACCCCCATGTGCGAGCGCATGTGTTTGATGCCGTTGGACAATGGATGGACCGCTTCAACATTGATGGGCTGCGGTTGGATGCTGCGGACTGTATCGACCTCGATTTTTTACGAGCACTGCATTCCTTTGTCAAGGCCCGCCAGCCAGATTTCTGGTTGATGGGTGAAGTGGTCCACGGCGATTACCGTGATTGGGCAAACCCGCAAACCTTGGATTCTGTCACCAATTATGAGTGTTATAAGGGGTTGTTTTCCAGCTTGAATGCCAGCAATTATTTTGAGGTTGCTTACAGCCTGGACCGCCAGTTTGGCAAGCAAGGTCTTTACCGGGGGATCCATTTGTATAACTTTGCCGATAACCACGATGTCGACCGGGTGGGCAGCAAATTGGTCAAAGGTGAGCACCTTTACCCGCTGTACCTGTTGCTGTTCAGCATGCCGGGGATCCCATCCGTGTATTACGGTAGCGAGTGGGGCATCCAAGGCGTCAAAGGGGGACATTCTGATGCGCCATTAAGACCTTCGCTGGACCTCAACCACATGGATCGCCAATCCCCGCAGCCTGCCCTGGTCGAGGTGATCCGCAAATTAGGGGCCATCCGTCACCACTCAACGGCCCTACGCCATGGCGATTATCAACCACTGCACGTTGACCATCAGCAATTGGCGTTTTTGCGCCAGTCCTCTGATGAAGTGATCTTGGTGATGTTGAACAGCGAACAAAGGCCGGTTAACATAAATCTAAGTCTCCCTGGCAATCTGCAGTCCTTTGAAGACCTGTTGGATCCCGGCGAGATCGTCCCGGTCGTGGACGGACAATTCAATATCGATTTACCGTCATCCTGGGGACGATTGTTGAAGGGCGTGCGTTAAAGGAGACTCGGGAGAAAATATGCGCCTGGATTTATGGCATTGCTGGGTAAAGGGATGAAATTGGAGAGGTGTCAGCCTGGGAATTTCCGCATCAGGGTGCGCATGCTGCGCGGGAAGCTACCGCCACGTTCGATCACTTCAGCACCTGTGTTGAGATTGCGGTAGCTGTGGAGCGGTTTAAGCGTCAGGGCATAGCCGTTTTCCTGTACCCATACCGCTAATTGGCGTAATTCTTTGATAGCTTCTTGAGCTGCCAAACCTTCCTCCATCCCAAAGCGGTAGGTGAAAAAGCCCGGATTGATTTTGAGGTAACCCAGAATGGCATCCCAGGCGGCGATCACCGGACCTAAATCGGACTGATGCTCTACCAGCGCCAGGGGGTGCAGGGGCAGGTGGAGATTGCGTACCAGAACATCGAGCATGGTGGAGTTATACAGGAAGCGGGCATAAGCTGCGCCGTGCTTTACCCGGAGGTGTTCAGGAAGGGAAAGGGGCGGATCTAGCACATTGGCGAACACGCTGACCTTCAAACGGTAGCTTTCATCCGCTTTCTTGCGAGAGGACTGCAGGTCTTCTTTCGGCACCAGGTCTTTGATCTTTTCTAAAATCAGGTTGGCAGATTTCTCAAGGCTGGCTTTCATGGAGATATCATCCTCGCCTAAAGTCACTGGCGGGATCACCTCACCCACATTCATCACCAATTTTGGCCGTCTGAATTTAAACGCTTGCCCCAAACCATCTTGAATGCCGCCGAATCCAATCGGGATGACGGAAACCTGGGCTCGGTAGCTGAGCCAGGCTGCCCCAATCTGGGCGCCCATCTGGCCCGCATCCCAAATGCCACCTTCAGGGAAGATCCCCAGGATGCCACCCTGCTCGAGGATGCTCAAGGCGGTTTTCAGGCTCTGGCGGTCCAGGTTGCCCCGGTTGACCGGGATCAGGTCATACGCTTTGACAATGAAGGCGTAATTTGGGTCAAAGGGGATATCGCCATTCCCGATGAACTCGACCATCCCCGGGCTGTAGGCGGCCATCATCACCGCCTCGAGGACTGCCGCGTGGTTGCCAGCCAGGATCATCGGGCCGTGTTTGGGCAGCCGTTCCTTGCCTTGGATTTCGACGTTTGCCAGCAAAGCGAGCAGACCTTTTCCCAGGGTTGTCATCCCCTTGCGGACCAGGACGCGGCGCGGGTATTTTACAGGGCGTTGGTTAGCATTCATTGATTAATGCCTCTAGGGTTTTAGTGCAAACCGACTATGATTATATCCGATGATCAAATTTAGTTGGTGTTTGTGAGGATTGCTAATAAAGTTTCGATCGCCATCGGTCTATGATCACGAACGCCAAGTATAATTGCTCCACAGTGTGCAGGAGTTTGGGTATATTTCCATCAGATAGGCCTGCACCCAGAATGGATTTAGGTTATGGATTTTTCAAAGATCAACTATCGCAGCTTTTTGGGACGTGTCGTTCGATTGCCGCTGCGCCTCATTCCTAAGAACATGGTTATGCCCATTCTGCAAGGGCAATTACGCGGTAAGAAGTGGGTTGTGGGGGCAGGCGAGCATGGGTATTGGCTGGGCAGTTACGAAATGCGCAAACGGATCGCCTTTGAACGTGAGATCCAGCCTCAAACGGTCGTGTATGACATTGGCGCCAATGTGGGGTTTTACAGCCTTTTAGCCGCCCATTTGACCGGCCCTACAGGCAAGGTGTACGCCTTTGAACCGCTGCACAGAAACGTTGAATTCATCCGCCGGCACGCAGCCCTCAACCGCTTTGAAACGATTGAAATCTTCGAAGCAGCCGTCTCCGATCAAGCGGGCGAAGCGTTCTTTGACCTGGGGGTCAGCATTGCTACCGGGCACCTTTCGGACAGCGGCACGGTCAGCGTGCACCAGGTGCGCCTGGATGATATGCTGGCGGAGGGGGTTATTGATCCCCCGCATATCATGAAAGTCGACGTGGAAGGGGCGGAATACGCCGTGTTTCAAGGTGCAAAGACATTGCTCGAGACGCATCGTCCGCTGATTTTCCTGGATACTCATGGTAGAGATGTGCACGCGCTGACGATTGATCTGCTGGCAGGTTACGGGTACCAATTTGAGACCTTAGACGGTCGCCCGTTACCAGCGTCCAAAGAGCTGATCGCCCGCCCGTAAAATGGGGTGAGACTGTTAGTGGAAGTACCACAATTTATAAATATTTATAATAAAAATATTAAATAATATTGTACTTCGTCGATAATACGCGTTAGCGCTTGAGCTAGCGTTTGACGCCCCCGCCTGAGACAACGACGGTCCCGGTCCCATCCTGGCCTTCCTCGATGCTGACCCTGCCTGGCAGGAATTGCTCAATCACATGGGCGTTGGTCAGCAGGTGCGGGGTGATGGGATGAACGCGAAACGCTGACTGTCCGTTAACCAGCAGCAGCGGCAGCAGCAGCTGGTCAGCCAGATACGGGTCCACGCAACCTTCCTTCTCCAAAAAAACCACTAGCTGGTCAACAGCTTCGTCCGCCACCTGCTCGGCAGGCTTACCTGGCGCACCCAAAGCCGTGTAACAGGCACAGCCCCCATCAGCAAAGTCCGCTTGCAGCAGGATGAAGGTCCCCTTGCCAGGCGAGGACACCTGCAGGGTGTTAATTTTAACATCCTGGCAGAGCGGATATAGGCGGCGCAGCGCCTGGTGTTTTTGTCGTTTCGCAATCTCGTCTTTGAGGTTAGCTACACCAGAAAGTCCGCGGATTTGGTTGAGCTCACCGCGGGACATACAGATCAAGGGATGCAGTTCTTTGACGGGAAAGATTTTTACCAGGGCTTCACCACCGCCGCGCGGGTAAAAACCGGCTTGTGTCAGCGAAAGCTCCGCACGAAAACCAAGGGTCATCATTACCGGCAGCCATTGGACGTCCAGGTAATGAAAAATGGGGCTCCAGGGCACATGCGTCCCGCCGGTGAGAGTGATGGTTGTGGTGCCCCCGGCGAAGCTGAAGGGCAGGAAGATGGTTTGGAGGACGAGGGTCAGCGCGCCGGCTGTGGGAATGTCAAAGCGGTAGCGTCCTGGGCGTAAACTTCCCGGGATCAGGGTCACTTCACCGCTGTTGAGCTGTGCGCCGGCAACCTCAGCCGAGGTCAGTTTGGCGATGGCTTTGAGAGCAGCCAGGTGTTGGGGCCGCAGGCCGGGTTGGTGGCGGTTCGCCCGGATGTGATGGATATGCACGGGCATCCCGGTCAGGGCGGAAAGGGTTAGGCTGCTACGCAAGATCTGCCCGCCGCCCTCACCATGGGCGCCGTTGATTTTAATCATCGTCGTTTCTCCCGGGTCGTTTGGGGTGTAAGCGTATCTTACCACAGGATGTTTCACGTGAAACATCGCTTGCTGGGGTTGGAAATTGCAAATGGACATGGGCTGCTGATTTTAAGGTATATTGGGTATGTTTCACGTGAAACATTGCCAGGTAAGGTTGGTATTTTTGAAGTGGGTTTGGGTGTAACGATGCGTGTGGAGCTGGGATGTCTTATCACATTATGATCTTTAATCAAAAACCATTGGGACGGTTTTCCGGTGAGTCGTTGCTAGCAGCGATCACAACCTCTAATTATCACACCCTGTGTGCGCAGTACGGGTTAAACCCGGGATTGATCCAGCCGGCCTTAGATCAACTCAGCCTTGAGATGAACAGGGGGAACGCAGTGCCCTTTTTTGTGCTGCGCTATGGGCCCCAGCATCAACCGCCGCTGGTGGTGACACGTTGGGATGCGTTGACATCTGCAGGAAGGCAGCGCTTGTTGGGCTTTGCTGAGAACCCTGTATCCGCTGATGTGCGTGAACGCCTGATGCGTACCCGTGAACTGGTCACGGTCGAGCTGGTTGAGGCACAGCTTGCTGATCTGGGCCTTTTGTTGGCCTACGAAATTGCCCGTTGGGCTGCGGTGCTGGGATCGGGGGTGGTGTATGGTTTGGATGGCTGCTGGTACGCTATGAATGCGCAGCATGCCTTTGTTTCTTTAGCCGACCGGGAAAATCGTCCTTGACCCCGTTGTGGAGACCGGTTCTTACCTTTATTGCAGGCGTCCGTTTCTCCCACAGCTTGTTTCGCACAAGAACGCCAGGGCGCGGCCCTCTTCCCCGTTCATCACGATTTCGAGGTGATGGTTTTCTTTAAAGTCGCTGACGTTGATCAGGCGTAAGGTGTTGAATAAGGGCGCTTCGACCTCGATCCATTCTGCCAGCCGGTTCGGGGTGTCGTAGAAGAAGTCTCGGTTGAACTCGTCCTCACCAATATTGGCGGCCAGGGGGAAGATCTCGCCTTCCAGTAAGTCCTGGAAGAAGTGGGTGCCCAGGGAAGGCTCTGGCGCGAGGCCTATTCCTGCACCGGAGAGTTCAACCAGGGCTTTGCAGTTGAAAATATCCGCATAATCCACATGGACGCCCAGGTCAGGGTTGGAGGTTCCCCAGCGTCCCGGCCCAAC
>JAHYJN010000092.1 GCA_019428905.1 Candidatus Brevefilum sp.
CCCGCCGATTCTTGTATTACCAGCTCTATCGAACCTCGCTGCCCTTTGACGAATTTCTTGAGCCCGATGGCGTTTTGCCGGGTTACGTACGGTTAAAAGCGTTTGAGCCACAAGACCTTTTACCCGAGCATTCAGACACGTTTAAAGTGATTACACATGGATTGCTGCAGGGTAAAGACTTTATCCTGCCTTAACCCCGCGGAACGGCTCCTCGTTCAACCTGGTCTGAGGACAGGCCTCTCTTCCGGGTTATAATTTGGATCGTAGCTACCCAGCGTCTGAGGGCACCTTTCAGCAGCGGGGCTGCCTGGGCAAAACCTTGTAAACGAAGAAAAATGCGCATTTGGATGTGGATATGACTCAAAAAATTGTTGCACTGGTCCCGATGCGGCACCATTCCGTGCGGGTGCCTGGAAAGAATTATCGCCCCTTGGCGGGCAAGCCGCTCTTTCATCATATCATGCGGACATTGCTTGCTGTCCCAGAGTTAGCGGATGTCCTCGTTGATACCGATAGCCCGGAGGTGATGGCGGGTTTGTCTGAGCACTTCCCGACGGTCAAAACCCTCACCCGGCCTGAACATTTACGCGGGGATGGCGTCCCGATGAATGAGATCCTGATCCATGATACCGGTGCCATCGAAGCGGATTATTACCTACAGACCCACACAACCAACCCGCTGCTGCGACCAGAAACAGTCTCGGCGGCGGTCCACACCTTTTTTGACAATATTCCCGAATATGACTCGCTCTTTGGCGTGACCCGCATACACACCCGCTTGTGGGACCAGCTGGGGCGCCCGATCAACCACAATCCTGATATCCTGCTGCGCACGCAGGATCTGCCGCCGGTGTACGAGGAAAATTCGTGCGTGTACATCTTTACACGTGAAAACCTGCTCACTCGGCGAAACCGGCTCGGTTACCGCCCGTTAATGTTTGAGATACCCTCGATTGAGGCCTGGGATATTGACGAAGAATTGGATTTCACCGTTGCTGAAACGCTTTTTCTGCAGCTTAATGGTGAGCCTTAGCTGACACCCCAGGGATGCCTGAATATTGGAGATAATCTATGAAAACGGTATTGATTTCTGCACCGTATATGCTGCCAGAGATGAAGCGCTTTCGCCCGGTACTGGAAGCTTTTGACCTGGCGCTGATCACCCCGGTCGTTCTTGAACGGCTTTCTGAGGAAGAGATCTTGGCCCACGCCGGCGCTTTTGATGGGACGATTTGTGGTGACGACCGCTACACCCGGGAGGTGATCGAAGCTTGTTCACCGCGCTTGCGGGTGATTTCAAAATGGGGGACCGGGATCGATTCGATTGACCAGGCAGCCGCGGCCGATTTTGGTGTGATGGTTGGTAACACCCCCAATGCCTTCACCGTCCCTGTCTCTGAGAGCGTGATGGGTTATCTACTGGCCTTCTCGCGCCAGCTGCCCTGGTTGGATGACACCATTAAGGCGGGGACCTGGGATAAGATCAACGGCAAAACCCTGGTTGAAAGCACCCTGGGCGTGATCGGTGTGGGCAACGTTGGCAAAGCAGTCATCCGTCGGGCGCATGCCTTTGGAATGAAGATTCTAGGAAATGATATCGTGGAGATCGCGCCTGATTTCGTTTTGGAGCAGGGCGTGGAGATGACGGGCCTGGAGGATTTGCTGGCCCGCTCGGATTTCATCAGCGTGAACTGCAGCCTCAACCCAACCAGCTACCATTTGATCAACGCTGAACGGCTGTCCCTATGCCGACCGACTGCGGTGCTGATCAACACGGCGCGCGGCCCGGTTGTGGATGAACGCGCTTTGGTTGATGCTTTGCACAGCGGATCACTGCGCGGCGCTGCCCTGGACGTCTTTGAAGTTGAACCGCTCCCCTTGGACAGCCCCTTGCGCCAGATGGACCAGGTGATGCTGGCACCGCATAACTCCAATTCAAGCCCTTTGTTTTGGGAACGGGTGCACTGGAACACCCTCAGGAACCTGTTAATCGGCCTCGAATTGGATGTAGATCGGCTGGAGGTGTTCAAGGCGCAAGTTGCGGCTTGAAGCATTGCGCCCATCAATTCTTAGTATGGATCGTGTGAATTTGGATGATAAGGAAGAATATCATGTCTGAAACAGAAGCCAGGATTTTATTAATTACCGGCGCGGCAGGGGGGATCGGCCGGGCAACGGTGAACGTTTTTGCAGAGCATGGTTGGCGGGTGATCGGCGTTGACCGCCAGCCGAAATATGAGGGCTTCCCCGAAGATGGGGTTTATATTGAAGCGGATATCTCCCTGCCGGAGCAAATTGAAGCCATCTATCAACAGGTAGCTGCCTTCACCCACACCCTGGACGCGGTTGTGCATAATGCTGCGGTCCAAATAGCCAAACCCTTGCTGAATACCACAGCCGAGGAATGGGACCTGGTGATGGCCTCCAACCTGCGCTCGGTGTTTTTGGGCGCTAAACTGGCGCATCCCTTACTCAAAGCTAAGGGTGGCGGCGCCATCGTCAATGTATCATCGGTGCACGCTGTTGCCACCTCGGCGGATATCGCCGCTTACGCTGCCAGCAAGGGCGGCTTGCTGGCGTTGACGCGTGCGATGGCAATCGAGTTTGCCCCGGATGAGATCCGGGTGAATGCGATCCTGCCCGGTGCTGTCGATACGCCCATGCTGCGTGCAGGCTTGAGTCGGGGTCTTTCGGGTGATGGGACGGTGGTCGATCGGTTGGAGAACCTGGCCCGGAAGACGGTCAACGGCCGGGTGGGGCAGCCAGAGGAGATCGCCCGCTCGATTTACTTTTTAGCTGATCACACCCAGTCCTCATTCATGACCGGTCAGGCGTTGATCGTGGATGGCGGCGCAACCTGCCGATTGAGCACAGAATGAAGCAAAAAGAGCTGATCAAACGAATCCTCCCGCAGGGTGTTTGGCGGTTTGGGCAAACCAGCTGGGACGCGGTTCAGCGGGCGCCACAAAGCCTTGAGGCTTACCTTCACCCCTGGCGGCGTGACAGCATGCGAAAATTACGGGCGCTGAAGGACATTCACACAGGCGAACGGTGCGTCATTATCGGGAACGGGCCCAGCCTGAACCAAACGGATGTGCAGAAAATCCGGAATGAGGTTACCTTTGGCTTGAATCGCATCTACCTGGCTTGGGAAGAATGGGGCTTTTCAACCACGTATTTTTTATCTGTGAACGACCTGGTGATTGAGCAATGCGCCCAGGAGATCATGGCTTTACCTGTGCCTTCATTTATCTCATGGCGGGCACGCCGTTGGCTAACCCCGCAAGAGAACCTGCATTTCCTGTACACCACTTACACCGGCCCCCTGTTCGCTAAGAACGTCAGCAAGCGGTTGTGGGAAGGCGCAACGGTGACTTATACTGCCTTGCAGCTGGCTTATCACATGGGTTTTTCAACGGTTGTTTTGATTGGTGTGGACCACAGCTTTGCTGCGAAAGGCAAGCCCAACCAAACGGTCGAATCCCAAGGTGACGACCCCAACCATTTCAGCCCGCAATACTTCGGCAAGGGGTTCCGCTGGCAGCTGCCTGACCTGGAGACTTCGGAAATGGCTTACAGGATGGCGAACCAGGCCTTTGTTGGGGACAACCGCCAGGTGTTGGACGCCACGATTGGGGGGCAGCTGCAGGTGTTTCCCAAAGTGGATTATGATCAGTATTTTGGGAACTAAGGATGTCCGCTGATCCGCTGGTCTCGATCATCACCCCCTCCTTCAACCAGGGTGCATTTCTCGAGGCGACGATTCAATCTGTGCTCACCCAGGATTACGCGCATCTGGAATACTGGATCATTGATGGGGAGTCGCAGGACGGCAGCCTTGATATCATCCACAGGTATGCTGACCGGCTGACTGGGTGGATGTCTGAACCGGATGATGGGCAGGCGGATGCGATTAATAAGGGCTTTCGCCTGGCACAGGGTGAGATCATCGCCTGGATCAACTCGGATGACCTGTACAGGCCGCATGCCATTCGCAGGGCGGTAGCTGCGCTGGGGGCACACCCCGAGGTCGGTTTGGTATACAGCGATGTGGACTCGGTTGATGCCCAGGGAGCGCTGTTCAACCGCATGCGCTATGACCCGTGGCAGCTGGTGGATTTGATGGCGTTTAACATCCTGGGGCAGCCGAGCGTGTTTTTCCGCCGGTCCGCTCTGGAAGCAGCCGGTTTGCTTGACCCTGCTTACCACTTCCTGTTGGACCACCATCTGTGGCTGAGAATGGCCTTGCATACGCAGCTGGGCTATGTTCCCGGTGAGGTATGGGCAGCAGCCAGGATGCACCCAGGTGCGAAGAATATGGCGCAAGCTGAGGGCTTTGGCCGGGAAGCGCACCGCCTGGTGCAGTGGATGGCGGAAGATGAGCGGTTTGCCCGATATTACGAAGCCCATGTACGCCAAATTCGGGCGGGCGCCCATCGCTTGGATGCGTTTTACCTCTTGAACGATGGTAAAGCCGGCCTGGCGTTAAAGGCTTACTGGCAGGCTTTTTGGCACAAGCCAGCGGTGGCCTTGAAGGATTGGCGCCGAATTGCCTATGCCCTGCTGAGCCCATTCAAGATCAGTAAATTGCGCGATAACTATTTAAACCGACGAAAAGAGCGGATCTTAACGACAGAAGGTGAACGACCTGAAGATGAAAACAAAGTTTAGCCTGTCAAAATTCTTTACAGATCACCAGTATTGGGCCTGGTTGATGCTGGCCCTGGTATTTTTCTTTGGCTTGGTCGGCCGATTTTATGATTTTGAAGACCCGCCCTTGGATTTTCACCCCACACGCCAACTGCATTCGATGTTGATCGCCAGGGGTATGTATTATGAGCAATTGGATGATGCCTTAGGTGAGCGGCGAGAGCTGGCTGTCCATCAATGGAAATCCGAAGGTCAGATCGAACCACCGATCATGGAGCGTCTTTCTGCTTGGGGGTATCGGCTGGTCGGCACAGATGATCTGCGGATCCCCAGGTTTTTGGCGATCTCCTTTTGGACCGCGGGCGGCATCGGGCTGTTCCTGCTGTTGCGTGATGTGGTGGGCGCTAAAGGCGGGGTGATCGGGTTGGCTTATTATATGGTGCTGCCCTTCCCGTTGTATGCGAGCCGTTCTTTTCAACCTGAGTCGTTGATGACGGCTGCCATCATCTTCTCCTGGTGGGCGGTCGTACGGTGGGTCCAAAATAAGACCTGGACCAACGCCGTGGTGGCGGGCTTGATCGCTGGCTTTGCGATTTATGTGAAATTACCGGCGGTCTTTTTTGTCGTCCCTGCGATGATGGCTGTTATCTTGACCGATCAAAAGTTATTGAAAGCGATCACCCATCCGCAGGTAATCACCATGGCGATTTTGGCTGTGTTACCTGCTCTAATTTACCATCTATATGGGATGTATATGGCGGGCTTCCTGCAGAGTCAGACCAGCTTCAGGCTGTTCCCGGATATGCTGCGGGATCCTTTCCATTACCTCAAATGGAAGGATGTGATTAACAATACCCTGGGAATCGAGTTCTTCTTAATTGGCCTGGCGGGCACTTTGGTGATCAAAGATAAACGGTTTCGGGCGATGGGTTTGAGTATCTTCATCGGATATTTCTTGTATGGTTTAGTGTTTACCTATCATATCGTTACCCATAACTATTACCAGATCCCGTTGACGCCAGCGATTGCGCTGGGATTGGCTGCTGGTGCGGCTGTGTTGATTAACAACCTGCCCGGGCGCAAGACCTTTGGCTTGGTGGTGATTGCCGGCTTGACCTTTTTCTGGATGGCGTTCAACTTCTGGGATGCCCGGATGACCCTCAAACATGCCAATTATCGTGACCAACCAGGTTTTTATGCTGAACTGGGTGAAAAGCTGCGGGATTATTCTGTGGTCTCGATCACGCCCGATTACGGCTACCGCTTGGACTATTGGGGCTGGAAGCCAACCATTAACTGGATGTCCGTTGGCGATTTTGTGATGCGAGAATTGGCAGGGATGGACCTGGATAAGGCGGCCATATTTGCAGAATCCGTTGAGGGCAGGGACCTGTTCCTGGTCACGAATTTCTCTGAATTTGATCGGCAGCCCGATGTCAAAGAAATTTTATCCGAAAACTATCCCATCTACGAACAGGGGGAGGGGTATCTCATTTTTGATCTGCGGGAAACGCAGTAAACGGGCGTAAGTTGGGAAGAAAGCCGCACAGGGTTGGGTCAGTGGGCTTGGGCGCCCAGCTGGAGTTCGTTCCTGATCTCTTTGCGCACGACCAGGCCCCCGGCGGAGATCAAGGCTGCTGAGACCCATACATAAGGGAAGGCAAAGGAATCGATGCTGAAGCCTTCAACCAGGTGGGCTAACAGGAACAGCTTGCCCGCCAGGCCGATGATTTGCATCATGGGGGTGCGGCTGCGCTGGATCAGCGTGCTGTTCCGCCATAAAAGGTACAACCAGGTCAGGTAGAGGCCGAAACCGATGAAACCTGTCTCAGCCAGCAGACGGACCCAGAAGGATTTGGTGTTCATCAGCGAATCAGCCTGGTACAGGATATTCCGGATTTCAAAGGATCCATACCCCACGCTGTTCAGCCGATCGATGATGTAGAAGCCCGCATTGCCCAGTCCGACACCAAAGGGATAGTCGGCGAAGACATTCCACCCCCCGAACCAATACACGGTGCGCTCCAAGAAAGCCAATCCGCGCGCCAGCAGGATGATTTCCGTTTCAGAGGTCGGCAGGTCCTGCAAATTGGCTGAAGACAATTGGTCAATGATCAATTGAAAGCGGAAATCGGTTTGGCTTGCGACCCGGATCAGCGCACCTGCGGCGCCAAAAATAACCGCCAGGGTGAGTGTGAGCAGGACCATGGCTAAAGCTATCCGGACCAAGACGGAATCTTTGATTTTGAACTTTTTCTGCCGGATCAACCATGCATGAATTTTATTGAACAGCCTTCTGACGAACAGCACACCTAAATACAAGAGCATAACCACCAGGGCCAGCAGCCCAATGCGGGGAAAACTGAACATAAACACGATCAATCCGGCGAACAGCAGCACATCCTCGATTTGGAAGCGCCATAGGCGGAACTTGAAGATGGATTTCCGCTGGTAAACAGCCGATAGCCAG
>JAHYJN010000093.1 GCA_019428905.1 Candidatus Brevefilum sp.
CGCCCCGTCCTGGCCTACTGCCAGACCGGTCAGCGCTCCTACTTTGCCACGCGAGCCCTCAACCAGCTGGGGTTCGAAGCTTATAACCTGACGGGCGGTTATAAAACCTATTCCCACGCTGTGGGACGCCAGTCTAATTTTGACGTTTATGAGCATGTCACCATCGACAGCCGTGAAGAGCTGCGTGAGATCCCACCTGCTTCACTGATGGAAGGCAAGCAATTCACTGTCGACGCCTGCGGCCTGCAGTGCCCGGGGCCGATCCTCAAGCTGTATAACAAGATCAAAGAGGTGGATGAGGGCGATATCGTCACCGTCCAGGCCACCGATTTTGGCTTCACCAGCGATGTGGAAGCCTGGGCAGGATCAACCGGCAACCGCCTACTCTCGATCGATACCGAAAAAGGCGTGATCGAAGCTCGGATCCAGAAAGGCCTCGCCAAAAAAGAGGCTGGGCCAGTTTTGGGGCAGAACAAGACCATGGTGATCTTTTCGGGCGAAATGGACAAAGCCATCGCCGGTTTTATTATCGCCAACGGTGTGATCGCCTCCGGCCGTCAATGCGCCATGTTCTTCACCTTCTGGGGGTTGAACCTGCTCCGTAAGAACGAGTCGGTAAAGGTTAAAAAGAACCTGGTTGAGAAGATGTTCGGGTGGATGATGCCACGCGGCACCCAAAAGGCTAAACTGTCCCAAATGCACATGGCTGGCATAGGCACCGCCATGATCAAAGACATCATGAAGAAGAAGAATGTCGATTCGCTGCCAGTCATGCTGCAAACCGCCATCGATAATGGCGTCCGGATCCAGGCCTGCCAGATGTCGATGGACCTGATGGGCATCCAGCGGGAAGAGCTGATCGACGGCATCGAGATTGTCGGTGTGGCGACCATGCTGGCAGCTTCGGACGAGTCGAATGCGGTGATTTTTATTTAAGTGAATAGTGAATGGTGAATTGTGAATGGCGGTTGGTGAAAGGTTCTTTGGAGGACATAGGTCCTAGGTAGTAGGTATTAGGTAGTAGGTATTAGGTAGTAGGTATTAGGTAGTAGGACATTTACATAATCCAGAAGATGTTGAGTAGAGGGCGGTTTGGAACTGCCCTCTTTCTTATTACTTGGGTTGAGCGTTTGTACCTATCGGAACAATTAGGAAGGGATTCATTACCCAGAATCTCCGTATTAGTGAACATCATGTTCTCCCAGTTCTCGCTGGTCACCCTAATGATCTCACTGGTCTCCAGACCAGTGAGTGCCTTTGACCGCAGGTCTCCATGGTTGTGATTCAATTGCAGTGAAACTGCACCGGTCCCGCCAGGAGGCTTCGCACTCAGGAGACCGGCGCCATCGGGGTTATTCAATAAACCAGCGCAATCGGATAGGCAGGAAAAAAAGAAACAACGGTCATTAAACCCTTAATCTCCATCAGACGATATTTGAGTGTTGATCCAATCAAAAACCGTCTGGAAAACTTCTGTTTTTTCAGGTTCATTATGGAGCTCATGATAGAGTCCTTCCCAGCGCTTATACGTGATCGGGTAGGAAACTGCCTTGACAAATTCCTCTGTACCCTTGATATTCACCGCCAAATCGCCACTGCTGTGCATAATCAACATCGGGTAGTGCCATTGATTGGCGTTTTCTATGATTGTATTCACAGCGTCAAGCAAGAACTTACCCATCCGCAGGGTGGTCTGACTGAGGTTGAGCGGATCCGAATTGCCGGCTTCTGAAATGGCAGGATCGCTGGTAAAAATGGTTTGTCCCTTCAGCCCTGTGGCAATTGAGAGTTTGGGCATGATCGGTGTAAGCAATTTGACCAGGAAAAGCTGTTTTTTATTGGCCGAAGAAAGGTCGAGGCCAGGGCTGGTGATGATGAACCCGGAAAGCGTCGGTTCACAGGTGAGCCCATAATAAAGCGCTTCGATACCGCCCAGGCTGTGCCCGTAAATGAAAACTGGTATTTCCTCACCTGCGAAACTGCGAGCATGATCAAGGCACAGGGTGATATCATCCATGAGCTGCCTTTCGCTGGGGGTATAACCCCTTCGGCCATCCGACCGGCCATGACCGCGCCGGTCAAAGGTAAATAGGTGAAAACCTGCCTGATTGAAGGCTTGGCCAACATGTGCGTATCGGCTCGAATGCTCACCCATCCCGTGCAGCAGCAGGATCAGCGCTTTGGGCGTCATCTCAGTCATCCACCCCTGAGCAAAAAGCTTTACGCCATCGGTTGCCGTCAGTTGATAGGTTTGATGCGACATTTTCACCTCCTGGTAGGGTTGTGTAGGCATGTATAACAAGTAACATCACCATTATAAAGGCATTGGTATTTTTTTTACACTAACACTAATAATCATCAAATCAGAACTGCCCCCGATTTATTCATTCTGACACTACTGACGATCTCGCCGGTTTCTTCCTTACAGGTGACTTTGCACTCAGGAGACCGGCGCGAACAGGGGAGGTAGGATAGGGTGGTGCGCACAGAAGAGGTGCACACCCTGCAGATTTTTGCCTTCCCTGGAGTACAGCGGAACACTTTCAGGTGCGGGGGAAGGTAGCGACCCACAGGGGCGACGGATGAGGGGAGAAGGTACAGCCTGAGGAATGAAGGATGAGTGCCCTTGACTGCAGGTCTCCATTCTTGTTAGTCTATTGCAGTAAAATGGCACCGGTCAGGAGACCGGCACAATTGGCCAGGGATGATTATCAGCTGATCTCAGAACAAGCCTCAAATATTTTCTTACCATTCACCACTCCCATGTGCTGTTCACCATTCATGAAATTCACGAAGCCTTGCCGAGTAGGCCTCTCACCATTCACCCGTAATTGCCAATCCACGATCGGCTATAATGATGACAGCAACCACCTGAAAGAGCACCTGAAGATGATCTTCCCTGCGCCAATCAACCCCAATTGGACACATTCTCAAAGGATACAGTATGAATAATCGCCCACAAAAAAACCGCTGGCGGCTGGTGCTCGTCCTCGGCAGCGCCACCCTGCTCTCCCTTTCCGGCGACCTGACCCTGTATGCCATCCTGCCGGTGAATGCCGGGGGTTTGCTGCTAACCCTCGCACAAATCGGTGTGCTGCTGTCTGCCAACCGTTTTGTTCGATTGCTGAGCAACCCGCTGACCGGATTCCTACTCGACCGGGGTAAACGCCGGCCTATCTTCCTCACCGGCATGCTGCTGGGCACCCTCTCTACCCTGGTTTATGCCCAAACTCGGATGTTCTGGGTCCTGCTGATCGGACGCTTGATGTGGGGAGTTGCCTGGTCTTTCATCAATGTGGGCGGCAACACCATGGTCATCGACAGCACCCAACCGGCGGATCGCGGGCGCTTCCTGGGGGTGCTGAACCTGTTGCTCAGCCTGGGGTTAGCTCTCAACCCATTGATCGGCGGGTTTCTAGCCGATGCGCTTGGCTTCCGACCCACCATGCTGGTATGTGCTCTGTTAACCGGAGCGGGCTTCCTGCTGGCACTGCTCCTGCTGCCCGAGACCCATCCAGTAGGAGTCCCCACAGCACACCAGGAAATAATCGGCAGCCAGCCTGCCGTCACGAATCAACACACACGCTTGCCTGTCCTGTTTAGAAAATTCAACATTTATGCCCTGGGCTGGCAGACCTGGCTGGCAATCCTATTGACATTTGTGATCTTCTTTGCGGGAAACGGCTTGATCATGGCCACTATCGGCCGTTACCTGGCGCTTGAGTTGGGGGAAGGTCACATATTCAGGGGCACACTGATCGGGATATCAGCCCTGACCGGGATCGTCCTGAGCAGCCGCTCCTTGCTGATTGCTGGGTCTGCCCCCCTGTCAGGCGCCCTTTCCGACCGGGGAAATAACCGCTGGCCGGCTGTCTTGGTCGGGCTGACCTGCGGAGCGCTCGGGATGTTTGCCCTCGGGATACTGCCCACCACCCCAGCCCTGTTTATGGGCATCGTGCTGGTATCACTGAGCGAGGGTGTGCTGTTCACCGTTCTGCCAGCCATCATCGGCGACCAGGCACTGAGCTCTCACCGCGGTCGGGCGTTGGGATTGGCTTTTATGGCCAGCGACCTAGGTGCAGCCCTGGCGCCTTTGCTGGTCTACTCGATCATTTCACTGATCCCCCTGCGGTCGGCCTACCTGGCATCGGCCGCCATGTTTGCCTTAGGTTTGGGACTTGTGCTTGGGATTGTGAAGAGAAAAAAGTGAATGGTGAATGGTGAATGGTGAATGGTCCCACTCAGCTATGCTTCGGGGATTTCATGAGTTGTGAATAGTGAATGGTTGAAATTATTGACACATACCGCCTAGAGCTTTGAGCTTTGAGCTTCCTAGCCCTAGAGCTATGCGGAACCACCGAAATACAACCGAGAGGCTGTGACGAGTGGATTTGAACCCGCCAAAGATGATCGCTGCTGGGCAACCATTGATGCGTTTGGCCCGATTTATCCGCAGGGAGATCACTTCCGTGGCAGTCAGCCCACGGATCTGCAATCGAATCCTAAACCGCCCTATTACGTCTTTCGCATTCGTTAGAATTGAGCTTTGGAATAATTATGTCCTCAGCCGAGGGTAATCAATTTTTCAGGTAAAATTGGAGGGATATATGCTTTCCTGTTTGATGCAATTTATGCCACAGAAAGCTTGGATAAGAAAACTATTATGAAACTTCGCTCGGAAACCATTTTTATTGTCCTTCTGTGGATCACGATTTTGCTGATGCCGTTCAGCTCTGTTAATGCTGCGCCACCTTTACCGTCCAGCTTTTATGGCACGGTCAAGCTTAACGAACAAAATGTGGTTGAGGGCACAATCATCCGAGCGATGATTAACGGCCGGGTGGTCGCAGTCTCATACGCCATGCTGGTTCAGGGCGAATCGGTGTATGCCATCGATGTACCGGGTGATGACCCAGCGACCCCAGAAATCGAGGGGGGCATCGAAGGCGACACGATTCGTTTCATGCTGGCTGGTTTTCTACTTCGAGAAACAGCCACCTGGCGCAGCGGCACAGATACTGAATTTAATCTTTCGTTAACCGCCAATGCAACCCTCCCACCCCCACAGCCGACAGAAACGCCAACGGCGACACAAACACCCCTGCATCTGCCAACGGAAACCCCCTTCACGCAGCCAACGCAGGCACCTACCAGTTTGCCCACCCAAACCGCCATCACGGGACCAACACAAAGCCCAACCACCGGGCCAACGCCTTCATTAACGGCTACCCTCACCAACACACCCACAGCCGTCGAAGCATCCCTTGAAACAGCTGACGGGTTAACCCAAACTGCAGCAACAGAAGTGCCTCAACCAACAGAGAATGAAATCGATCAACCTGAAATTCCGGATGAACCCAACTCCCCATCAGGTGTGACTGACCAATCCATTGCAAAGATCTTAATCCCAGCAATCATCTTCGTCGTCATTATTGTCCTGATCGCAATTTTTGTCATCAGGCGAAACAGAAATTCCCGCAGTGAGGATTCAGAGCTGCTGATTTAATCACAAGTTAAGATCAATGGACAATCGAGGGAAAGCCAATTCCTACAACATGGTGGCTTCGCTAATCCGGTGCAAGGTGAGCGTAAACGTATCCCCAGTCTTAAATATGCGGCCTTTTTTCATTAATCGTTCAAAACAATTCAAACACGCCCTGTGTTTTTATTGGTCCGGATCACCACCATCTAAAAAGAGGCTGCCCCTTTACCTTGGAACAACCTCTTAAACATTGGCATTTATTGAGAATTTAACGCTGGATCAGGGGCAAATAAATCAAATTTTCACCCCCTTCGCCCGGTTCAGTCCTTGGGAAGGCAAAACTGATCGTCAGCGTTCCATTTGCATTTAACGTCACATTCGCCATTTCGCCGTTTACCGTGGCTGTTGTCTCGCCGGTAAAGGCGTAACCTTCGGCTGCGGTCACGGTCACGCTGGCAGTGTAGACTTTGTTGTACCCAAATGGATTGTCTTCCGGGAACCATGTCACACCCGCCGTGCCAACCATGATCCCTTCAACCGGATCCGCAGATAGTTCCGCGAACAAATCCGGCTCTCCAAGCGCCTCTGGCGGTGTGATTCCCGTAACGGCTATGCTGGTGATCGGCACATCAGGAACGGCCTCTAAATTTAACGTAACCGGGATCTTGGCATAATCATATACGGTATCATGGGTGATCACGATGCCCGCCTGGTAGATACCAGAATGGTCGAGGACAGAGGGATCAACCATCAAGCTGACGTTAATGCTGGCACCTGGCTCCAACATCCCATTCTCGGGAGATAGCCCTAACCATGGTCGTGAATCGCTGGTGGCAAAGGCTAGAATAGGGGCCCGTTCGTCACCAGGGAAAACACCGATTAACTCACTTGAACCCGTTTCAATATCAATAATGCGCAGTTCATTCTGCCCGCTGGTGAAGTCATTGGCTGCCCAATAGAGCAAGCCGCTGTGTTCTTCAAAATCCAAACCCTGGGCAAAATTCGTGCTCATCCCCAACGCGCCAACATCTGTGACTTGAGGAGTTGGGTTAGAGAGGTCAACCTTAAATAGATTGGAGCTATAGGTATCAATGACATAAATCAACCCATCATCGGGATTGTAGGCTAAATCATTCCCACTGAGTATGCCAGGCAGTACCCCAAGGTTGGTCACAGCAGCAGTACCTGTGTCAATGGTGTACAGGTTGGTGAAGGTGCTGTAATCGGTGCTGATGCCGTACAGGAACTCCGGTGTGCCCGTCAGCCCGGTCCAATCGCCCTCTGCCGCGGCTAACCCAACTTCCGTATAGGCTGCAGTGGTCGTGTTCAGCGCAAAGAGTGTGTCACTGTAAGAATCCATCATAAACAACGTTGAAAAGTTCCCGCCAACGAAATCACCGGCGATAAAATCCCGCTCCTCAACCGGATCATCTACAGAACCAATGATCGTCCAGTTGTTGGGTGTGACTGTATCCGGCATGTAGACTAGGTTTTCACTTGGGTAGGCAATGGCAAAGGCAGGGACTTGGGGGAAGGGCTTGTTGATGGTTTTGAGATCGAAATTGACCGGCAAAGCACCGGTGTTGGTGATGGTCAACAT
>JAHYJN010000094.1 GCA_019428905.1 Candidatus Brevefilum sp.
GCCTGTCTGCCTTCCCTGAAGAGATCCAGGCTGACCTTAAGTCCTCATTGCAAAAATAACCCCCTTGATCCAAGACTTAGCGCGTACGGATCAACGCACCGGCTGGCGTGACGACCACCGGGTCATCCCGGCGCATGCCATGCCACAGCGTATGCCCATCGGCCCAAACTTCCATCAACATATAAGCGTCCAGCCCGCCCGCGACCATCGCCCCTGCCGCCTGGTTGACAGCCTGGTAGACCTCCCCAGTGGGCAAGACGGCCTGGGAAATTTCCCAGGCCATCATTCCCACCATCTCATCCAACGACAATCCCGCCCCAAAATCCGGGACCACTGACCCGTCATCCATCAAACAAATCCAGCACTTTTTTACCTTCTACCAACGACCTACTACCTTCTCTCCTAATACCTTATACCCCTTACCTAATACCTTTTACCTACAAGGTCCCCGGAGCGAAGCGGAGCGGGATTCACCATTCACACTGAACAATTCACTGCAGCCTAAAACAAATGAAACGCAGCAATGATCGGTGCGAATAACGACGATACCAGCGACATGACCGTGATCAGGGTGTTTAGGGATGGCCCGGCGGTATCCTTGAAGGGATCACCCACCGTATCCCCCACCACGCTGGCTTTATGCGCTTCCGAACCCGGGCCGCCAAACTGACCTGTTTCAATGAACTTCTTGGCATTGTCCCACAAGCCACCGGCATTGGCCATGAACAGGGCGAAGATCACACCGGTAAAGATGGCCCCACCCAGGAACCCGCCCAGGGCATTTGGCCCCAGGACAAACCCAACCAGCAGGGGCAACCCCACCGCCAGGAACGCCGGCAAGGCCAGCGAGGACAGCGAACCCTGGGCAGCCAAATCCACACAGGTGGCGTAATCCGGTTTCTCGGTTCCAGCTAGAATGCCAGGACGCTCACGAAACTGGCGGCGGATCTCTTCGATCATCTTAAACGCATTTTCCGTCACCGAAAGCATCGTCAGGGCGCTGAACAGGGGCGGCGTCATCGCCCCCAGGAACACACCCGCTACAACAATCGGGTCACGCAGGCTCATGCTGACCTCCACGCCGCTGGCGGTTACCACCTCGGCATAGGCGGCAAACAGCGCCAACACCGTCAACGCCGCCGCACTGATGCTGAAGCCCTTGGTGATGGCTTTAGCTGTGTTGCCGGCTGCGTCCAGGGTGTCCGTGGTTTCAATCACAGAATGATCCATGCCAGACATCTCCGCAATGCCGCGGGCATTGTCCACGATCGGCCCGTAGGCATCGGCAGAGACGATCATGCCGCTGATGGAGAGCATCCCCACCGCGCTGATGCCGATCCCGTAGATCCCGGGTAGGCCGCTCAACTGGGCTAAATAAAACGAAAGCAGGGTTGCAGCAGCAATCCCAATCACCGACGGCACAATGCTCACCAGGCCGTAGCTAAAGCCCGTGATGATGGTGATCGCTGCACCAGAACCCGAAACCCGGGCCGTTTCAAACACAGGTTTGTGATCTTCCGAGGTGAAATAATCGGACGTGAAGCCGATGATCACCCCCGCAATCAAGCCGGTCAACGTGGCCCAGATCACACCCAGGTTGACATCACTCATGAGCACGAAGACCACCACCATCGCGGCAAAAATCAGCGTGGTGAGGATCGTGCCAAAGTTCAATGCAGGACCAGGTTTGCCGTTCTTCCCCACGCGCACAAATTGGATCCCGATCAGCGAAGCCAGGATACCCAGGGTGCAGATGATCAGGGGTAAAACCACATATTGTGACCCCAATTGGGCTGAAGCCGCGCCCAAAAGCATCACCGCCACCACCGAGGCCACGTAACTATCAAAGATATCGGCTCCCATCCCGGCCACATCACCGACGTTGTCGCCCACATTATCAGCCACAACAGCCGGGTTACGGGGATCGTCTTCCGGGATGCCCACCTCAACCTTGCCCACCAGGTCCGCCGCAATATCGGCCGTCTTGGTGTAAATCCCGCCGCCGGCCTTAGCCAGCAGCGCCAGTGCCGATGCCCCAAAACTGAAGCCAAGGATCGTTTCAGCGT
The DNA here is from genome assembly GCA_019428905.1 of Candidatus Brevefilum sp. Lineage (GTDB taxonomy): Bacteria > Chloroflexota > Anaerolineae > Anaerolineales > Anaerolineaceae > Brevifilum. The sequence continues at coordinate 2,067 of JAHYJN010000094.1, forward strand.
CCCCGGTGAGGAGGAAGATCAGGCTCATCCCCAGCACCGCCAGGCCAACCATCGCCAAGCCCATCACCGAACCGGCATAAAACGAAAGTTTAAACGCTTTATTGATCGAATCCTTAGCAGCAGTCGCTGTGCGCACGTTGGCTTCAACTGCCACAGCCATGCCCATATACCCTGCAACTGCAGAACATAACGCGCCCACAACAAACGACAGCGCCATCTGCACGCCATTTAAGGGCGTGATGCTCACATCCCCTTTGGTTACATCGCTCAGATCAAAGCTGAACACAATCGCAATTAAAAAACCGAGAATCACTGCCACGATGGCCAGTGTAAAATACAATCGTTTCAGGTAGGTCTGTGACCCCTCACGAATCCAGGAGGCCACCTCCTGGGCCCTTTCGGATCCTGGGGGTTGTTGTTTAACCCAGAAAAACAAATACAGCGCCACCCCAATCGAGAGCAGGCTCGCCCCAATACTGATATAAAGCCAAATTTCATTCATGATTTACTCCTAAAGAAAATAAAATGATCGATGCGGCTTACATGTTGGCAGAGCGCCACCAGCGGTAATGCTGGACGCGTAAGTCTTCACTTGACGGCAAAGGATAGTAACGTAAGTCGTTTTCGTTACCGATAAAAAGGCCGTTTTTAATGGTACGGTAGGCAAAACTCGCCGGGCTGACACGGTCGACCATTTTTGTTGCTACCGGCTTAGTTTTCAGGTCCATCAGCACTTCCCGCAGGTGGTCCATGTTGGCGTAAGGCAGGTCGCCCACTGCGCCCAATTCCGGGTCTTCAGCCAGTTCACCCAGGCGCAGCTCGGTGAAGACCACCGCCGGTAATGTGACCAGCGAGGTGGGATTCCGCACGATCAGGTCGTAAAAATCAACCGGGCTCAAGCGGCTGGCGACCAGCGGGGTCACTGGGGCGATTTCTTTGTACAGATGCAGCCTATCTTCATTATTCGGGAGATCATCGCTGTGATCCAAGCCCAGTGTGCGGCCGTCCTGAGTCACCAGGTACAGCTTTCCCAGCTCAGATATCGGCACATGCTCGACCACGCGGTACACGCTGATGTAAATCGACGACTTCGGCGTGCCATCTTCATGCGCCACACAGCGTGATAAGCCCTCCTGGACCCTGAAATACTTGCTGCGAAAATCAGGGTTGACCTCAAAAAAGATCGCCTGGCCGCTGGATTTCTTCTTGCTGCCCACCGCGTAATAAATGCCAAACTCCTCCGGTGAGAGCATCGAAGCGATCAGGGCTTCGGGGATCAAAGATAAATATAAATGAACGCTCACGGTTACCTCCACATAATTCATAATCTCAAGGTAAGGGTTCTCCCTACCTCAACCAAAAAACACGCACCATACCATTTTATCACCGAAGGAGGGATGTGATCTAAGCAATTTTCCAGGGCGATTGCACAGTCAATTATCTTCACAGAATCAACGATCTTCACTCTGCAAACACCCCTTCCCGCCCTCCGGACACCCTTCCCCTCGGGGAGGGGAAGGGCCGGGGATGGGGTCTGTTAACTCGCGAACAATGATATTACAGATATTTCTCTCACTTTGCGATTGCCCTGAGCAATTTTCGCTTTAAAAAGAAAGGGGCTGTTCCACAAATAATGGAGACAGCCCCAATGCAGAGGAGAAAATCGCAAAAGCTCAGGACAGGCGCAGGCTAAAAATTCACAACCGGCAGCCGGGGCTTAATGTCTTCTGGGGAAACCTCGAGCGAGTCATCGATCAGGTGCCCCTGGTGATAGGAATCATACGCCGAGAGGTCAAGCAGGCCGTGCCCAGAGAGGTTGAACAGGATCACCCGTTCCTCACCCTTTTCCTTGGCATCCAAAGCTTCATCGATCGCAACGCGGATGGCATGTGAAGATTCAGGCGCAGGGATGATCCCTTCGGTTTGGGCAAAAAGCACCCCGGCTTCAAAGGTATCTGGCTGCGGTACGGCCACAGCTTCGATATAACCGGCATCAAACAGCATGCAGATTTGCGGCGCCATGCCGTGATAGCGCAGTCCGCCGGCGTGGATCGGCGCGGGGATAAAATCATGCCCCAGGGTGAACATCTTAAGGATCGGCGCCATCTTGGCCGTATCCCCATAGTCAAAGGCATATAAGCCTTTGGTCAGGGACGGTGTTGCCCGCGGTTCGACCGCGACCAGGCGTGTGGTCCGACCTCCCTTGATGTTCTCGTGCAAGAAGGGGAAGGCGATCCCGCCAAAATTTGACCCGCCGCCCACGCACCCGATCACCACATCCGGGTATTCATCCGCCATCTCCATTTGTTTCAGACATTCCTGCCCAATCACCGTCTGGTGCAGCAGCACATGGTTCAAGACAGACCCCAAACTGTACTTCTTCTCACCGTCAGACTTGACCGCTGTCTCGACCGCCTCAGAGATGGCAATCCCCAGCGAACCGGGGCTTTCCGGGTTCTCAGCGAGGAACTTGCGGCCGTAGTCCGTTTTCGCCGATGGGCTGGGGTAAATATCTGCATCATAGTTTTGGATGATGATCCTGCGGTAGGGCTTATCACGGTACGAACCCCGCACCATGAACACCTCCAGGTGCATATCAAAGAACTTGCAGGCAATCGCCAGAGCCGAACCCCACTGGCCAGCACCGGTCTCGGTGGTCAGCGAGCGGGTGCCGTCGATTTTGTTGTAATACGCCTGGGCCACGGCTGTGTTGGTTTTGTGGCTGCCGGAGATCGACGCCCCTTCGTTTTTATAGTAGATATGGGCGGGCGTCCCCAGGGCTTTCTCCAAGCGCCGGGCGCGCATCAACGGGGTCGGGCGCCACAGCTTGTAGATCTCCCGCACCTCTTCGGGGATGTCAATGTAGCGGTCGGTGCTCATCTCCTGCTCGATCAACGACATCGGGAACAGCACATTCAAGAACTCGGGCGTGATCGGTTCCTTGGTTTGCGGATTGAGCACCGGTGTCGCTGGGACGGGCATATCGGCGTTGATGTTGTACCACTGCTTGGGCAGGTCGTGCTCACTCAATAAGAATTTGTATTGCTCTTTGGTCATAATTGTTCCTCCAGGTCTGGTAATGATGGGTTGTCAGCCAGAGTAATGGATGAAGGGGATTTAAAAAAACGCTCATCCCAGTTTGGGACGAACGTCTTGTCCGTGGTGCCACCCAGCTTAGGTGGCCAGATTAATTAAAAAACCCGTTGGTGATGCAACGGGGAAATCGGCCAGCCTCACTCATTACTCGGGTACAGCAGATGATCTGCGTATACCGTCCACCCTGATAACGGCGGTGTGTCCGTCTGAAGCTAATGGCCTAGATTGGTTCGCCCAAGATTGGGCCGATGGCTGTTCGCTCCAGAAACTCCGAGGCCCATTCGGCACTGGCGTATATGCAGCTTCTCACCGCCTGCTGCTCTCTGTGACACCGTCTCAGTGCGTACTCTTCCTCATCAACGTCTGTGGTTATTTAATTGTTCAACCAATTATAGGTGACTCATGTGATTTGTCAAGTGTCAAACGGGAAGTGTCATAGGAGTGAATTGTTATTATGTGAATGGTGAATAGTGAATGGTGAATAGTGAGTGGTGAATAGTAATGAGGTATTAGGAATCAGGTATTAGGAATTTGGTAGTAACCCATGTAGGGTGGGTTGGCGGGCATCAAAACATTTTTGGGTCTCACCAACACATCAAAATGGCGCACAATGCCCGCCAAACCACCAATTTTCTTGTCACAAGTGCCCGTTAGGGTATTGCGATGAGCCTCAGTCGAAGATGCAATCGCGGTGACAGTGAATCCCACTCCGCTGCGCTCCGGGGACTTTGTGGTACAAGGTGAGTAGTGAATGGGGAATGCTCATAGCTCATAGCTGATAGGATAAAGTTTAAAAGTGAAAGCAGAAATGACCCGTCCCTAACCACCCAAATTATTAAGATCATAAGATAAGTCCCTTCCCTTTAGGGGAGGGATTTAGGGAGAGGTAGAAAACCATTCAGTATAGTCACCTCCTCCACCACTGAGATTGCTTCGGCGGTCGCTGCGCGACCTTCTCGCAGTAACTGACAAATTAATTGTTACTGCGACCAGCACACCACTCCCTCACTTCAAAATCAACGGCAAGTAGATGCTGTAACCCCCCTCTTCAGCAAGGCCATCCCCCAAAACCGCAAACTCACTCAGGTGACACAGCGGAACGCTGAACCAATGCTGTTCAAAATTTCGCTCGTAATCTCCCTCTGTGCAGGTCGTGACCACATCCTGCCAGGCTGCACTAGCCACATCCCAATAATAGAGCCTGAGGCTGTCTGCCATGAGATCACCCAACGAGGCCGGATCGTAATAAATCGTCACCTGCAGCGGCGGGTCAAAAGTGGTGACCGGGTCACCTGAGACCGTCTTTTGAGCGGTCAACTCGAAGCTGGTCCCAGCACAGCGCAGCGTACCGGTACTGTAAGATGGGCTGGATTGGGGTAAATAGGTAAATTGTGTCTCAGCTTCTAATGCCCCTTGCGGGACAGCGATCTCGATTTTCTCCTCAGCAAAGCTAACCGTACCACCCTCGTAATCAACGGGCTCGGATATTTGCGGTGTGGGTATCGCGGTCGGCGTCGGGGTGGCTGTAAATGTTGGAGTGCTGGACGGTGTGGACGTCCTGGTCGGCGAAGGTATGAGCGTGGGCGTGGCTGTCGGCTGACCGATTTGCGTCGCTGTCGGGGTGTTGGACGGCGTTAACGTCCTGGTCGGCGAAGGTATGAGCGTGGGCGTGGCTGTCGGCTGACCGATTTGCGTCGCTGTCGGGGTGTTGGACGCCGGTGAGGTCTTCGTCGCCGTGGGTGTGAGCGTGGG
>JAHYJN010000095.1 GCA_019428905.1 Candidatus Brevefilum sp.
CCCCGGGATTTGGCAATTGAAATTCTCACCGGATGGGCCAATCAAAATCCCGGGGGTCATAAGAAAATGATGGTGCGCAGACAGCCCGCCGACCACAATCGACAGCATTAAAATCCCGGGGGTCTGAGGAAAATCATCGGGGTTTCGGTTGCACCTACAACATCAATTACCTTTTAACAAAGACCCCCGGGATTTGGCAAATGAAATTCTCAGCGGATGTGCCAATCAAAATCCCAGGGGTCACAAGAAAATGATGGTGTGCAGACAGCTCGCCGACCACAATCGACAACATTAAAATCCCGGGGATCAGAGGAAAATCATCGGGGTTTTGGTTGCACCTACAACATCAATTACCTTTTATCAAAGACCCCCGGGATTTGGCAAATGAAATTCTCACCGGATGTGGCAATCAAAATCCCGGGGGTCATAAGAAAATGATGGTGCGCAGACAGCCCGCCGACCACAATCGACAGCATTAAAATCCCGGGGGTCTGAGGAAAATCGTCGGGGTTTCGGTTGCACCTACAACATCAATTACCTTTTAACAAAGACCCCCGGGATTTGGCAAATGAAATTCTCAGCGGATGTGCCAATCAAAATCCCGGGGGTCATAAGAAAATGATGGTGCGCAGACAGCCCGCCGACCACAATCGACAGCATTAAAATCCCGGGGGTCTGAGGAAAATCATCAGGGTTTCGGTTGCACCTGCAACATCGAACACCTGTTAACAAAGACCCCCGGGATTTGGCAAATGAAATTCTCACCGCACGCGTCCAGACCTCACCCAACAATTACGGTGAAATGGTTATGATAGGTCGTAGCAGCACCCCGGCGCGTCACTGTAACCTTTTGCTGTTGGACGAACCCCTCAATCACCTTGATCTGCCGTCACAGGAAGCGTTTGAGGCAGCCCTGAGCGGGTTTGAGGGCACCATCTTGGCCTGTGCGCACGACCGCTATTTAATTGATCGCTTTGCCCAGGTCATCTGGCACTTCACGCCCGCAGGGGTCACTCCGCAGCTGACCCGGGGCAAGGTGGCCCAGATCATGGGGGGCTGATGTGTGGAAAGTCCTGTGGAAAATCGACCGAATTATGGTGATAACCTGTGAATAACCAGCTAAGAAAGCGTGAATAAGCTGGGGATAAATGGAGAGAGCCAGGTACGCCGTGCCTGGCTCTCATCAGAAGGAGAAAAGTGTTGTTTTTGAAACTGTTATGGGATCAGTATAGCAAAATTTGAGTGCGTATGCTTGACGCATGTGCACCAATTACCCTACGATTGCCCGACGGAAAGCTGAAAGGGGAAAGGTGATAGCTGATAGCTGATAGCTCATAGGTGAAAGGTGACCCTTGCAGGGTGCGCACCTAGCCTGAAGCGCCATCAAGACGCATCAGGCGCCTGCGCACACTTCTTTTGTGGGCGTTTGCACGTTTCTCGTGAAACGTGCGCTATTTATCCTGAGCGAAGCTCGTGAGGGTTGTGCGCACCAAATCTGACGGTCATAATCCCTCATCCTTTAAATACCCTCATCCCTCACGTCGTGCCTCCTCAGGGCAGACCGTCACGCCTGCGGCGTGCCACCTTCCCCTGGAGCGCAGCGGAACACCTTTAGGTGCTGGGGGATGGCTTTGGATATGTAGGGTGTGGGGAGCGCACAGGAGAGTTGTCGTTAATCTTTCAGCTTTATTCTTTCAGCTATCCTCAGACCCCCGGGGTTAAAGGTTATTTATCCAAATAATCCCAGGGGTTGACGAAACCCTCCTGGTAGCGAATTTCGAAATGCAAGTGTGCGCCAGTGGAATTGCCGGTGCTCCCCGAAAGCCCGATCGGCTGTCCCTGGAGCACATAACTGCCCTCGCTGGTCAGGATCGTATTAAAATGCGCATACAATGTTACGTACCCGTTCTGGTGGTCGATCATCACCATATTGCCGTACCCGACGCTAGAGTAGTTAATGGTCATGACCTTGCCACTGCCGGCTGCATAAATCAGATCATCCTCTTTGGCTGCAATATCAATGCCGCGGTGCGTTTCTGAATAGTCGTACCCGCTCAACCAGTGATTGTCCGCTGGCCAGGTGAAGGGTACCGGGTCTGCCCAGACCTGATCATCATTGCCAGTCTCCAGCCAATCTGACGCGTCCGCCTCAACGACAGCGCGGGTTTCGGGAGTCTCTTCTTCTGGCGGATCATCAACCACATCTTCGCCCCTGACAATGGGTGTCTCCTCCTGGGCCAGCAGGGCTTCTGTTGCGCGTTTGTTCTCCCTGGCAAGTCGGATGGCCTCCTCATCAGTGAAGGTTTGGTTGGCAAACACATTTTGAGCTGCATAGCGGCTCTTGATCCCTGCCAATTCAATCTCGATTTGCGCTTCACCCGCCAGGGCTTCAGGGATGTGAAAAACTTGGAAGAATGAACCGGTTTCCAATGCATTGATGGTGGTGAGCTCAAGCCTGTCTGAGGGGTCGGCGCCTGACACCCGCATGGAGACCTGGATCTCAAGAAATGCCGGGAAGCCGTGGGCATAGATGACCACATGTAAGTCCTGTTTTGCCGAGAGCACCTCTACACGGGGTTCAAAGGCCGGTTGTGCGGCTGCCGTGCGGGGCGAGTTAAAGAGCCCCACGCAGACAAGCATAAAAATGATGACGGAAACGAATTTTTTCATACGCAATAAAGGACAACCATCGTTGGTTGCTTTCCAGTGGTTATTATACGATATCCATATAAAATAAGCTGGATATGCCCATGGTTTTTCTTTGATTGTGCGTTAATCATCCGTTAAATTCATTGGAAAAATTGATAAGCATTGCTCGGTGGATATATTTTCAACCTTTTCAAATGAAAAGAAGCACCATAAAAGGAAATAGTTGATCATTTGGGTTGGATGTTTTTGGTAGGGTTAATCTCAGTCGGTTTCACCCCCTGTTAAATTCACGGATCAGGCAGGTTGATGACCCTGGTTGTGGATGATCTCCATGAGTGCTGAGCGGTGGGGGATGGAAAGAAAGGCCGCTTTAGCCTCTGCAGATTTTAAATGGTTGGTCAAACGGGTAAACTGCCGTTGGGCATGCGACAATACATAACTCGCTGCAGGATCTACCTGATTGATCAAAGCGTTGCAAGCAGAGGTATATACACAAAACGGATCATCCAGGCTGTCAAAGTAGAGGTCTTTAATGGTTGGCAGGATGCTGAGAGCAAAACGATGAGCTTGGTCGGCTTGCCCCTCAGCCAAGGCTAAGTCGATGTTGGCAGAAGTGATGTAGGGTGAAGATTGGTCCTGATACGTATCTGCCTCTTGCAGGTAAGCGCTGGCCGCGCTGATTTGACCGTAAGCCAGCAGCACACGGGCTTTAAGGGCTAATATTTCTGGCAGGAGCAGCGGGTTTTCCCTAACTAAGTTTTCAGCAGCATCCAGCTGGTCGATTGCCACGCTATACTCACCCTGCCAAAAGTGAAGGATGCCCAGGTTGGCAAGGGACCGGGCTTGCCACCTCGGGTGATTGATGGTGGCAAAGGTATCGTGCGCCTGTTGAAATTCGTCAAATGCTGGCCCCAATTGCCCCAGATATTTCAGACACTCACCCCGGGCAAACGCCAGCAGGGCTTCTTCCGACAAATTCTGAAAGTTCTGGTTGAGGCGCTGTGCTTTGCGATTGATGCCCATCGAAATATTGAAATAGCCCAGCTCTTTTTCGCATTGGCTCAGTTTCAATAATAATGTTTGCATCATCCGGGAGTCGTCTTCGACCAGGTGCTCATCAAAGGCCGTTTTAAAGAGCTTCCTGGCTTTTTGATATTGATGCTGCTTGCAATAAGCCTCCCCCAGGACAGTTATCCCGGATGCAACCAGGCGTGTATGGCCCGATCTGACGGCCTGGGTCAGCCCTTCATAGGCCAGTTTGGTGACGGGTTGGTCGTCCCCGGCCTGGATGCTGACCACCGCTTTGTGCTGCAAAACCGCAGCTAACAGCGCCGGGTCATCCAGCGCTCGGGCGATATCCTGGGCTTGATCGGCCCTGGTGCAAGCCTCGGTCACACGGCCGCACTCTAGGGCCAAGCGTGCCGCCGCCAGCAGAACACCCCCTAAAGCCAGTTTCAGGGGTTTGGATCCTGCGGGAAGAGCTTCCAGCTGGGCGGCAGTATCCGAAAAGTGTGCCAGGCCTGTTTCAGCCATCCCCAATTGCTCAAAGGCTCGGGATAAGGGGCCGCAGGCTTCAGCCAACAGCGGATATTGCCCCTGTGCCAGGGCCAGACCCCAGGCGTGCAGCAGGTCGGCATATTCCGCCCCGAAGGTCTCAATGGGATATGGTCCGCTTTGTGCGGCCTCATCCAGCTGGATCAGCTTCTTCAAGAAATGGTCACTGTAGCGGTCAGGGTACTCCTGTGGCAGTTGGATATTTTTTATATTTAGGTAGGTTTGCACCAGGTCGTGCAGCGAAAATCTTTCCTTGACCGAGATGTGCAGCAGCGAGGTTTCAACCAGGGTGGGCAGCCAATCGGTGGGTTCCCCGGTGACAGCGGCAAAGTCCTCGATGGTGAAGCTCCCTTTGAACAGGGTGCAGGCCAGGGTGATTTCACGGGTTTTGAGGGGCAGGTTTGCCCAAAGGTAATCAAATACTGTCTCCAGTTCCTTTGGTAGCCTGGATGAAACCGGCGCGGCAGGGCCAGCCGAGGAATCCCCCAGGAAGGCGTGCATGATCCTTTCGAGGGAAGTGCTCCGCAGCAGACTGGCGAAAAATTCAACCCCCAGCGGTAAGCCTTGGACAGCCTGGCAAATATGGGCTACCTGTCGGTAGTTGCTCTGGTCGATGGTAAAGCCGGGTTGCACCTGCTGTGCCCGGTCTTCAAACAACTGCAAGCTGGAAAAGCGGTTGATGAGACCTGGGTCGAAGGTGGGGGGCAGGTCCGAACGGTTGGGATAGGCCAGGCCTTTCAACTGCATCACGGCGCCATCAGGGAGATTAAACGGTTGGCGCGAGATCGCCAAGAGTTTGATGGTGGGGATGGTTCGGACCATCTCGGTTGCAAACCTGACCCGCCACTCCAGGGGTTCATAATTATCCAGAATTAAGACCATTTCTCGCTGCCTGAGGGCCTCAAACCACTGGGATGTGTAACTCTGGCCGAGGATCAGCTTGACCTGAAACAGGTACAACGCAATTTTGCTGGTATATTCTATGCTGATATCGGCATCTGCCGCGTCGATCCCTTGTAAATCGATGTACCGCACGCCATCTTTGAAATGCGTAGCCACCGATTCTGCTGCGTGGAGCGCCAGCCGGGTCTTGCCCACCCCGCTGGGGCCCACCAGGTTGACCCAGCGTTGGCTGGGGTCGGTCAGCCAGCGGGTCAGCTGGCGGGTCTCCTCTTCCCGGCCAAAGAAGCGTGTTTGGCAGCTGGGTAAGGATGTGCTGGCCTGGTTGGGGGGGGGCGCCTTGAGCTGGCCATAAAATTCCGTTAAAAGCGGGGCAGCTGTGACCTCAGGGTGCTGTTTGAGCCGGTTTTGATAGGTGCGGTAGGCCTGGAGTGCCTGCTCCTGCCGACCCAGCTGGGAATTCAGGCGCATCTGTGATAAAACGGCGGCTTCATTGGCCGGGTCAATCTTTAAAATCTGTTCAGCAGTCCGCAATCCCTGTTGAAGCTGTTGATCCTGTTCAAACAATTTGACCAGGCGCAGCAGGTGGTTGATGATCAGCTGGCGGTAATGGGCTTGTTTGCCTTCCTTCCAGGCTGTAAATGCGGGGATGGGGGTGTTGAACCCCTCTAAAAAATCCCCTCGGTAGGCATCTGCCGCCGCGACCAGGGCCTGTTTGTCAGCATCTGGGCTGATGGCGTCGACCAGGTCCAGGTCAAAATAGGCGGAATCCGGAAGGTGAAAGCACACCGTCTGCCTATCGATCTCCAGGCAGGCATCAAAATCCTGTTTGAGGTGGTAAAGCGCGGTGCGCAGGTTGTTTTGTGAGGAGATCAGGTTGAAATCATCCCAGAAGAAGCGCGCCAGCTCGTTGCGGTTTTGTGTGCACCCCTCAGCGATCAGGTACAGCAACAATGCCTGGGTTTTTTGGGTGTTGAAATCCTCGATCTGATGTTTGCCATGCCAGACCTCGGGCTTGCCGAATAACCTGAACTGCCAGTTCATCATTATTGAAGATTCTCAGTCGATTTTACGGTCATTTTACGATTAATTTTAACATTTGAACACGCGCATAATGCACTTTTTTAGCTTCACCACTACACTTATTATAATCTCAGATTCAAGTATTAAGTGCAACAGTGATTTTTTAAGAATACCATAGGTGGATCAAAGTCAATGCATTTTCTAGGCCTGAAATTTAAAAACATTGGCTCAATCCTTTATTGCGCTTAGTCGTGTCCAAAATGCCACAATTTTTGTGGTTTCACATTTAATAAACGTAATTTCCAATCGTTTTCGCTCAATCTAGTTGTGTAGACATTATTAAGAGCCTGTTCGGGACTTTGATAGACCCATTATCGTACCATTATGTTTAGGAGAAAACGCCTAATGAAAGGCGTTAATCATGCGGTCGATACGAAAAACGATGGGAATGAACACAAACAAATCCTGAATTATTCGCCAAACATCGGATTATCCAGTAATGTACGCCACCCTGTCGCAAAGATTCTCTATACCAGTTTTGCATGTGAAAAGGTGATAAGATGAAGAAAATTATCTTTAAACCAAAACAAATCCTTGAAATATTCGCTTATGCAACTGGCATCGTGAGCATGGGTCTGGTGATCGTTCTCAGCCTGTCAGCTTTTCTGGCTGCCAACCTGTTTGGAACCGCACCGGAACTTGGTGATGCA
>JAHYJN010000019.1 GCA_019428905.1 Candidatus Brevefilum sp.
ACCCACAGCATACGGTAAGCGTTGAAAAAAAGGTCGATCCCTTTGAACGAGCGATCTCACGCCCAAAAGGATGATCAGGGGCCAGAAAGGATGCATAAATGAAAATATTGCAGATAAGGCAGTAATAAAAATGATCGTCTCCTCACTTAAACACATATCGGCCGTCAATCACCTGGCCGGCACTTTCACGTTTCCATTCTACCATGCCGTTCAGGGAGATTATGATCAATTGCAATTATGACAAATTTCTCGCATAATAATAGTGACAGGACCCGCTTAACATGTTAAAATTTTAATGATGGGAACACTTTTGAACATTAATTCGTCCATATAAGGTAGATCATTGACTCAAGTAAGGAAATGGATGGTATAAGATGAAAAAATTAACCCTAATCACAATCATTATATTTGCGCTCGTTTTAGCAGGATGTAATTTCCCGGGTTTTGAAGGCGATGCAGCCATCGACCCGGATGACGCCATGGCAACGGAGATTGCCAGGATCCTGACCGGCACGCCAGTCCAGATGGATGTGTCACCAACGCCAGAGGTCGAGGAACCTGAACCAACAGCAGAGGTTGAACCTACGGAGACTGAAGAGGAACTTCCTGAACCCACTGAGCCGGTAGATGTTGAAGAACCGACAGCCACCCCTGCCCCCACGGATACCCCTGCACCCACGCCCACCGCCACTTTGGCGGACACAGACCCCGCCTTGACCTTAGGAAACCCAAACTGGGTTGACAACATGAACAACGACGATAACTGGCCGTCTGGCTACAGCGATTACACCACAATCGATTTCAAAGATGGCTTCCTCAGGCTCACCGCACAAACGGACCTTGACGGATGGCGTGTCTCCTGGCCGACGATTGACGACTTCTACCTTGAAGCCACCTTGCAAACCCCTGCATGTGAAGGCAGTGATCATTTTGGTTTGATGTTCAGAGTGCCTGCTGATTCACAAGCTGGCAGAGGTTACCTGTTTGGCATCACCTGCGACGGACGGTACGGCCTGCGGCGCTGGGATGGCAGAACGATGCACTTCCTGGTCAACTTGACCGCCAATGATGCCATCAAAGAAGGCAGTAATGTGGTCAATAAATTAGGCGTGATGGCCCGCGATTCGAACCTTGCCCTTTATATCAACGGCCAAAAGGTAAACGAAGTGACCGATTCCAACTACCTCGACGGAAAATTCGGTTTCTTTGTTGGCGGGACCAACGTCGAAAACCTGAGCGTGTGGGTTGACCAGGTCCGCTACTGGACTGAACCCTAGACATCCGGCAAAGCCAACACCTACCACGCGAATAAAATCATGCCAGACTTCGAAGATATTCTACAATTATTGCCCGATAAAACCCAGGAGATCCTGAATCCCTTGTGGGATCGGTTCCCGGAGGATGAGAAGGAAGCCCTCAAAGAGAAATTTGAGGGCTTACCTTTGGATTTCAACCTGGTCAACATGCTGATGGACCTCACCATGGTCCAAATGAAGATCGCCCTGGGTCGAAAACACCGGGTGGCGATCGTTGGGCCGGCCAATGTGGGCAAATCCACCCTGTATAATCGCTTTATTCGAGAAAAAGCGGACCAGGCCGAGGTCAGCCCGGTGCCTGGCACGACCCGCATCAACCAGCTGGCTGATGCTGGCATCTTCGGCGTAATCGACACCCCAGGCGCAGATGCGGTCGGCCCCGTCGGTGAGAAAGAAAAGGAAGAAGCGCTGAATGCTGCCCAGGAAGCGGATTTCTTGGTGATCATGTTTGATGCCATTCAGGGGATCAAGGACACCGAGCTAAAACTTTATCACCAACTATTAGCCCTGCGCAAACCCCACCTGATTGTTCTGAATAAAATTGACCTCGTCGGGGGCAAACATGAAACGGTTGTGATCGAAAAAGCGGCCAATAACCTCGGGATCGACCAATCAAAGATCATCCCCATCTCGGCTAAGCGGGGGCTGAACATCTCAAAAGTTTTGATGGCGATCGTGATTGCGGATCCTGAATTATTGATCCCTCTGGCTCAGGCGCTGCCTCAATACCGTTGGAACCTCACCTGGCGGGTGATTGTCACCTCGTCGACCATCTCGGGTGTGATCGCCCTGGTCCCGCTCCCGCTGATCGACTTCGTGCCCCTGATTGCCAACCAGGTCACCATGGTGCTCAGCATCGCCCGCATTCACAACTATAAAATTACACTCAAAAGGGCGCGTGAGCTGGTCGCCACCTTTGGGATCGGCCTGTTAGGGCGTACGCTGTTCCAGCAGTTGAGCAAGCTGGGGGGCATTCCTGGCTGGCTGCTATCTTCCGCCATTGCCACCTCGACCACGGTCGCCATGGGATACGCTGCCGCCGTGTGGTTTGAAAAGGGCGAACGGCTCAGCCAGGAAGCGTTAAATCAGCTTACCAAGAACCTGACCAAAGAATTGGTCGAAAAGCTCAAAGGGCTCTTTAAACGCAAACCCTCCAAGAAGAGTCTTGAGCAAGCCCTGCAAGACTCTCTTGAACAAACCGGCATGGGTGATCGCGAAAAAATCGATCAAGCTGCCCGTGCTGAAACCCCATAATAAAAAGGACTGTCCCAAAAGCGTAGAGACGCCCCGGCGGGGCGTCTCTGCGCATTGCTTACGCTGATTTTCGTCAAATTTGTTATTTTCGTTGTGCTTTTGTGAAAGCCCTTATCTTCTACGATTGATTTTTCGTACCTGCTCAGCGTGCGAGTAAACAGGGCCCCCACCCTTCAGAGCAGTTGCGGTTTGTTCTTTAAATTAATCCTAGCTCTTTGCCCACCTTTGCAAAGACTTCCAGGACCCGATCGAGCTGCTCATCGGTATGCGTCGCCATATAGCTTGTGCGCAGCAGCTGCCGCCCGGGCGAGACCGCAGGTGAGATCACCGGGTTGACAAACACGCCATTTTCAAATAGCAGCTTCCAGGCCAGGAAGGTCAGGTCATCATCCCCAATGATGATCGGGATCACGGGCGTCACCGATTCGCCGATATCAAACCCCAAACGCCGATATTCCATGCGCATCTTATCGGCTATCTGGTTGACCCGCACCACTCGCTCTGGCTCCTCGCGCATCACTCCCAGGGCAGCCAGCGCAGCGGCCGCATTCGAGGGCGGGATGCTGGCGCTGAAAATCAAGCTGCGAGCTTGATGTTTGATGTAGTCGACCACATCGGCATCCCCGGCAATAAACCCACCCAGGGAAGCGAATGATTTGCTAAAGGTTGACATGATCAAGTCAACATCGTCGGTCATGCCAAAATGCGCTGCCGTACCGCGTCCGCCACCTAAAACACCCATTGCATGCGCATCGTCCACCATCAAACGCACACCATAAGTTTTACACAGCGGCACCAGTTCTGGCAGCGGTGCGATATCGCCTTCCATGCTGAATAAGCCATCCACCACCAGCAGCTTGCCTTTATCAGCGGGCAGGCTCTCTAATACACGTTGTAAATGGTCCATGTCATTATGCTGGTAGCGTTGAATTTTGCCGCCGCTCAAAAATGCCCCATCCACAATGCTGGCGTGGTCATCCTTATCAAGAATGATGTAGTCCCCACGTCCGACCAAAGCGCTGATTGTTCCCAGGTTAACTTGCATCCCGGTAGAAAACACCAGGGAGTCCTCTTTCCCAACCCACTGCGCCAGTTCTGCCTCCAGGTTTTCGTGCAGTGACATGTTCCCATTAAGAAAGCGTGACCCGGTGCAGCTGGTGCCATACCGTTCGATCGCGTCAATTGCCGCTTGCCGCACTTTGGGGTGTGTTGTTAAACCCAGGTAATTATTCGAGCCGCACATGATCACATGCCGGCCCTGGTAAGTGACCTCAGTGCCTTCGTTTTCATCTAATGGGATGAAGTAGGGGTAAATTCCAAATTCCTTCGCGTCTTTGACGACAGAGAATTTATAACACTTTTCGAATATATCCATTCATGCTTCCTTTTTGAGATAAATTATGCTTGCCGTGTGATTATACTTGAATTTCATTTGGGTTCAACACAGCAGGATCGATTAATCAACACTATAGTGTTAAACCTCGTTGTTCACTTCAAGTTGCGTTCGCTCAACGATAACCTTATAATAACATCTATAGCTTTTCTATGTGACCACAAGGAGCATGCTATGAAACAGCACACTATTTGGATAATTCTCTCAGTCCTCGTAATCGCTTTAGCCAGCTGCGGTGTCCGCCAAGAAGCGCAGATTGATGATGATTTGGTCGCGACGCAGGTCAGTATCATCTTGACCCAGACAGCCCTATCTATTGTTGCCGAACCAGAGCCAACCACCACACCAACCCTGGAACCCTCACCAACCGAGCCAGAACCCGAGGAAGAACCGACACCGACCCTAACACCCACAGAAACACCAACCAGCACACCTGACCAGGATGACCCAGCCCAGCGCTTAGGCGCACCTGCTTGGACCGTTGACTTCAGTGGAGACAGCAGCCCCTGGGATTTCGAAACAACGCAAGCACTGTTCCAAACCGCAGATGGCTATCTCAACCTGACCGCCCGGGCCAATCCAAATTGGCACAGCTGGCGGGTCTCTGACCCCTGGCTGCAAAATGCCTATGTCGAAGCATCCATTCAGATGTCCACATGTGCCGGCGCAGACCGTTTCGGCTTAGCCACCCGAACGAGCTCAGATGGTCAGCAATTCTACTTCATAGCCATCACCTGCGATGGACGTTGGGGCTTCTTCCGCATGTCGGAGGACGTTAACATCAACACCATCATCGACTTTCAATCTGCTGAGCCGCTTAACGCTGGTTTAACAGAGCCTCATCGAGTGGGAATCTGGATGAAAGGATCGGATTTTACGTTCTATATCAACGGCGTTGAAGTCGGTCGGGCTGCGGATGCCACCCTCGCAGACGCGGGTTACACCGGATTCTTAATCGCTTTTAACAACACCAACGGGTTCACCACCCGGGTAGACACATTGAAATACTGGAATGTTCCATAGTAAATCGGTGTTGACCTTCTAAAAACGGATCAATGTTCTTAATAGCCTGGCTTCGATCAGGCTATTTTTTTGTAACCCTTGTTCAAAACCGGATCTTCGTCTATGATTTGATGGAATTTATTCACCATGAAAAAGGCCGACCTCAATGCACATCATCCAAGTCACCTCCAAAGACCGTCGACACCAGAAAGCTTTTATCAATTTTCCCTTTGACCTGTACAAAGAGACGCCGCAATGGGTACCCCCGCTTAAGATCGACATGCGCAAGATCTTCAAGCCAGGCTATGCCTTTTACCAGTATGGCGAGGCAGCATTTCTGTTGGCGGTGTCAGATTCGGGTCAAGTCCTCGGTCGGCTGGCGGTGGCAAACAATCACCGCTATAACGATTTTCACCAATCAAAAACCGCTTTCTTCTACTACTTTGAGACGGTCAATGACAAACGTGTTGCCCAAGCGCTGTTCTCACACGGGTTTGAATGGGCACGCAGCCAGGGCTTAAACCGCGTTTTAGGACCAAAGGGGCTGACCGTGCTGGACGGGTTCGGTATGTTGATCAAAGGGTTTGAGCACCAACCGGCCTTCGGCCAGGCGTACAACCCACCTTATTACCCTGAGATGATCGAAGACCTGGGATTCACCAAGGTCAAAGATATCCTTACCGGGTGGATCGATGAAAATACCGAGGTACCCGAAAAGATCGCCAAAGCCGCCAAACTGGTCGAAAAACGGATGGGGTATTCAGTTCCTCTATTGAAGACCAAAGCGGATTTACGCAAGGTGGTTGGCGAATTTCAAACCCTTTACAACGAATCATTGGCTGGACCAGCCGGCAACCCGCCCATCACCGATGAGGACATGGCTAACATGGTCAGCCAACTGATGTGGATCGCCGACCCACGCCTGGTGAAATTGATCTACAAAGACGGAAAAACCATCGGTTGGCTGCTGGTTTATCCCGATATTGGGGCGGCCTTACAGCGCATTAAGGGACGCTTGTTCCCCTTTGGCTGGCTGCACATCTTGCTGGAGAGCAAGCGCACAAATTGGGTCGACATGAATGGGATCGGGATTGTGGACCAATATAAACGTTTAGGGGCAACCGCGGTACTGTACAACGAATTTCACAAAAGCGTAATGGCGTCTGGTAGATACAATTACGCCGAATTGCTGCAATTCCGTGAGGATAACATCAACTCCCTGATGGAAGCCGCCAATGTAGAGGTCAATTTCCACAAAATACACCGGTTGTATGAAAAGGCTTTATAATCCAGTAACCTGATAGAAATTGAAGATTTTTGTGAATAGTGCATAGTGAATGGTGAATAGTTAGTCTCAAATGATCCCTCTACAGGAATTGAGTAAAATTATTAACAGCAAATTTATAAAAGTCTTTATCAATTATTTTCACACATACCGCGATTTGATTAAGTGAATAACCTTCGTACAACTTAACTTCTTACGACTGAGATTTTGATAATGGAAAAACTTACCCAATGCATTTTTTCAACTTAAAATACCTCTGAAGCCTTCTTAATAAAAAATCAATTTCTTATTTCAACTTATGAAATCTCCAAACTGAGTCAATTGGTTGCCCATAACAGAAATTCGCTACATACACTAATGAGGACGGCAAACCATTCACTATCATGAAATCCCCGAAGCGAAGCGGAGTGGGACATATCTCTATTCACTATTCACTATTCACTATTCACCACATTAAGTATTGTAATTTCCATAATTCCTTGATATACTACTGGTATGACCACTTACCAGTTAAATCCTGATCTGGCCCAAACGTGGCAGAACATCCGCAAACCAGCTGAAATCGCTGAAACCCGCATCATCCAGGCCATCCTCGACAACACATTTCCGATCAACAGCCACCTGCCCGGCGAACGCGAACTCGCTGAATTCTTAGGCGTGACTCGCCCCACCCTGCGCGAAACCCTGCAGCGCCTCGAACGTGACGGCTGGGTGGAGATCCACCACGGCAAACCCACCCGGGTACGCGATTACTGGAAGGAAGGCAGCCTCGGCGTGCTCAACACCCTGGCCCGCCATCCCAATCACCTGCCAGAGAACTTCATCCCAGACCTGCTGACTGTCCGCCTGGCGATGGCGCCCACCTATTCAGCCATGGCGGTTGAAAATGCACCTGAAAAACTCATCCTACGGTTGGAAGATCGCTTAACATTGGATGATCAGCCGCAGGCTTTTGCCCAATTTGATTGGCACATTCACCATGATCTGTCTATTCTCAGCGGAAATTCGGTGTTTGTGATGATCCTCAATGGGTTCAAGGAACTCTATCTTCATTTAGCGCCTTTTTATTTTTCAATCGCAGCGGCCAGGCAGCATTCTTTACATTTTTATCATGATCTCTTAGATGCAGCAATAAAGCGTGACCCGAACCAGGCCAGGATCCTGACCGATATGGTCATGCGCGAAAGCATCATTTTTTGGCAGCAGATAAAATTAGCCTGAACAAATCATACGGAGGAAACCATGAAACGTATCCAAGGTTGGGGAAACATTAACACCGATTACCCCGTGCCAGCACCCGCCCAGGCCTATCTCGCACAGGTGGTCGGAAAGGCGCACCCGGGTCACAACATCCCCATTGATGACCTGCTCGAAAAAGTCCCAGCCAGCAGGCTGCCCAAGCACCCCCTGATCACAACAGAAACTGAAGAACGGCTGCGCCACGCCCGCGGCCAATCCCTCAACGACTGGGTGGAAATGTACGACGGGCTGGTCAACACCTTCCCGGATGGTGTGGCTTACCCAGAGACAGACGCCCAGGTCAGGCAATTGATCGAACTTGCCCTCAAACACAAGATCAACCTGATCCCCTATGGTGGGGGCTCGAGTGTGGTTGGGCACCTGACCCCGCCTCAAAACGACCTGCCCACCCTCAGTGTGGACCTGGCAAAAATAAACCGGCTATTAGATCTACACGAAGAAAACGGCGAAGCAACCTTTGGGGCCGGGGTCAGCGGTCCCGAGCTTGAAGCACAGCTTAACAAGCACGGGTTCATCTTAGGACACTTTCCACAATCCTGGGAATACTCCACCCTGGGTGGATGGATCGTCACCCGTTCGGTTGGGCAGCAATCCTATCACTACGGTCGGATTGAGCCCTTATTCGTCAACGGCCATCTCGAAACCCCTGCTGGTCCGCTGGAGCTGCCACACTTCCCGAAAAGTGCAGCCGGACCGGACCTGCGGCACCTGGTACTGGGGTCCGAAGCCCGATTGGGCATCCTGACCCGGGCGACCATGCGCGTACGGCGCTTGCCAGAACAAGAACATTTTTATGCCGCGTTTTTCCCCAATTTTGAGATCGGCCTGGAGGCCGTGCGGGCGATTGCTCAAAGCGAGCTGGCCTTATCAATGGTTCGTCTGAGCGACACCATGGAAACAGAGACCACCTTCCAGCTCTCCGGTGAGGAAAGGCTGGTGGATCTTGCTAAAAAAGGCCTGAATCTATTTGGCCAGGGCGACGAGCGCTGCATGTTGATCTACGGGCTGACCGGATCAAAGGCCGCAAACCACCTGGCAGACCGGCAGCTGGCACACTTCGTCCGCCGCCACCAGGGGATGATGGTCAAGTTCTACCTGGGTGAAGCCTGGATGAAAAAACGCTTCCTGACTCCCTACTTACGCAACACACTTTGGGATTTGGGCTATGCCCTCGACACCCTCGAAACCTCCCTGCCCTGGGGAAAAATATCACAGGGGCGTCAAACTATCGTTAATGCCATAAGTCACGCGCTCGAAGACGAAAACGAAGTCGTCCTGGTCTTCAGCCACATCTCGCATGTCTACACCAACGGCGGCTCACTGTATGTGACCTATCTTTATCGCCGGGCGGAGGATCCCCATCAGACCCTAGCCCGCTGGTACAAGATGAAAGGGGCAGCCAGCCGGTGCATTACCGAAATGGGCGGGACGATCAGCCACCAGCATGGTGTGGGCATCGACCATAAGCCTTACTTGGCGATCGAAAAAGGCCATTTGGGGATGGATATCCTTAAAAATGTTATCAAAACAGTTGATCCGGCTGGCATTATGAACAGCGGCAAGCTGATCGATCTGGACTGAAGAAAGGCAGAACCATGCTCAACGCAACTTGGCGCGAACAAACATGGTCAGCATTAGATCAACCCTGGGACGTAATTGTAATTGGCGGGGGCATTACGGGCGCCGGTATCTTCAATATGGCTGCCCAAAAGGGGCTCAAAGTCCTCCTGCTGGAAGCCCATGACTTTGCCTTTGGGACGTCCAGCCGCTCTTCCAAGCTGGTTCACGGCGGGATCCGATATCTCAGGAACCGCCAGTACGATGTCGTTAAAGAATCCGTTAAAGAACGTGAACGACTGCTGCGCGAATCCGACGGCTTGGTTGACCCCCTGGCCTTCGTCTTCCCGTCTTATGAAGACAATGCACACGAGACAAACATGATGCGGCTGGGTGTGATCATTTATGACCTGCTGGCACCCAAGTGGCAGCACAGAAACCTCAACCAGCGCCAGGCGCAAACATCCCTGCCTGCCTTAAGCGATCAAAGCCTGGTTGGCGGCATCAAGTATAACGATGCCCGGGTGGATGACTCCCAGCTCGTCCTGCGTGTGATCATGGATGGCATCCGGTTTGGCGGTTCAGCCATCAATTACGCTAAAGTCATCAGGCTCTGCAAAGCAAACTTAGGGCAAGTCGAGGGCGTGGTGGTTGAAGATCAGACCGGCCAAATGAGTCCAACCAACATTGAAGTGCGCGGTAAAGTTGTGATCAATGCTGCTGGCCCCTGGTCGGATGCCGTCAGGGAAGCTGTTAAGGGACCGCCAAAATTGCGCCCCTTACGCGGCAGTCACCTTGTTTTCTCACGGGAATCAATCCCCCTCAACGCCGCTGTGACCATGCTACACCCACGGGATAACCGGGCACTGTTCGCCATCCCCTGGGAAAACCGGACCCTGATTGGCACGACCGATCTTGACCACCACCAATTTGAGGACGAAACCCGAATCACCCCGGAGGAAGTTGAGTACCTGCTGGAAGCCGCCGAATTTACCTTCCCAGGTTACCCCGTTTCCAGCGCTGACATCATTTCAACCTTTTCCGGTCTTCGCCCGGTGATTAATACCAATGCAGCCCGTCCCTCCCTCGAATCCCGTGCCCATCATATCTGGCGTGAGGAGGGTTTGGTGACCGTGGCCGGCGGAAAACTGACCATCTTTCGTGTCATGGCGGCAGATGTGCTCAACTTCTGCGCGAATGCGCTGCCAGGCAGACCTAAATTCAGCCATCTTGCGCCTTGCTTCATCCATCCTGTAGCACAGGATCGTCAAGATCGCACCAACCCGGATTGGATCATGATGGCGGGCCGTTTGGGTGCAAATGTCACCTCGTTTTTTGGGGAGTCTGACCCCGCTGACCTGCACCCAATCGATCCCATCCCCCAATTTTGGGCGGAGCTGACCTGGGCAGCAATGAACGAGGCCGTCGTCCACCTGGATGACCTCCTCCTCAGGCGGGTCAGGTTGGGCATTCTCCTACCAAACGGCGGGCTGGATGTGATCGACCAAATCAAGCAACGGGTACAGCCCGCGTTGGCTTGGTCTGATGAGGTTTGGGCAGCTGAAGTCGAACGTTACCAAAACATCTGGCAAAAAAATTATTACCTGCCTGAATAATTTCACCAAACCCTGATTTTGATGGTTTTTGGTTTATGATATATAGGGAACACAGCAACCGATCCTACAGCGATCCAACGGAGGGAACCATGGCAGGTGAACACATCCTGGCAATTGACAACGGGACGCAAAGCGTCCGGGCACTGCTGTTTGATTTACAGGGGAATTTGATCGCCAAGAACCGCATACCAATCCAACCGTATTATTCTCAAAAACCGGGCTGGGCAGAACAGGACCCGGATGTTTTTTGGCAGGGCGTCTGCCAATCCTGCCAGGGGCTGTGGCAAATGGAAAACGTTGATCCTAAAACCATCGTTGGCGTCGGTTTGACCACCCAGCGCTCCACGGTGATCAACCTGGACCAGGAGCAACAGCCCTTACGACCGGCCATTGTCTGGCTTGATCAACGCCGCACAGAAGGCATACCGCCTGTAGGCGGCCTATGGGGGTTGCTTTTCAAGCTGGCGGGCATGCAAGATACGGTGCGCTATTTCCAGGCAGAAGCTGAAGCCAATTGGATCAAAATCCATCAACCCGAAATTTGGAAAAAGACCGATAAATATGTGCTCCTTTCCGGTTACCTGACCCATAAACTGACCGGGAAGGTGATCGATTCTGTCGGCTGCCAGGTCGCTTACATCCCCTTTGATTATAAAAACCAGAATTGGGCTAAGCCCTCCGACTGGAAATGGCAAGCGGTGCAAATTGAACCGGAGATGCTGCCAGACCTGGTTCAACCCACCCAGATCTTGGGTCACATCACTAGAGCAGCCTCGCAGGCAACAGGCATTCCCGAAGGCTTACCGTTGATTGCCACAGCGGCCGATAAAGCCACTGAGGTTATCGGTGCGGGCTGTCTTGAACCCCATCTTGGCTGTTTAAGCTTTGGCACGACGGCCACCATCAACACCACCCACCACAAGTATATCGAAGTGATCCCCCTCATCCCGCCTTACCCATCGGCAGTCCCAGGTGCTTATTCGTTAGAGATTCAAATCTATCGCGGTTTTTGGATGGTGAGCTGGTTCAAGGATGAGTTTGGTTTGGTTGAGCGGCGCGAAGCAGAGCGCCGTGGGTTGGAGCCGGAAGTGCTGTTTGACGAATTACTCCGGACCGTCCCCCCTGGTGCGGATGGTTTGATCCTGCAGCCCTACTGGTCTCCCGGGCTGAAGATCCCGGGACCGGAAGCCAAAGGCGCCGTGATCGGCTTTGGTGATGTGCATACCCGGGCACATTTTTACCGGGCCATCATTGAAGGCCTGGGGTTTGCCCTGCTGGAGGGCATGGAACGCACAGAAAAGCGCTCGCGCGTCCCCATCACCGCCCTCAGGGTGGCCGGCGGCGGCAGCCAGAGCCCGGGGGTGATGCAAACCACCGCTGATATCTTTGGCCTGCCGGTCACCCGGCCGCATGTGTATGAAGCCTCGGGGCTCGGTGCAGCCATTGATGTAGCTGTGGGGTTGAGACTGCACCCTGATTTTAAAACAGCCGTGGATGAGATGACCCACCTGGGCGACACCTTTGAACCGGATCAACACCGACACCAAATGTACCAGGAATTGTATCAACGTGTTTATAAGCGCATGTATAAACGTTTGCAGCCGCTCTATAACGAGATCCGCGACATTGTAACGGAAAAATAACCCCTATACAATCCCAAGATCGCAGCGAATAAAAGGAAATTAAATCCATGCCCAGACCTGAAATTACCCAGCAAATTACGTTCTTACATGCCCAAAACCTGGATGAAACGCGGCAGTTCTATGCTGAAACTTTGGGCCTGCCGTTGGTTCGTGACCAGGGCACCTGTCTGATTTTCCAGGTGTGCGAAAGTGCCTTCCTCGGCTTTTGTCAGCACATTGAACAGATCCCGCCCGGTCGAAAAGTGATCCTGACCCTGGTCAGCGAGGATGTGGATGGCTGGTACACAGCCCTCAAAGACAGCGGGCAGTTCCCGATGGACCCACCTTCCAGCAACCCTACTTACCAGATTTATCACTTCTTCATCCCGGATCCTGACGGCTATTGGATCGAGATCCAGAGGTTCGATCAGCCCTTATGAATGCTTCAAAGTGGGTCACCAAACTGGTGGTGTGTTTTTCGTTGACCTGCCTGGCTGCCTGCGCCCCCTCCAGCACACGCCCACTCGAACAATCCCCAACCAATCACATCACCTCACCCATTCCACACCGGCCGGAGAGAATTGAAGGAGAATTTGAAGAACAAACGCCCTCTGCATCGCCGCCAGTGCATTCGCCAGATCACGGAACTCGCTATTATTTTGATGTGAATTTGGATTACGATGCTAAAATATTATCTGTCGATCAAACTGTAAGCTATACGAATAATACAGGCTATACGATCAGCCTTTTACCACTCCGGGTGCCGCCGTCTTACCAAGCAGGCGTATTTTTATTGACTAGCCTTCAAATCGAACAAATCCAACCAGAAATGAAAAGTGAGATCAAAGGGACAATGATCCATCTCCAATTTGATCCACCCCTGGAACCCGGTCAGCAGATCGAAATCAACCTCAATTACCAGCTCTACCCGACACACGGTTGGAACACTTTGGGCTACAACCAGCGCCAACTGCTTCTGGCGGATTGGTATCCCATGGTCCCGCCGCACCGTGATGGACCTGGATGGGTGATCAATCCACCGGGGCAAGTGGGCGAGCACCTGGCCTACCCCTTAAGCGATATTCATATGAACCTCTGCCTGGCGCCCACGCAGCAGCCTGTGGTCATCGCAGCCAGTGCTCCCCTGGCTGACCAAGCTGACGACTGCTACCGCTATGAAGCACAGCAGGTGCGCAATTTCTCCCTGGCAATTAGCCCCGAATACCAACTTGCCACCGCCGAAAGTGACCTGGTCACCGTTTTAGCCTACACCTTCCCAGAACATTCCGGCTTAGGCCAACGGGCGGCTGACCTGGCAGTCCAGTCCTGGGCGACGTTTACGGACCTGTTTGGTGACAACCAGCGCAACTTCATCAGCATTGTGGAAGCAGACATCTTTGACGGGCTTGAGACCGATGGTTTAATCTACCTCAGCGAATGGTATTACCAGACCGCTGACCCATCCCCGCGCAACCTATTTGAATTGCTGGTGGTGCATGAAACCGCTCATCAATGGTTTTATGCTCACATCCACAACGACCAGGCCTTCGAACCCTGGCTTGATGAAGCCCTGACCACCTACAGCGAAGTCCTGTTTTATGAGGCGAATCACCCCCAACTTGTTGATTGGTGGTGGGATTACCGTGTGGCAGCCTTCGAACCTGAAGGCGCAGTGAATGCTTCTATTTATGATTTCTACCATTTCAGACCCTATATCAACGCGGTCTACCTGCGCGGAGCGCTATTTTTACAAGCACTGCGGGATGAAATCGGTGATCAAGCATTTTTTGAAGCCCTGTGGCACTACGCTCAACTTGAGGGTGCAAGCGACCATTGGCGCACAGCAGATGATTTTATCGGTGCTTTCTCCCAAGTTTCTGATGCCGATCTGACGCCAATTTTCTCAGAATTTTTTCAATAATCAACAACTCGGGGTTATAATTGACATCGGTCAAGATTTGACCTAAAAAGTGTTCTAAAAATCACAAATCGTTCTGGCTTGGTTTTCCAACCCGCAGGCAGGGAAACGCTGGATGTAAAAGCCTCCCAGCCAATGCTTCAACCTTTAGAGAAACGACCATCATGACCCACTACCAACTCCCCTATGGACACAGCCACATCACCGTTGAAATCCCGCCCTCTTTCCAGGTCGACCTGCTCATCCCTGAAATCACCGATCCACTGCCTGATCCTGACCAGGCCATCACAGATGCCCTCACAGCGCCAATCGGGAAACATAAATGGTACGACTTTGCCCAAGCAAAAACGGTCGGGATCGCCATTAACGATAAGACTCGGCCGGTACCCAAGCCAAACCCCCTCCAACATTTGCTTGAATACCTCGAAGAATTGGGGTTTGAGGCAGAGCAAATCACACTCTTCGTTGGCAGCGGCACCCATGCTG
The DNA here is from genome assembly GCA_019428905.1 of Candidatus Brevefilum sp. GTDB lineage: Bacteria > Chloroflexota > Anaerolineae > Anaerolineales > Anaerolineaceae > Brevifilum. The sequence continues at coordinate 14,710 of JAHYJN010000019.1, forward strand.
CTATGCCCACTTCTGAATTACCACGCATCTTGGATCAATCGATCCTGGACCGCTACCGGGTAGTGGTTCATGACTGCGATCAATCCCCTATGATTGATTTGGGAAAGACCTCTGACCAAACACCGATCCAGGTCAACGCGGATTATTATCGGTGTGATCTTAAGTTTTCGGTGGGAAATATTGAACCTCATCATTTCATGGGCTTTTCAGGCGGGGTAAAGACCGCAGCCATTGGACTGGCGAGCCGCGCCACCATTGCCGCCAACCACGCCCGGCTAGCCCACCCCCAAGCTCGGACGGGTGTTTACCATCTCAATCCATTGCGCCAGGAGGTTGAGGAAATCGGTCGCAAGGCAGGCGTGCACTTTTGCCTGGGAACAATTCTCGATGAGGATAAACACATCCTCAAGGTCTATTTTGGCGATCCGATCGCCGTGATGAACGCAGCGATCCCGGTCGTACGACGCTTGTTCGGGATCAGCGTCCCTGCGCCATATGACCTGGTGATCGCCTCCCCGGGCGGTGCACCGAAGGACATCAACCTCTACCAAAGCCAAAAAGCGCTGACCCACGCTGCTCGAATTACCCGTGATGATGGTTGGGTGATCCTCACCGCAGCCTGCCCGGAAGGCTCTGGCAGCCAGGCTTATGAAACCTATGTCACGCAGGCGAAATCCCACCAGGCGATCATCCAGCACTTTGAAGATGGATTTTTCAAAGTGGGACCCCACAAAGCCTTACAAATTGCGCGTGAGGCAGTTCGGGTTAATATCGTCCTGGCTTCTGACCTGCCGCCGCAAACCGTCAAGAGTTGGAAACTGACCCCCACGAAACCAGAATTGATCGATGAACTGGTAAAATGGATCACCTCCAAGCTGCCTTACAACCCACGCATCGCCATCCTCCCCGCCGCCACACGAACCATGACCGAGGTAAAACCATGACCGACAACCCCCATATCCGCAACCCTCACCTTCCCGGTGATGATTTCTTCTGGGAGGGCAATCAAATCGGGGTCTTATTGATCCACGGTCTCACTGCTACCACGGCAGAAATCCGCCCATTAGCAGAAAATCTTCATCAGGCAGGTTACACCGTTGCAGGCCCCCTCCTCCCGGGCCACGGCACCCATCCGGATGACCTCAACCGGGCTACATGGGGAATGTGGGTGGAGAAGGTTAAACAAACCTATGAATCATTACTGGCCCACTGCCAACGTGTTTTTGTTGGTGGTCAATCGACGGGAGCACTGCTGTCATTGGAACTCGCCCGTCAGCACCCAGAAATCCCAGGGCTATTAATATTTGCACCTGCGATCAAAATCAACGGGATATGGCGTGCCCACATCCTTTGGCCTTTTATCAAACACTATAATAAACCTAACAAACCTGATGACCTTCTCTGGAAGGGATACTATGTTAACCCGGTTAAGGCTGTTGCTGAACTACATAAACTGCAACGACACATCCAGCGCAATCTTCCCAGCGTCACCCAACCTTTAGTGGTCTTCACCGGCGAATTCGACCAAACGATTGCACCGGATTCTGCACAGATCCTCCTCAAAGGTGTTCGCTCAATGGATAAACGCCATATCAACATGCCTGCCTCCGGGCATTTAATCATCCTGGACAAGGAGATAGATCGGGTAACAGAATTTGTGCTTGACTTCATTCAAGCACGATCCTGAAATTCTTATTTGACACCTTAGAAAAACAACAATCACAAGATCGACATTCAACGTCTATCCGCCCGCATTTTATTGACAATCACAAAATATCGCGGTAAACTAGTAGCCTCGGGAACAAAACCATACAAACCTCACACACACGTGAAAAAACGGATCTGTGGGTGCGATACCCGCATGCCGACATACTTTAATGGCAGATCGTCACCAGTATCCTACGTCCCGATCAAGGGCAGGATGAATTTAATCAAAACTGGAGAGAAAAAATTGTGTCTGATAAAACTTATTATGATCTCGACTTAAGTCAAACCATCACCAAGAACCGTCTGGTCGGTTTATGGCGCATGATGAAGGGCTATCAATGGTTCTATATCGGCGCCACCACTGCGTTAGCCATTGCGACCATCTCACGCACCGGCATCTACCTGGTTTTACGCCGCTTTATTGATGATATTGTCATCGCCGGGAATTTCGGCCAAGGAATGATGGTCATCATCCTGATGTTTATCGGCCTGGCACTACTGCAGGGCAGCTTTACCTTCGTCTCAGGCTGGTTGGCAGCCAAGACAGCGGAAGGGATCACCCGCCGCCTACGCAACTTCCTCTTCGACCACCTGCAGCGGCTGCCCTTTGCCTACCATGCTGAAGCCCAGACGGGAGACCTGGTGGCCCGGGCAACATCCGACATCGATGCCATCAACCGCTTTTACAGCGACCAGGCCATCGGCATCGGCCGCATCTTGCTGATGTTCGTCGTGAATTTTGTCGCTCTGCTGCAGCTCAACACCCGCCTGGCATTAATCTCCGTGATTGCCATCCCAGCGATCATTGCGGTATCGATTTACTTCTTCTCACGTGTCTCAAAAGCCTATGAAGCCTACCAGGAGCAGGAAGCCACCCTCAGCAGCCGGATTCAGGAGAACCTGACCGGGGTGCGGGTCGTCAAGGCTTTTGCCAGGCAGGGTTATGAAAATTACAAGTTTGACCAGGAAAATTGGCGCAAATTCAAGCTCGGTAAGCAGTTGCTCTCGATCCATTCCTTGTTTTGGCCGATCTCTGATATTATCTGCGGCGCACAGATGCTGTCCTCCTTTTTTATTGGCGCCATCATGGCTTTGAATGGCGAGATCACCGTCGGTACCTATATGGCCTTCATTTCATTGGTGATCTGGATCATCTGGCCGATGCGCAACTTGGGACGGCTGATCGTCCAGACCTCCACCGGGATGGTCTCGTATAAACGGGTCACCGAACTCCTGCAAGAAGAACGCGAGTCGCTGTTGGAAGGCGACTACACACCAACGGGTGATGCCATGGGCGAGATCATTTTCCAGGATGTCTGCTTTGAATATGAGCAGGACAACCTCGTTCTGAATGGCGTTTCTTTCACCTGCAACCCGGGTGATGTGATCGCCCTTTTAGGCTCGACCGGGTCCGGCAAAACCACCCTGGTCAACCTCTTGCCCCGCTTTTATGACCCCACCAGCGGTTTGATCACCCTGGATAGTGTGGATATCACCAGTTACCCGCGCAAGTACCTGCGGTCGCAAATCGGGATCGTTGAACAGGAACCGTTCTTATTCTCACGGTCGATTCGAGAAAACATCACCTATGGTGTCCACCGGGAAGTCTCCCAAGAAGAAATTATCCAGGCAGCGGAGTTTGCCGCCATCCATGACGTGATTATGGAATTCCCCAAAGATTACGATACCCTGGTCGGTGAGCGGGGCGTAACCCTCTCTGGTGGACAGAAACAGCGGGTGGCTATTGCGCGTGCCTTACTCAAAAACCCACGCATCCTGATTTTGGACGATTCGACCTCCAGCGTTGATACGGAAACCGAAATGCACATCCGGGCAGCCCTGGAACACCTGATGCAAACCCGCACGACCTTTATCATCGCCCACCGCATCCAAAGCGTGATGGACGCAGACCTGATTTTGGTATTCGATAAGGGTGAAATCGTGCAAAAGGGCACCCACAAAGAATTAATGCAAACCAGCGGTATGTACCAAGACATCTTTGATATCCAGACCAAGATCGAAGTTGAATTAGAAAAGGAAATCTCAAGTGTCAACTTATGAAGAATTTGACGAAAAAGATTATGGCAAGCTGAGCACCCCCATTCTACAGCGTCTGCTTGGCCTGTTAAAACCACACTGGCGCTGGGTGGTCGGGTTCCTGGTGTGCATTGCACTGGTCTCGATGATCGATGCTTACACGACCTATCTCAGCGCCCAGATCATTGACGACGGCATCCTGGCTGGCAGCCGTGAAGCCATTGTGCGCACCATATTTATCTATGGCGGTGTAATGCTGCTCCAGGCAGGGTTTGCCTTTGGCTTCATTTACCTTACCGGTGTGCTGGGTGAGCGTGTGCGCTACGACATGCGCAAGAGCATGTTTACCCATCTCCAGCAGCTCTCGCTATCATACTTTAGCCAAACCCCCGTGGGTTGGATCATGGCGCGCCTGACCTCGGACACCGAACGCCTGGCAGATTTGATGACCTGGGGCTTGTTAGATGTCACCTGGGCGACAATCAATATCGGCACAGCAGCAGTGTTCATGTTCATTATCAACCCCAACCTGGCGCTAATTGTATTAGCCACGCTGCCTATCATGATTGTGGTTGCTTTCCGCTTCCGCATCCGCATCCTGCATCACTATCGGCGTTCTCGCAAGATGAACTCTAAAATCACTGGGGCATTTAACGAAGGCATCACCGGTGTGCGCGTCATCAAAGCTCTTGCCAGGGAAGATGACAACCTGAAAGAGTTTGGTGAGCTGACCGATGGCATGTACGAAGCCAGCTATCGGGCCGCTTGGCTGTCAGCGTTATTCCTCCCGACCGTCCAGGTGATTAGTGCCATTGGCCTGGGCATCGTCCTCTGGCGGGGCGGTATGCAAGTACAGGTTGGTATTATGACCATTGGCGGCATCCAGGCCTTTGTTTCCTATATGACCTTCATTATGTGGCCTATTCAGGACATGGCCCGGGTTTACGCTCAGATGCAAAATGCAGTAGCTTCAGCTGAGCGCATCTTCAACCTGATCGATACCGAGCCAGATGTCAAGAACCGGCCAAGGACCGTCAAAACCGAGACGATTGCGGGCGAAATCCGCTTCGATAATGTTCACTTTCATTATGAAGCCGACGACCCCGTCATCAAAGGGCTCAACTTCCATGTTAGGCAGGGCGAGATGGTGGCGCTGGTTGGACCCACTGGCGGCGGCAAGACCACCATCGTCAACCTGCTGTGCCGCTTTTATGAACCCACCCAGGGCACGATCTACTTCAACGGTGTGGACTACCAGGACATGAAGCTCCAGGATATTCAATCCCGCATCGGTATGGTCCTACAGACACCCCATCTTTTCTCGGGTTCCATTCGGGAAAATATCCGTTATGGCAAGCTGAATGCCACCGATGAAGAGACCGAAGCGGCAGCTAAAATGGCTGGCGCGCATGACTTCATCATGCAATTTGAAAAAGGGTATGAGCAAGATGTGGGAGAAGGCGGCAATCTGCTTTCCGTCGGTCAAAAACAGCTCATCAGCATCGCCCGTGCCATCCTGGCTCAGCCCGAATTGTTCATCATGGACGAGGCTACCAGCTCGGTGGACACCCTCACGGAAGCGCTGATTCAGCGCGGGATGGACCGGCTGATGGAAGGCCGCACCAGCTTTGTAATTGCCCACCGCCTTTCCACCATCAAACGCGCCGACAAGATCATCGTTATTGAAGACGGCCAAATGCAGGAGATGGGCACCCACCGCGAGCTGATCAATCAAAAAGGGAAATATTACAACCTCTACACCCGGCAATTCCGCCAGGAGCTTGAAGCCCAGTACGACATCTTCAATCAACCAGAGGCAGCCAAGGCGTAAGAAGAAATTCTTCCCGTAGATGCTTCTCATGATAAAAATTACCTAACATTCACCACAAGCATGCCTCGAAACTCATCGAGGCATGGTTCTTTTATTACATACACTCGATTAGGTCTAGTCTCAAAACGATAATTTTCACGAGTATTCTTGAATATCTGGTATGATTTGAAACGTTTACATCTTCAATAAAAGGAAACCCTCTATGATCATCACAAAAATCACGGATTATCCCGCGCGCTTGGGTGATGCAGCAGGTGAAAGCATCCAGGAGTTGCTCGGCCTCCAAGCAGGTGGCGCATCCAGCCACAGCCTGGCAACGATCACCATCCAACCCGGAAAATCATCAGCCCCCCATTTCCACAAGAAATCAGAGGAATCCTATATGATCCTCTCCGGTGTCGCCACGATGCACATCGATCAAGCCCAGTTTGAACTGGCAGCTGGTGAAACTGTTTTGATCGAACCGATGGAAGTGCACCAGATTTCGAATCACAGGGATGAAGCGCTCACCTTCCTGGCGGTGTGCGTCCCAGCCTGGTACCCTGAGGATTCCTTCCCAGCTGAAGAAGTCAAATCCAGATGAAGTTTGCGGTAAATTATTCTGCACCATTGGTCCATCTGCTGGATGAAGGCGCAGTCCACATCGACCTGATCAAATGCCCCGATTGGGAGGGGATGCTGGACGAAGCAAAAGCCCATGGTGAAATCACCATCCATTTTGACCTCGAGGTCGGCTTGGGCAACACCTTTCAAGCTGATTTCTCAAGAATCCGAGCACTGATGGCGCGCACCGATACCCCTCATGTCAATACCCATCTCGTCACATCCCGTCAATTTGACCCGGACAGCAACCAGGAGCTGGATCAGATCCATACCCTCTGGCGGGAGGAAATCCGGCTCATGACCGAGGAGCTGGGTCCGGAGACGGTGGCTTTAGAGCACCATCCCTATACCCACGCCAACCCCAACATTCGACCTGCGGCCGATCCGCAGGTATTTTCTCGGGTTATTCAAGATACCGATTGCATGTTCCTGCTCGACCTGGCCCATGCCAGGATCACCGCACATACCCTGGGAGTTAGTGTCAGGGATTACATTCAGGCCTTGCCCCTCGACCGGCTGGTCGAAATGCACATCACCGGTATTAAAACCCACAGTGGGGTACTAACCGACCATTTTGAATTGGGAGAAGGGGATTGGTCAAACTTTGCCTGGGCTTTGGAACAAATCAACTCAGGCGTTTGGCGCACACCGGAGATCGTCGCCTTTGAATACGGCGGCATTGGGAGCACCTTTATCTGGCGGACAGATCCGATTGTTCTTAAAACCCAGGTACCAATGCTGTATGACATGGTCAAGGGCAGTCGCTAGCCAAAGGATGTGAAGCCGGCTTATTTACCCATTTATTGCACCTGAGGTAACCCCAAATATTCGTAACTACTCAGCGTGTGAGTAAATTGGGGGGTGTGGTGTGGCGGCGAGGCCGCCACACCACACCCCCTACCCTTCAGCAGCAGGTTTTCCTGAGCAGTTACAAATATTCTTTATATTTTCTGAAACCGTTAGCTTTACTAATCTTCACCATCAAAGATCATGATTGGTTTCAATCGTCAAGTGATATCAATTGGACATATAGCAATTCTGCCAGGTTTAAACCCAAAGTAACTGGTTTACCGTCCACCAAGATGCGCATCGTCTCATTAAATGGCATCCGATCAAGAACCCGAATCCGGGTTCCTGGCGTCAGACCACTCGCTTCGAGGAATGTTAAACGTTCATATTGATCCTCGATATTTTCATGAATACGCTTTAACACCACATCCTGATCCACACTGACCTGGCTGAGGGGCTGCCACTGGCTGACTTCATCCTCAAACCCCGGCAGCGGGTTCCCATGTGGGCAAAAACGTGGGTCATCCATTTCCGTTTTCAAACGCTCTTCAACTTCGGAAGAGAGGGTATGCTCGATGTGGTGTGCTTCTCGATGCAATTCTGAAAACGGCAATTTCAACACGCGTGAAAGCATCCACTCTGTTAACATGTGCCGGCGAATCACGCTCATCGCCATCGTCCGCCCTTGCTCGGTCAAGGTGATGACCTTATCCACCCCAATCATGATCCAACCATCGCGCTCCATCCGCTTGAGCGTAGCTGTAACTGTTGGAGCCGATACATCCAACGAATCAGCCAGCCGGGCGCCAATCACCCGCTCCCCATCACGGGCAAGTGTGTAAATCACACCCAGGTAATCCTCAATTGTTGGGCTTGGTCGCGCTTCGTCGGACATCGCCAAATCCTTCCACCAACCTTTGACATATTTCATGCAAGACTACTGAAGGGCTAGGGTGTGGTCTCCTATTCCATTGCATGCTGAGTAGTTACATTTTAGCATCGAATGGCATGTGAGGGTAATATTACCTTGAATGTTAACCTTTTATAATATTGTAAAACGCTATTCAAAAATCTTGATTTTAAAGGTAAAATTACAGAAATACTAAGAAAGGATTTAGCTATGTCAACTTTAGGTCAAAAACTCAGAGAATTAAGACACCACAAAGGTTACAAACTCAACGAAGTCGCGGAAGGGGCAGATCTCTCAATATCCTTTATCTCCCTGATCGAACGCGATAAGGCATCCATTTCGGTTGAAAACCTCCACAAACTGGCCAATTTCTACAATGTTCGCTTGTTCCAAATCTTCCAGGACATTGAAGAAGAAGACGCCCACATTATGCGCGAGGCGCAGTTGGACGGGGTCACTGCACCAAACATGGCAGTCAAAACCACCTTCTTTTTGCTCTCCTCCGAGGATAACCTCTCCTTCAGATCTTTCCTGACCGTTATGCCGCCCGCATCGCAGCAGGATGAAATCCGGTTGCAAAAAGGTGAAACCTTCATCTATGTCAAAGAAGGCGATCTTGAGATTCACCTGCCCAATAAGAAACCGCTCAGCCTTAGAACAGGCGACACAGCCCACTTGGCCAGCTACAAAGGCACCCTATTGAAAAACGCCAGCGCTGAGCAGCCGGCGAAACTCTTGATGTTAGCCTCTGCGACCACCTTGATCAGTGACAAACAGGGTGATCCGTTTCACATATTCGAGATTGCCGAGTAACCTGTCGCCAGCCCGTCAGCGGCCCATGCACAGACCATCCCGTTCGTGATGACGGTTGTCGCGTACAACAAACAGGGAGCATTCGGTTTTAACGACTGCCTTCAGAAAAAGAACCGAGCCATCGAAAATTGGGTCTTGACATCTGGCGCTAAATACTGTATTATTTAGATAAGATTAGTCGTGATAATTAACTAACCTTTCAAAACCTCCACATTTTCTCTCCCTCAATGAAAAAACCGCCCTAACCAGCGGTTTTTTCACGCATAACGACTCACCATCCAAAAAAATCAAGCCAGGGCAGGATGGCTGTCGTTAGCTTCAACTATTTCATTGTTAATTTATAATGATTTTTTCTCCTATTTCTTTCTGATTATTATTAGGATAACCTACATTAAATTGAATGAGAGACGAATTTTATCGATTAATTTGGAAAAACGGACCCCAGGGTGTATAATTTGTCGGTTATGAAACTATTATTACGCTTTTCTAAGAAATACGCTTGGGCGCTGACGGTGACCGTCATCAGTATGCTGGCATTGGTCGCGGCGCAGTTAATCATTCCTTGGCTGATCCGCACCCTGATCCAGCTTGTCACAGAGCAGCAGCTAACCCCAGAAACCATGACCGTCGTCACCCGCCTGACGTTGATTGCATTGATCACTTTTTTGGCGCGTGGGGTCATGCAATTCACCCGCAGTTACCTGGCTCACCTGGCTGGCTGGGGTGTCGTCTCTGATGCCCGAAAATTTGTCTACGAGCACATGCAGCAGCTCTCCCTGCGCTTCTACGAGGATAAGCAAACAGGTCAATTGATGTCGCGGGTCGTAAACGATACCGACCTCTTCGAACGGATGATTGCCCATGCCATCCCGGATGTGATCGTCAACGTACTCACCTTTGTTGCGATCACCCTGGTCCTGGCCAGCATGAATTGGCAGCTCACCCTGTACAGCATGGCGCCGATCCCCCTCGTGGTCCTTGCCCTGGTCGGATTTTCCAAAGTGGTGCGACCGGCCTTTCGTCGCCGCCAACACGATGTAGGCGAGTTGAACGCTGTGCTGAACGACAGTATTTCCGGCATCCGTGAGATCAAAGCCTTCAACCGCGAGAGCGAGCAGCTTGAACGCGTTGGGTTGGGCATTGAACGCTACCGGGTTTCCATGCTGACGGCCCTTAGGTTAATGGCCATTTTCCAACCGTTTATCGACTTCTCGACCTCCATTGGCCAGCTGGTGGTGATCTTTTTTGGCGGTCAAATGGCATTACGCGGCACCCTATCCATTGCAGATTTGGTCGCATTCTTCTTATACCTCGAGATGTTCTATCAACCGATCCGCGCCCTGGGCATGTCCTGGGAGCAGGTGCAAGAAGCCATGGCAGGTTTTGACCGGGTTGAGGAATTATTGGATGAAACCTCAGAGGTCAAAGAATCTGTCAATCCAATCCCGTTGCCTGATCGCATCCAGGGACATTTATCTCTAGAGAATGTCAGCTTTAGCTATAACGACAACGAAATCGTCCTTAGAGACATCAACCTGGATATCCCAGCCTCCCACGTAATTGCCTTGGTCGGCCCAACAGGGGTTGGCAAATCCACCCTGGTCAGCCTGATCCCACGGTTTTATGATGTCAACCTGGGCTCGATCAAACTGGATGGGATCGACATCCGTGACATCGAAGTTGAAAATTTGCGTCAAAATATCAGCATTGTGCTGCAAGACGTATTCTTGTTCCACGGCACTGTACGTGACAACATCTTGTTTGGCAATCCGAAAGCAAGTGAAACGGATATCCTTGAAGCCGCAAAGATCTCTAATGCCTACGAATTTATCAAAGATCTTCCCGAAGGCTTTAACACACTCATCGGTGAACGGGGTGTCAAGCTGTCAGGCGGACAGCGCCAGCGGATTTCGATCGCCCGCGCAGTGCTCAAAAACACGCCCATCTTGATTTTAGATGAGGCGACATCTTCAGTCGATACCGAAACCGAGCTCCTGATTCAGCAAGCTTTGGAGCGCTTAATGGAAGGTCGAACGACCATCATCATCGCCCACCGTCTATCGACCATCCGCAATGCGGATAAGATCGTTGTTCTCAAAGGGGATTCAATCGTTGAGCAAGGCACCCATCAGGAGCTGATCAAGAATGACGGTTTATATAAGCGTTTGTATACGGTCCAGGAAAAACTCTAACCAACAATACCCAGTTGATAACATTCTGCGCTGACCTACATCAGCGCTTTTTGTTTCTCAACGGCATGATCGTATTTTCACGAGCTTCAATCGTGATGAAGTCAATCTGTCCATGGGTTAAGTCAACCATGCGACTCTTGAAGGAATCAAGGTGTTTGTTGATCAAGCGCACGGTCATGGTCACATCCGCACCGAAGATTTGATCAACGATCAAGCCCTCATGATTGTTGACCATCAACTTTGATGGCTCAAATAACGCATACGGTACCACGAACATGATGGTTGTCGTCGCCACCTTCTTGGCACGCGGCATCGCTTCGAGCACCATGCGCATGCTGTCGCTGTACGCACGCACCAGCCCGCCAGTGCCCAGCTTGGTACCGCCAAAGTAGCGTGTGATCACCACCACGATGTCACCCAGCCCACTACCCTGCAAAACTGCCAATGCCGGTCTCCCAGCAGTCCCGGAGGGTTCACCATCGTCCGAGCAATGTGCGATGGTAGCGCTGCCATGCCCGATTATATACACCGGGACGTGGTGACTGGCATCAGGATATTTATCTTTGATACAGGCGATAAATTCCTGCGCCTGAGCCACACTGAAGGCCGGCGCAGCATTCGTGATGAAGCGCGAATGCTGATCGGAAAATTCAGTTTCAACTCGCCTGGCTGGGATCAGTTTACAGTCGGTCATAGGTCGGCTCAAAAAACAACAATAAAAAACCGCATTCATTCTACCCCATGGGATGATGAGGGGAAGGGCACACACTTTATAATTAAGTGCTGATCACCACAGTAGGTGTGGTTCGCCAGGTTGTCCTTAGAGCGTGAAAAATTAACATCGTGGGGCATCAGCCCCAGGCTTACATGAAGTCAGCCAAAATCCGTTCCACCTGGAATGGCGTTAAGTCGTCTGATTCATCCAACCCAAAGGTTCTATCAGCCTGCTTGGGATCATCGACCACTTCACCACGTGCTTGAACATTGAGCATCAACAGGTCAAACAATTTCGGTTTCGGAATCTCAAGCATGGCTTTGGAGATTAACACCACATTATTCCAATTTGCCTCAAAATTATTGACCCAATTCGGGTTTGAACGCAGGGAGATATCCATCCAAGTTGCTGTTCGTTGATCAAGGTCAAACACCACAGGCAGGCATATCGTTGTTGGGGAGGCCAAATCGATTTTGTTAACCACGGTTTTAGGTTCAAAGATCTCCCCTGAATCAATCTCCTCGCGCGCCATCCAACCAAAGAAGCATTCAGGGATCTCGTTAAAGCCCTGTCGTGTGTAGGAATACACGTTGAATACCGCATACCTGACATGGTTCTCCAATAAACTTGGAATATCCAGGTCAATAAATTCACTGGCACCCTCCGGCGCATCGACGATGTCCCCGCTGTGATAAAGCCCCTCAAAGTCTTGTGAACGAATATTGGTATAGGATATGTGTTCCAGATAGTTCCATTCAGCATCATATAAACCGAGGGATAAATCGACATCCGTTCTGATTTGCCTCATCAGCTCAGGATTGCCTGCTTCACTCGCATCCATAGGTCCATTGAACGCCTCAATGGGCTCTACCATTGCTCGCCAATCCTGGATGGGTTCAATCAATGGGGTCTCATCACCGGTGAGTGAATCGTCGAGGTCAAGGGCTTCTTTTGGTAACTTTGGTGTTTCACCCTCAATCGTGATATTTTTCCAATGGATGAAGGCGCGCAGGACTCGGACCTGATCATCTAGGTCAAATTGCGACCCTCTGGCGAAGGTTTTTAATGTGCGGCTGGCTGAGCGTTGTGCCAGGGGGACCACGATATCCTTGAGAATGGGATCAACATACACCTTTCCAAGGGGACTCTTGCTTTTAAACCGCGCCCGCAATGCATCTTCACAAATCTGCACAACCCGGTGACAGAAAGACGCAGGCAAAATCGGCAACGAATTCTCCACCACCTGTACTTTTGCGACATTTCCTTTCGGAAAAAAGGACCGTGTTGGTATTTCGATATTGCGGTGCTTAAAATGGGCGATCAGCTGGAGCAGGACGGGGGATGAAATTTGGTCTGCAACAATCGCAAATCGTGTCGTGATTTGTTCTAAATCCGCCGGAAAGCACCGGGTTAGAAAATCCAACCGCCTGCCAAATACGCCAGGCCGCTCACCTAACAGGGTCAAAACACGCGCAAGGTCAGACTGCCTAATCGCACTTTCAACGTCGCTAGCAAATGAATACAGTTTTTCACCATTGCGGATCTTGGTAAACACGCCGTAAGCAAGCGGGTATTGCTCTGCGTAGTCACCAGGATGCAATTTCTCACCCAGCCTTTTCCACTTACCAGGATACCGGCCCACATCTTCTTCAAGCTGGTTGCAGCGGTTCAATAAATCCAACAGGTACCTGCGCTCAGACCTGGAGAAACTACGATAGCGGGTGTTATCTGCCAAAGAAATATCTCCTCCTGACAGTGAAGTGGCGATCCGTAACACATCTGTGGCCGTTTTAACCTGGCGCTCAACCAAGTCGACTCTGTCCGGATGAGCTTTGAGGAGGCTCGCAACCAACAGACCTAGAATTTCTTTGGAGGGGATCACATCTGGCATTCCAACCTGCAGTTCGTCCGCGTTCGCCGTTTTCAGGTACCAACCCAACAATGCTTGATCCGTGACCGATAAGCTGCCTTTTGACTGCATCATCCGTGTGAAGATTTGGTGAAAGTCAGATAGCGTCCCAATACCAATCATCCTTGTTTTTGGCTGGGCGTCTTGCAGGGGCAGCCGTGATATACCCACGTACTCTGGCTGCCATTTACCATTCGTCCAGTAATGGACGATTGCGTTCATGAAAATATCCAGCTCCGTCAATGATCCCATTTGCTGGGGGAAGTTTTGATAAAAGGGCCGATGCTTCACATGTGCACCAAGCATCATCGTTAATGCACGAACCAGGGTTGGGTACAATCCCACCAAGAATCCTTCCGACTGGAACCGCAGCACATCAAATAATTCTTGGGAGAAGACAAAACCAAGGTCTTCAATGTTCTTCAGAATCGTCAGAACAATCTGCTGGTTGTCGACAGTCGTCGAAAAAGAGGTGTCAACCAGAAGTTTATGCTCCCTCTGCAACAGGATGGTATTGATTGCATCTAACGTGAAATTCGATGGAGCCATGGGATTAAAATCCTTTAATCAGGAATGGCAGGAGATTCAACCACTTTTTGATTGTAAGTTGACTCTCATGCCATCACAACCTGGTGTCAGGAGAGTAAAGAATCTAGGATCTAAAGCCGAAGCTTTTGTGTTTAGAAGGAAGACTCTAAGTAGCCTGACATGATCATTATAATGCATCATAAGTCAGGTGTGCCACAAACCCCGATTAGTCTAGGGCGATCGCAAAGTCAATTATTTCCGCAAAATCATCGAACATCCCTCTGAAAACACCCCTTCCTGCCCTCCGGGCACCCTTCCCCTCGAGGAGGGGAAGGGCCGGGGATGGGGTCTGTTAACTCACAAACAACGATATAACATACATTTCTACCACTTTGCAATAGCCCTGACCATTAGTCAAAGGAGAATGAATGGCTCGTAAAAGGTTCTCTACGCTTGTAAGGGAAAATTTAAAAAACGACGCCAGTTTCCTAGAGTCGTTCTGGTGCCCCCACGGGGACCATGGCCCCGGTTTTGGCACCTGTACCTCGATGGTATTGAAAAGGCCCGAAAGGCTATGAAAGAGGGAATAAAAAAACGACGCCAGTTTCCTAGAGTCGTTCTGGTGCCCCCACGGGGACCATGGCCCCGGTTTTGGCACCTGTACCTCGATGGTATTGAAAAGGCCCGAAAGGCTATGAAAGAGGGAATAAAAAAAACGACGCCAGTTTCCTAGAGTCGTTCTGGTGCCCCCACGGGGACCATGGCCCCGGTTTTGGCACCTGTACCTCGATGGTATTGAAAGGGCCCGTATGAGTACCTGCAAGAAAGGGCATGAAAGTGTAAAAAAAACGACGCCAGTTTCCTAGAGTCGTTCTGGTGCCCCCACGGGGACCATGGCCCCGGTTTTGGCACCTGTACCTCGATGGTATTGAAAGGGCCCGTATGAGTACCTGCCAGAAAGGGCATGAAAGTGTAAAAAAAACGACGCCAGTTTCCTAGAGTCGTTCTGGTGCCCCCACGGGGATTCGAACCCCGGTTTTGGCCTTGAAAGGGCCACGTCCTAGTCCCCTAGACGATGGGGGCGCTTGGTTAAGCGAATGAAATTCTACCACAAAATCAAAACCGGTCAAGAACGAGTTTCAACCCCAGGAAACCATTAAGCTCCAATCTCTATCATTGATTCACCGGCGCTATAATCTCCGGCCGGTCATTCTCCGGTGAGTTAACCGCTCGCGAAACGGGGAAACACTTCATCTCATCCGCCGGGTAAGGCACCAGCAGGTCTAAAAGGGCGCTTTGTTCTGCATCTGGCTTAAGCCAAGCCCAGCGCGCCGCCTCGCCTAACATTACCGGCATGCGGTTGTGGTAATCACGCACCAACTCATTGGGCTGGCAGGTCAGGATCGTGCAGGTGTGCAGTTCACCGCCCTCCGGAAATTCCTTATGTTCATACAACCCAGCAAAGGTAAAGGGGCGGTCATCTTTCAGTTTGAACAGGTAGGGCGTTTTTGCGGCACCTTTTTCTGCTGCGTGCCATTCAAAAAATCCATCGGCAATGATCAGGCAGCGTCGGTATTTAAAGGCTCCCCTGAAGGAGGGCTTTTCGTGCGCGGTTTCAGATCGGGCATTGATCAGGCGGTTACCAATGCTGATATCATCCGCCCAAAATGGCACCAGTCCCCAGCGGTAAAGCTCCACAGCGCGTGTTTGATGATCCTTGACAATCGGCACCGGCTGTGAAGGAGCAACATTATAGCGCGGCTCCACGACATGCACAAACGGACCTAAATCCAGCAGGGTTTGGATCTCACCAGGATCAAGCGTGATGGTAAAACGTCCGCACATCGCTCCTCCTCTCATGCCAGATAGGGTGTTAATGAGTTAATTACATGAGTGATTCTAACATAACAACACAAGTACTCAAAAAATCAATGGGATCGTTACAAAAGGCGGACTTATTTTTTAACTTAATATTTGGATTTTTATTCTGGCATTCACTGATACGCCTAAAAACGTCTAATAAAAAGTTCGTAGGTTTCGCCCACCATACCAATGACCAACCAATCCATAGCGATATTGCAGGCAACGTCGCTACGGATTACCAGTGTATTCCGATTTTCAATTTCAATTATTTGTGAATTCCAAAACAAAATTTTCTAATCCATGCCCGTTTCTCAACCAAAATTCAAGAATGGATCTTGCAAAGATAAAACATTTGTTCTATAATATCAGAATGGATGTGCTAGATAAGATCAAACTTACCTCCCTCAATATGCCCTTTGAGGCAGCCGAAGATATCCAGCGCTCTCAATCCCTACCGCCCTGTCCTGACGATCTATCAAGCTTAAAGGACCGGTTTCCTATCACCCAGGCGCACTTGCCCAACGGTCGTTCCATCCCCCTGCTCAAAACCATGCAGACTTCTGTATGTGAAAACGACTGTAATTACTGCTGTTTTCGGTCAGGTCGGGACACACCCCGTGCCAGCCTGACCCCCGATGAACTGGCATCCGCTGTGGTCAAACTCACCCGCGCGGGGATTGCCAAAGGGCTGTTTCTCAGCTCTGGGTTGGCAGGCGGTGGCGTGGGCACCCAAGACAAGCTGATCGCTACTGCTGAGATTCTGCGCCGTAAATATCAGTACCAAGAATATATCCATCTTAAGATCATGCCCGGTGCAGAGAAGGACCAGATCTTCAGGGCTATGCAGCTGGCAGACCGGGTCTCAATCAACCTGGAGGGCGCTAACGAGCGCAGCCTCAGCAAATTAGCCCCCCACAAAACCTTTTTTGAGGAACTCCTGAAACCCCTGCAAATCATCGAGGATATCCGCAAGTCTGTCTCTCCCCACCTGGCCTGGAAGCGCACCTGGCCTTCGAGCTGCACGCAATTTGTGGTCGGCGCTGTCGGTGAAAGCGACCTTGACCTGCTGCAAACCACTCACCAGCTGCAAACCCATTTTAAAATCACCCGGGCTTATTATTCAAACTTCTCACCGGTGACCGAGACACCCTTTGAACACCTCCCACCATCCAACCCCTGGCGGCAGCATCGGCTCTACCAGGCCTTCTTCTTGCTGCGCGACTATCAATTCGACTTTGAGGAGCTGCCATTTTCTACCTCGGGCTACCTCAATCTGGAAAAAGACCCGAAACTGCTGTGGGCAGAGACATATCTGCGTCATACCCCGATTGAAATCAACACCGCTGACTACGCGCAAC
Organism: Candidatus Brevefilum sp.; assembly: GCA_019428905.1. Classification (GTDB taxonomy): domain Bacteria; phylum Chloroflexota; class Anaerolineae; order Anaerolineales; family Anaerolineaceae; genus Brevifilum. The sequence goes on from JAHYJN010000019.1 coordinate 31,965, forward strand.
TTTTAAGAATCCCCGGGATTGGTGCCATCAGTGCCAAAAAGATCATTCAAATCCGGGACTATGGTAAGATTCGAGATATCCACACCCTGTCCAAATTGGGTATCTCAACTTCCAGGGCAGCACCATTCATCTTATTAGATGGCTGGCGCCCGGCTTACCAACCAGGTTTGTTTTAATGGCGCAGGACAAACACACCATCAGACATTTTATCTCTGAACCAATCACGATCCACTTTGAGAAACCACCCTCACACACCAAGAAACCCCACTGTCCGGATCGCTTTAATTGGCGTGGTGAGGATTGGATCATCACAGCCTGCCTAGCTGAATGGGTCGACTACACCCGTCGAGGTCGGATGGCAAAGAATATGCAACCCCAACACGCACAGGCCGCCAGCCAACGCGGCTCGTGGGGCGTGGGTCGCTTCTATTTCGATGTCCAGTCCAAACAGGAGGGTTCCCGTAACCATGCAAGCCGTCTATTCCGCCTGTATTATGACCGAGCGCCAACAGATGCATCTGACCGCACGGGTCATTGGATCTTGTTGGCAGAGTTGACACAAGTTGAGGATTGACACCATGAAGATCATCAAATTCAGTTTTCTGCTTGCCCTTGTCTCAGCGTTATTGATTGGCGTCCTTAGTCCCGGTGCCTTCATCAGCACAGCACCAGCTTATGGACAGGGACCTTATATTTATCATCTCCCCTTGTTTTTTAACCAAACATTAACTCCGGCGTCACCCAGCTATTATATGACCACGCTCAATAGTGGCTTTATCTATGACCTCGGGTGTGAACTTGGCACCCGGGACAAATATCAAAGTGGTGTCCAAGACAACGTGGTTGTGTTGGCCTTTGGTTACCCGCGCTGCTTTGAAGGCGTGGGCTACGGCGCTAACCTTTTCGGTTACGGACCAGCTACATTAGAAGACATCCAAATAGCAGTCAAACATTTAGCAGCCGGGTATTACATCTGCACCGGTGATGATAATGACTCAAATCTCGTAATCGGTGTGGGCACCAGCAATTATCGGGGTGGCACTGAACCATGTGAAACAGAATCGAAAGCTGCAGACCATGGCACGGCCTGGTCAGGTATGGTGCGGCAAATTAACCAATGGCTGTTGGCTCAGGGCATTTTCCACCAAGTGCAGGCGTTTGGCGCGAATGACATAGAATTGGGATGGAACAGCCCCACATGGTCGCGTGCCTGGCTGGCTGGTTTTGAAAAAGTCAGCGGCAATGTCATGCTCCATTTTGGCGATGCTGCCGGATGTCCCTATGAAGATAAACCCCAGTGGTCTTGCGGTACATCATCCTTTCCACAATGGACCGTGGAAGATGTCTGGTTTGTGTCTTACGGCTCACCCTCAGCCCTGCCACTGCCCTTGATCTACCTGACAACCGGGGTGCATGCCAAGCAGTGGGCTTATCTCAGCCAATATAGTGTGCAAAAGCATGGTTATCGGATGGATTTCACTGGCGTCTTCACCCAATGGTCTGCTTGCCAGCAATTTGGCAATTGCGCCTTCATCGACAACACCCCGGACCAAGCCTATTCCCAATTGAATTATGAACTCTATAAATTTACCACCACGGCCCAGGACTTACGCTGGAAAACGGACATCAGCTGGATTCTGCAAAGTGAGCTCACCGCTGCTGGCATAAACCAGGATGATATCGAAGACATTCAAAGCACTCACCCAATGCAAACTAATGCCATTTCGCTAACCACAACCCTGGAAACGCCTGGCCTGAGTCCCACGCTTTACAGTAGCATCGAATCTAAACGAATCGCCTTCCAAAGCATGGCCGATATGGCTGCCAGCTCAAAAAATAACCCTGCCCCGAAAGAGAAACCGTTGGCCCTACCGCTGCCTCGATCAGGGGACCCGGTCTTCCAAACCGGGATCATTCAAAATGGAGAGTTCCCGGGTCGCCCTTATGGGGTCGACATCAGCAACGTCTGGCAGGCACCCACCACGGATGGCTATCTGCAGGTCGCAGCGGGCACCTCTCCGCTGAATCGACAGCAAGGGGCAGTCTACCTGGTTCTGGCAACACCGGATCGGCTCACCTTCCAGTCAGAACTGCTTTTGGCACCTGAAGGTTGCAGTGCTTTGACCATCACCCGTGAAGGGGAGCACCAGCTCTACCTTCAATCCGATAACGGGTGCCAATTGATGCTTGATTTACGGGATTTTTCACTGACTCAAAGCTTGCCGTAAAAATAAAGCTTCTGTCTGTGAAGGAGATAAGCCTGAACGATTTCGGTACGCTTCGCCATGCGAGGACTAGGGCAGTGTGGGATGTTGGCAAAACCGCCACCCCACACGATCTACCCTTCAGAGCCGTTACACGATTTCTACATTTGTCAGGTGAACCTCACAAGTCAGGAAGGCTTGCAGCAAATCGTTCTTCTTTTCCTCATCCATCCCTTTGATTACCCAGCGTAAGGTGAATGAGCCATCCTGGAAGGTGTTATTCACCGTCCGTTGGATATTTCCCCCAAATTTTGACACTAACCCAGCCAAATTTGCCAGCACACCAGGTTTATTGGTTTGGCTTGGACCAATAATATTGATCGTCGTCCAGCCTAAAATTTCGCGCGAGATGCCAGCCTCTTCCAAGGCCTCTTCCACATCTGCCATCAGGATCGCGCCGCCGCCCAGGGCTGAATAAAGGTCATCCAGGCTGGCAGCCGCCAGTGAACTTAAAAGGTTTTCAAATTTCACCCGCTCCTGGATCTGGACATCCTCCAGGTCAACAATTCCCCGTTTGACCAGCAGCGGTTTTAACCTATTGCGCCCTAAAGCGGCTGTTTGTTTCAATGCTGCGGTAACCAACACTGACCGCAATAAGCGCGCAGTCGACAGGTTACAAAACTCCAGCCACTCCTGCGAGGGCACAATGCGGGCGCCTTGGGTGATCACCTCTACCACATCCCCGGGGTTGATGGGGTCGCTCAACGCCCGGGGTTCGTCGTTCACCTCCACCCGGTTGATTTTGTCCAACAAGTAATCCTGGATGGAAGCTACAGCATCCAAAACCGTGGAACCATCCGGTAAAAAGCGTGTACCCCCAGTCGGCGTGAAGATCTGCACGGGCCTGTACTGCGTGATCGGTTTGCCGTTCTGCAGGGCATACACCACACCCCACAAATTCTCCCCCTCCATCTCCTCGGTGGCGATAGCCACCTCCACCGAGCCCCGGTCAGGGAACCAGGCGGTCACCTGCAGGGCACGATATCCATGCTGCGGGCTGGCAATATAATCATCAAAACGCCCCTGTTCGAGGTTCCGGTTGAACAGCCGGTTGACGCGTGACAGCAACCGGTAACACACTCGTTCATCCACATCATCCACCAGCATCCGAAAGCTGACTACATCATTCACATCCGAAAAATCGTCCAGGGAGGTCCGGCGATCACGCGCCATACGGCGCAACTTCTGCCAAGCCTGCCAGTAGCCGTTGACAATGATGCGCACCTGGCCTGGGATGCCCTCTTCCACCATCACATCCCGCAGCTGGGACAACATCCCGTTGATAAAATTCAGCTCAAGGCGCGGATCGCGGTCGATTTCGCCCCTGACAAAATTGTACGCTTCAGGTTCAGCATAGGGAAACGCCATATCCTCCAGCCAGCGCCGCCAGCGGTAGATATTCAAGATACCGGCCAACTTTCCATAGGCCCGGATCGCCTCGCTTGCTTTTTGTTTCTGCTTTTGCGGCGACATGTGCTCCAAGGTCATGATATTGTGGCTTTTATCCGCCAGCTTGATAAGAAAAACCCCCGGGTCGCGAAATCTTGCGATCTTCCGGAGGGTTTCAAGTTCTCGTGAATGTCCGCCTCGAGGGTTGCTCATCTTCGTGACGCCGTCTACAAGGTAAGCGACGTGTTTTCCAAGCATACCCGGAAAATGCTCCTGGATCTGGGCAAGGCTGCCATCCTGGTCTTCAACCGCGTCATGCAGCAGCGCCGCAATCGTCCAGGCTTCGTTCTGCACCAGCCGATCGATAAACTCGGCGATCCAAACACAATGGGTCTCAAAATAAGGTTCACCACTCAGCCGCAGTTGACCCCTGTGAAGTTGTTTCCCCAACTCGTAAGCCCTGGCAATTTCAGGCGTGCGCGGTTGAAAATCCCCCCTAAAGCTAAATTCATCCAAAATTTGCGGACGAATCTCACGAACGTACTCTACCTCAACCATAACACCGTCCCTCAGAAAAAACAAGGGTCATCCATTACATTGATCACTGCGTTGGTGGGGTCCTGCAAGTTCAGAAGCCCGGCACATCTTTCGGCGTAAGTCAAACCGGGCTCCGGACGGCTGCCCAGAACCATAGCACTGTGCTATAAGTTCAGATTATATCCGTTTTTGGGGGTTTTTTCAAACCAAATGGCTGGGTGAATTCTCCTAATTCTACCGGCATCAATTGACTTAAATTTCATTTCCCCTCTTGAAATAGAACAAATATTCTATTATAATTAGAACATGTCATGGATCAAGCAAGTCTGGCGCTGGCTCAACCCCACCAACCCAACCCGCTTACTGCTGCTGGAATTGGACCCGCTCCACGCGGTTTACCTGGCGCAAGTTGCCGCGGCCACCCACACCTCGCGCCAGCAGGCCGCGCAGGACCTGCTCAAAAACGCCCTGGTGGATCGCCAAATCGCCGAGGCGCACCTGGCACACTGGCGCGCGCTGACCCCCCGCCAGCAGCAGGTGGCCGCCCTGGCCTGCCTGAACTTCACCAACCGCCAGATCGCCGCCCGCCTGGGCATCTCACCCCAAACGGTCAAGGCCCACCTGCGTAACCTGCTGCAGCGTTTTGAGCTGCACGGCAAAGCCGAACTGCGCCAGGCCCTGGAAGATTGGGATTTCAGCGAGTGGGTCTGAGGTTAACCCACCCGGTTAACCCACATTTCACCCCCTTTTAACCCCGATTCAGCATAGACAGGGGTGGATGCCCGGCATAAGATAGGAACATGGATCAACGCATTATTACCTTTCCGATGCCCACAGCGGGCAAAATATCCCTGGTGGTCGCCCCCCGGGCGGTGCTGGACCGGTTGACGTCCATGCTGGCCGCACTGGCGCTGCGCGGGCGCGTGCTGGTCGTTGACGGCGGCAATTGCTTTGATGGCTATGCCCTGGCGCGTGCCCTGCGGGGGCAGACCCACGAAGTTGAGGCCGCGCTGAGGCAGGTCTGGCTCTCGCGCGCCTTCACCTGCTACCAGATGGTCGCCATGCTGGCCGAACTGCCCGTGGACGGGACGCCCGTGATCGTCCTGGATATGCTGTCCACCTTCCTGGACGAGAACGTCAACTTCAGCAAACGCCTGCGCTTGTTGGAGAGCAGCTTGAACCTGCTCAGGCGCATCAGCCAGGGCGCCCCTGTCGCCATCTGGGCCCGGGCCCGCACGAGCTCCGTCACCGCTGAAGACCAGCAGCTGCTGGCGCCCCTGCTGGAAACCGCGCGCGATGTCTGGGAGCTGCAAGCACCGGAAACGCCGGTGCACCAGCTGCCGTTATTCTAACCGACCATACCCCAATCCACTTAGATCAAGGAGAACCCCATGGGACGCACACTCCCCTCAGCCACCCAACTCATGCACCAGGAAGAAGCCGCATTGGCCCGCTTCCGCCGCGCCCTGCGCCGGGGTGACCAGTTGATCTTTGATGACCTGTTCACCGCTGCGCAAAAACACATCTCAGCCGCCGCCTACGCCGCCCACGCCCTGCCCTTTGAGACCTTCCTGATGGCCATGCTCCTCGAGGAGCACAAACAGGTTATGCGCCTGCAGAAAATCGTTGAGGCGCTGGAGGAGATGCATGCCTGAGTTCAGCGGCTGGCTGCTCGACCTGTTTGAGGATCCGCGCGAAGGCCTGGTGTTGTATTTCATCGACGAAGCAGGGCCGCGCTGGCGGCTGAGACGCCCCTTCCCGGTCACCTTTTACGCCCTGGGGGAGGATGCCCAACTGCGTACCCTGTGGCAGCATCTCAGCGACCGGCCGGGCGAGATCACCCTCAGCCGGGCACGCCGCATGGACGTCTTCAAACGGGATGCAGTCACTGCCCTGGGAATCACGGTGGAAAACCCCTACCAGGCCAGGCAGGTCTTTCAGCAAACCGCGGCCCGTTTCCCAAACCTAGAATATGCCGATGCCGATCTGCACATTTCCCTGCGCTTTGCAGCCGAGACGGGCGCCTTCCCCCTCGCCTACTGCCGCGTCGCAGCAGACCAGGACGGCCAACTGCAAGAGATCGAGGTGCTGGAGGGCGCCTGGACGCTGAAGACCCTCCCCATCCCGCTGCGGACCATGAGCCTGTCACCGGATGTCCCCCCCCACCATGCCCGCCCGCACCGCTTGATGGTCGAGATCGAAGGCGAAACCTACCAATTTGACCTGCACACCTGGCGAGCACTGCTGGTCAACCTGCGGGCGCTGATCCAGCGCTACGACCCCGACCTGCTGCTGACAGACTGGGGCGATACCTGGCTCCTGCCCCGCCTGCTCCAGCAGTCTGAGGCGCACCATATCCCCCTGGGATTGAACCGTGAGCCCGGCCGGGGGGTCAGCTGGCGCGAAGAACGCACCTACTTCTCCTACGGGCGGATCGTCTACCGCGGCCAGCAGATTCACCTGTTTGGCCGCTGCCATATCGACCGTCAGAACGCCGTGCTGTGGAACGACTACGCCCTCGAGGGCACGATTGAGGTCAGCCGGGTGACCGCCCTGCCCTTGCAGACCGCCGCCCGCGTTTCACCGGGCACCGGCATCTCATCCATCGAGATGCTGACCGCCCTGCGGGAGGGCATCCTGGTGCCCTGGCAAAAACAGCAGGCGGAAATGCTCAAACCGGCCGCAGACCTGTTCGCAGCCGACCAGGGCGGTCTGGTCTACCAGCCCAAGATCGGCGTTCACAAGAATGTGGCAGAGATCGATTTCGTCTCCCTCTACCCAGCCATCATGGTGCATTTCAACATCTCACCCGAGACCATCCTGCCAGACCCCAACGCCGACAACCTGGTGCCCGCCCTCGGCTTGGCAATCGACACCAGCCAGGACGGCCTGATCCCCAAAGCGTTGCGCCCGCTGCTGGAGAAGCGGATTGAGATGAAAAAGCACCTCGCCAGCACCCCAGCCTGGGACCCTTACCGCAAAAACTTCAAAAGCCGTTCGTCAGCGCTCAAATGGCTGCTGGTAACCTGTTTCGGCTACCTGGGCTATAAGAATGCCCGTTTTGGGCGGATTGAGGCGCACCAGGCGGTGACAGCCTACGGGCGCGAGGCCCTCTTGAGCGCTAAAGAGGCCGCAGAGGACTTTGGATTTGAGGTCATCCAACTCTATGTGGACGGGTTATGGGTGCGCCACCCCGACAAAACGCAGCCCGCCGATATCGAACCCCTGCTGCTAGAAATCCAGGCGCGCACCGGGTTGCCGATCTCACTCGATGGGATTTATCGCTGGGTGGTGTTCGTCGGGTCGCGCCAGAACAAAAAACGCCCGGTCGCCAACCGCTATTTTGGCGTCTTCCAGGATGGCTCAATCAAGGTGCGCGGCATCGACGCCCGCCGGCGCGACAGTACGCCCTTCGTGGCACAGGCCCAAATGCACTTGCTCGAACTGCTCGCCCGCGCAGAAGAGCCCGAGGCCGCGCTGCCAGAAGCGATTGCCTTCCTGCAAAACCGCCTCAGGGCCCTGCGCTCAGGGTCGGTCAAGCTGCCGGACCTTCTCGTCCGGCAGCAGCTGGGACGTAAAATGGAAGCCTACCGCACGCCCTCCCCTGCCGCGCGGGCTGTCCTGCAGCTCAACACGGTCGGCAAGGAGCTGCACCCTGGTCAGCGGGTCCCTTTTCTCTACACCCTCGGCAAGCCGGGCGTGTTTGCCTGGGACCTGCCCCACAAGCCCAACCCGCGCGCGGTGGACGTAGCGCGCTACCAGCGCTTGCTCCTGCGGGCAGCGGGTATCGTCCTTGAATCCTGGGGGTTGGATGAGCGTAAACTGACCGAAAGGGTGCTCTCAGACGCCAGCCAACTGTGTTTACCGGTTCCGCCCAAGAAGCACCCGGTCCAGCACCGCCGCAATATTCCAGGCGTCATCGACCCCGCGATGGATCGTGCCCTCAAAGGTCAGTCCCAGTAAGCTTGTCCCCCGCTGCAGTCCGACCTCTTTCTTCAACCCCAGCTGTAACGCCAGCAAGTTCTTGACGTTGATGTGCGAACGTCCAAAGGGATAGGCGATGCCCCACGCTTCGCATTGCTTCATGAATTGCAGGCGGTCATAATCGCCGTAACTGGCCCAGGTGCGCTGACAGGAATGGTACGCATCCCTTAACAGGTCACAGGCTTCAGCAAAGTGTATGCCGTCTGCCAGCATCTCAGGGGTGATGGTCGTTAATTGGACGCAGAATTCGCTTAAAGTTGAGCGCTGGGGTTGGACCATGATGGCACGCGCCGGTTCACGTTCGCCGCTGGCCACATCCAAAACGCACAGGCCAATTTCAATGATCTCGCTGACCTGACCCTCAGGCGGGTCACCCTCCCAGCAGGTGGCTTCCACGTCAATCACGAGGATTTTATCAAGTCTACGCGCCATTATTTCGCCATCCTTTCACTTGCAATTTTGCCTGGTCAGCACGGGTCATCCCCTGCACCACCAGCCTGTACGACTCATCAATTATCCGACGCAGTTCCTCATCCGGGATGCTGCCATCCAATGTAACGGTGTTCCAGTGTTTTTTGTTGAGGTGGTAGCCCGGCTTTACGGCCTGGTATTGCCGCCGCAAAATGATGGCATCCACCGGGTCTGCCTTGAGCGCAATCGTTAGCGGGTCATCTTGCCAGGCAACCAGGGCAAACATCTTATTCAGGGCTTTGAACACCAGCACTTCTGTCCCAAACGGCATATCCCGCCGGGCACCGGGTTTATTTTCTAAATATGCACACAGGGTTTCATAATCCATCACCGCTCACCTGCCCGGAATTCATACCATGATAAATTCAACAGCATTGTCTGCCAGGTCGACGATGCAAAACGAGCGAGATTCCTTTCCAAGTCCGCCCAAAGCGCCCGGATTGATGACACGCGCGCCACGGATCACTTCATCCCGTCGTTGATGCGTGTGGCCGTGGAAAATCCATTGGTACCGCTGATGGCTCACCAGGTCCATCACCTTCCCCTCAATGTGACTGTGGGTTGCCGCAACCAGGACGCCATTCAATTCTCCTTTGAAAACCATCCCTACAAAATTATCCTCCCCCTGCTTTTCAAAGCGATTCTTGATTGCGCCGGTCACAAAATCCATGTTGCCCATGGTGTAGATCACGCGAAACCCTTCAAAAAACGGGACCATCTCAAGCCCTGTCAGATCACCGCAGTGGATCAAAGTTTTGATCCCCCGCCTGCGACAGATCTCTAATACCATTAACGTGTTAGATAATTGATCATGTGTATCCGATAGCACGCCAATTTTCATCGTTCAACGCCTCCAATCATCCCACACATTATACGCTAACCGGGCTGATCCCTGTTTATTTATAACCAAAATGACATGATCACCCCCAAAGACATATCTCCCTGTGGTAAAATTATCAAAATGAAATTATTCTTATCTGTTTTATCCTGGTTCAAATATGCACCTTGTCAGGATGACATTAATGAACCACGGCCATGGGAGATAGCATGACCTCCTCATTACAACTTGGGATCAATGCAGCTAAAGCCGGTCGCATGCAGGAAGCCCTGGAATTCCTGAAGGACGCCATCATCGAAGAGCCGCAGAACGCCGAAGTTTGGGTGTGGATCGCCGCCATCATCGATGACATGGATAAGCAAGCGATCTTCCTTGAGAAAGCCCTTGAAATTGACCCTCACAATATCCCGGCGCAACGCGGTTTAGCCTACCTCGAAAAACGCAGGCGTGATGAAGCCAGCGTTAAAGACGATCACCTTTCAGATTACACCCAACCAATCTCTCCCTTTCCCCCATCCGGGGGGCGGAAAAAACCACCGGTGCCAAGGCGGTGGCCAGAAATTTCCGGCGATGAACTGGACGGCCTGGCCCAACCCGTCCCACAAGAAATTAGTCGCAATATCCCACCGGATGATGAAGACACCCAAGAGGCATCCAAACTAACCCCCTTTGAGATTAGTTTACTCGGTGTGATTGCCCTGGTGTTTTGCATAATTGGTCTGCTGGCTGCCAGCGCGTTATTTAATTTTGAGTTGCCGTTAGGATTCTTACAAGGCGAGCGCTCTCCCCTGGTCTCAGAGCCCCCGTACCCGGGTGTATTTCTGTATGAGAACGAAATATTCTTCGATATCCAGCAGCATCAAGGCCTACCCACCCAGGAGGTGGGCATCCCCACCAGCAGCCAAACAACGCCCCTGGTCGTTCTCTGGGGTGCACAGGCAAACCGCGACCAGATGAAATTGATCTACGAGACCGGTGCCTACATCCCCATCCGGGGAGAAGAACATAAAAACGGAATCGTCTTGATCCAACCCGGTCAGGATCTCTTGCCCGGCTTGTATTGCTTTCAACAGCTCAACCAGGAAGATCCTCTCGAAGATGCCGCTTATTGGTGCTTTAAAATAGATTTACTCCCACCAAATGAGTGAGCCTGTCAATCATGACAGATAGGCTCTCATTTTGTGAAGAAGCTCAGCTTCCTTAACCACTAATTTAACTTATAATCAAATCGTCGAATTATCATCGTTTCTTAAAGGTGTCTATGTCTCAACACACAATCCTCGAAGCACATTTCATCGCCCCAGATATCAAACTATTCGTGGTCCATGCACCGGTCATTGCCAGAAAGCGTAAACCCGGTCAATTTGTGATCGTCCGCATCTCTGAAACCGGGGAACGCATCCCCCTCACCATTGTCGATTCAGACGACTCTGCCGAAACAATTACCCTGATCGTTCAGGGTATCGGTAAATCCACCCTGGAGATCAACCAGCTGGAAGCTGGTGATACCATCCGTGATATGGTGGGTCCTCTGGGCAACCCTTCTGAAGTCGAAAATTTTGGCCACGTGGTGGTCATCGGCGGTGGGGTCGGTACTGCTGTCAGTTTTCCCCAAGCTAAAGCGCTCAAAGAAGCAGGCAACCGCATCACCGCCATCGTGGGTGCCCGCACACAAGAACTGGTGATCTTAGAGGAAGAACTGAGCCAGTTTGCAGATCAGGTGCTGGTTTGCACCGATGACGGCAGCTACGGGAGAGCAGGCTTTGTCACCCAACAGCTCCAAGCGCTGATTGAAGGTGAAGATCAGATCGACTGTGTCCTGGCGGTTGGCCCGTTACCGATGATGCGTGCCGTAGCAGATATGACCCGGCCACATGGGATCAAAACCGTCGTCAGCCTGAACTCGATCATGGTGGATGGCACCGGGATGTGCGGTGGCTGTCGCGTCGCCCTGGATGACACTGTCAAATTCGCTTGCGTGGACGGCCCGGAGTTTGACGCGCACCGGGTCAATTTTGATATCCTGATGAAGCGCAACCGGGCTTACCTGCACGAAGAGCAATGCGCGCTCGATCGGGCAGCAGAAAAAGTCGAACAGGCTAACCGGCGGGAAAGGCTGAAAATCCCCCGCCAGCCAATCCCGGCCCGCGATCCACATGAACGGATCAAGGACTTCAACGAAGTCAACATCGGGTTCACAGAAGCACTGGTTCAATTAGAAGCGCAACGCTGCCTGGAATGCAAACGCCCAGCCTGTGTGGCTGGCTGCCCGGTCGAAGTGAAAATTCCTGATTTCATTCACATGATCAAGAACAAGGACTACATCTCTGCCTCTAAATTGATCAAAGAGGATAACGTTTTGGCGGCCGTCTGCAGCCGAGTCTGCCCCCAATCTGACCAGTGCGAGGGGTCCTGCATCCTCACCAAGCGCGATGAATCCGTGGCAATCGGTGCCCTAGCGCGTTTTGTCACGGACTACGAAAGGGACCACGGCGACCTCATCCCCCAAGCCATCCCCCTGCAGCAAAAGACCGGCAAGAAAGTGGCCGTGATCGGATCTGGCCCGGCGGGCTTATCCTGTGCGGGTGACCTGATCCGCATGGGTCACGAGGTGACTGTTTTTGAAGCCTTCCATGAGTATGGCGGTGTGCTGATCTACGGCATCCCTGAATTTCGTCTCCCCAAGGTGATTGTCCGTGAAGAAGTGGACGCACTGGCAGCACTAGGGGTGAATTTTCAGCCCAACACCATCATCGGTGTGGCTTACACCATCGATGAATTGATGGAAGAAGAGGGCTTCGACGCAGTCTTCATCGGAGTGGGTGCCGGGTTGCCCTATTTTATGAATATCCCCGGGGAAAACCTCGTTGGTGTTTACTCAGCCAACGAATTCCTGACCCGGGTCAACCTGATGAAAGCCTACGATTTCCCCAAGTACGACACCCCGGTCATTGACTGTCAGGGTAAACATGTGGCCGTGATCGGCGGCGGCAACACCGCCCTGGATTCAGCCCGGGTTGCCTTGCGTTTGGGAGCTAAACAGAGCAGCATTGTCTACCGCCGCACCGCCCAAGAAATGCCCGCCAGGCTGGAAGAAATCGAGCACGCCAAGGAAGAAAACATCGACTTCCAGTTCCTCCAGGCACCGGTGGAATTCATCGGGGATGAGCAGGGCTGGCTGAAGGCAATGCGGCTGATCCGCATGGAACTCGGCGAACCGGACCAATCCGGTCGCCGGCGTCCCGTACCCGTCGAGGGATCAGAATACGAGGTCCCGGTAAACCTGGTCATTGTGGCCATTGGCAACGGCTCGAACCCGATCATCCAGCGCACCACCGAAGACTTGGCCTTCAACCGCTGGGGTAACATCCTCGTCGATGAAGAGACGATGGCCACCAGCAAACCTGGCGTATTTGCCGGCGGCGATATCGTCACCGGGGGTGCTACGGTCATCCTGGCGATGGGCGCAGGCAGGCAGGCTGCACGCGCCATTGATGCCTACTTGAAGTCCGCACCGATTAGAAACTAAGAGAGTCCACATGGGCAACCACCCAACAAAAATCGTCTGTATCGGCGCTGGCAGCTATTCCTTTGGTTTGACCACCCTCGTCTCCCTGCTGCGCAGCCAGGCTCTGAAAGGCAGCCAGCTCGTCCTGGTTGACCGGGATGAAGCCCACCTTTCCATTATGCACAAATTGATCTCCTGGCTCAATGATGTGTGGGAGACCCAAATGCAGATCGATGCACACACCCATCATCGTGATGCGTTACGCGGCGCTCATTTTGTGATCAACGCCATTGAGGTCGGGCCGCGCGAAGGCTTATGGGAGTCGGATTACCGCATCCCTTTAAAATACGGCGTCCGCCAGCCCTACGCTGAAAACAGCGGTCCGGGTGGTTTTGCCCACGCTGCCCGCAATATCCTGCCCGTCCTTGAGATTGCACGGGATATGGAAACCCTTTCCCCGGATGCCTGGTTGATCAACTTCACAAACCCCATGCAGCGCATCTGTGCTGCGGTCCACCGCCATACTGCCGTCAAGGTGATTGGCTTATGCCACCAGCTCAGTGCAGGTTATGCCATGGTCGGCAAAGCCCTGGCACAAGACCTGGATATTTTTATTCCACCGACCTTCACCAGCACCCACGCCAGTATGAAATATGGCGTGGGGATGTTTGCTACCTACCTTCAAGCCGTTGAGAAAATCAAAATCACGGCAGCCGGGCTCAACCATTTCACCTGGATGCTGGAATTGGAAGACCGTCTAACCGGTGAAGACCTGTATCCCCGCTTCCGCGATTGCTGGAAATCCCTGCCTGAAACCTTTGAGCCCCTCACCCGGCGGGTATTTGATGCCTTTGGATTATTCCCCATCCCCGGGGATGAACACTTGTGCGAATACCTGCCGTGGGTCAGCGACCCAGGCACCCGACCTTGGGAGAAATATGAACTTGAGCTCTATGAATGGGCCGAGCACGACCAGGAACGGGTCGATAAATGGGCTGAGCTCAGGGCAGCGGCAGAAAGCAGGACCAACCCTGAAGAATTTGTCCCTGGTTATAGTGAAGGAGCGCTGGAGGTCATCGAAAGCATCCTCACGGACAGTCACTTATATTGGGAATCGGTTAACATTCCCAACCAGGGCTACATCACCAACCTGCCCGAGGACGCCATCATTGAATTGCCCGGTGTACTCTCAGCTGGCGGTGTGCAAGGTATATCCATCGGTGCGCTGCCAGAAGGCATCGCCGAGATCCTGCGCAGGGAGATTACCATCAGCCACCTGACGGTCGACGCCGTTGTCAGGGGCGATCGTCAGCTGGCGCTCCAGGCACTGCTTCTCGACCCCGTCATCCGCGATATGGATGTCGCCCAGCAGGTATTAGATGATTACCTGGTAACATACCGAGACCACCTCCCGAGTTTTTGGTCCTAATAATGAAGTTAATCTTTGGGAGGTGTTTTAAATTTCACGGTTTTTGGGCTTCTTTTTAGTATATTCCCCCTTAAAATAATATATTGACGTGTAAAACAAATCATAGTATATTAGGGATGAAGGTTAACGGAAGTTCGATAATAAGCACGCTCGTTTTGTTCTTGTTTGGAACGTACGTTAGCAGGATATTTTTAGGAATATGGTTTGAAGGAGGTTTCCAAGCATGGCAGAACGAGAACTTGGCGTTGTCAAGTGGTTCAACGGCGAAAAAGGCTACGGCTTTATCGCCCGTGACAACGGCGAAAAGGACGTTTTCGTGCACTTCTCTGCGATCAGCGCTGAGGGTTTCCGAACCCTGCGCGAAGGTCAACGGGTAGAGTTCGAAGTTGTCCAGGGTGACAAAGGCCCGCAGGCTCAGGCCGTTGAAGTCATCGAGTAGACAGCAATTATCCATCCCTTAGAAAAATGCGGTGCAAATCAGCCCCGCATTTTTTGTTTA
>JAHYJN010000096.1 GCA_019428905.1 Candidatus Brevefilum sp.
TAACCCCTACGTTGGTTATGATGATGTCAACAGGCCGCCCTTCCTCTACCAGGGGCCGCAAACGCCAGGAGAGTTACCGCCAGTGGCCAGGGTGCTAGCCCTTGAATTTGACGGGGAATCTGTGGCTTATCCCTACGATTTACTATCTGAAGTCGCTGTCATCAATGACCGGGTTGGTGGGTTGGATGTGGCGATATTTTGGGCGCCCGGGACGGCTTCTGCACTGGATGCGGGTGTGATTGCAGAGGGTCAGGATGTCGGTTCGGCTGTCGCCTACGACAGGAATTTGGATGGGCAGCTGTTGAGCTTCAGATTTGATGGCGAGAAACTTATCGATAACGAAACCGGCTCTACCTGGGATATCCTTGGCCGAGCTGTGGCTGGCCCATTAAGTGGCGAAAGATTGCGCGAGGTTGTGTCCGTGAACCATTTTTGGTTTTCATGGGCTGCTTTTAAACCCGATACCCAAATTTATCAGCCCTGACAACGCCAAAGAAAAGAAGGAAATGAAATGAACCAGGACAAACGACAGGGTTTAGAGAAGTCGAAAAGAATGCTGGTGTTATTTGGGGTGATCTTGGGGGGGATCACCCTGTTGATACTGGGGCTGACCGCCGGCTCAACACAAGACACCCTTGGGGCTGGTATGCTAGCGCTGGTCCCGGCGGCCTTTCTTTCAGGTGTGTTAAGTTTTCTCTCGCCATGTTCACTGCCCATTTTGCCAGCTTACTTTGCTTATTCGTTCCAAAGCAATAAGAAGAACATTGTGTTGATGACCCTGGCCTTTTTTGGGGGGCTGGCAACAACGATGACCCTGGTCGGCGCCAGCGTCACAGCGCTTGGCAGGTTGTTGGTGCGTAACATCTCCGCTTTATCCTTCATTGGGGGTGCTGTGATCATCCTGTTCGGCATTTTGAGTATTTTGGGCAAAGGTCCAACCGGGATCCAATTCCAAGATCGTCCAGCACGGACCGTGGGCGGATCGTATATTTACGGGGCTACGTTTGCGATTGGTTGGACGGCTTGTATCGGTCCGATCTTAGGTGCCATACTGACTTTACTGGCAACGCAGGGGGCCGGTATCCTCCAGGGGGCATTCCTCTCGTTTGTTTACACGTTGGGGTTGGGGATGCCGTTGGTCTTGATTTCGTTGTTCTTCAGCCAGCTGGGGAACGGCAGCCGATTTTGGAGGTTTATCCGGGGTAAAGGGATGACTGTCAAGCTCTTTGGGCAAGAAATGTCGTTTCATACAACGACACTGTTGAGCGGATTGCTGCTGATCGGGATGGGCATCCTGCTGATGACGGGCACCTTGAACCGCATTACGCAGCTGGGGTTGCAGAGTGATCTTTCCGCTTGGGTGGTGCAAATTGATGAGCAGATCAGGGTCTTGTTTGGCTTGCGTTAGGGGAATGGGACCGGTAAAAATTTACAGGATGGGTATTGACCAAGATAGCTAAATAACGCCACTGATTAGGCCGCTCTGTATGGAATTGATGATGATAAATATGATTGTGCAGGATGGTTCAGCGATGCAAGCAACGGAAGTATCCGGCGAAGCAAGTTTTGGACGGCTGTGACTACTCAGCAAACTTGTTTACCATGTTTAAAGAGAGGGCTTTTTCCCTTCTTTTGGTAATAACCTGATGAATGTAGTAGATATAGGGCATGCCAAGGTTCGTCTCTATGAGAGAATTAACCACGATCGGTTGCCATAGGGGGGGGCGAATGCCACTGATGAGCAGAGAGGTTTCCCAGGCGAACTGTACACCAATACCGATTGCCATCAACCTGAGGATGTTAACTCTCCCTTTCCCACTCAAATTATTGAAGATGATATATAAATAACCAACACAAAGGATCAAGGCCATAACGCCATGATAGGTTCCCGTACCCCGTGAGATGGTAATCTCTGGAAATCCAGCGCCAAAATTATGGCTCAATTGCCCAATCGTAATCCAGCCCAAAATTGGGAAAAAGGACCATTCAACTGCATGGGAATCGCCATTTAACAAAAGCCATATCCATGCAAAGTTGGTAAATCCATAACTCATACTTAACCAAAACAGGAACCAAACAGGGGCCGCACCATTGATCTGTCGTGTGCCGAGTACTTGGTAAAATATCCCGTAATCCACCAGAAAATACACGAAACCTGCTAAGAGTCCCACAATGACAGCCATGTGCCGGCTAAAGTAGAGTAATGCACCAATGAAAACTAAAAGCCAAATGATGTCGAGGATAATGTAAAGCGAACTAAACGTGCGTGCTACTGTATAATCCATTTTTCCTTTTGAAAATCTTTTTTAGATAGAAAGCCAAATAATAAGTATTCGGAAAATTTCGTAAATAGCCTATTCGTTGTTATATACAGAATTATCTAAACTTAGATAATTACAATCTAGGAGAACAATTATACATTCCTTTGATCTTACATGCGTACCCCTGGAGATATAAATATGTAAAACCGTCTTAAAAACTTCTGGACCGTGTGCACTTTGCTTTGTTATCTGTATAAAGTAATACAATCGCAACACCGAACAAGTGGTTCAAACACCGCATTTTGTTGCAACAAACGCTATCCGAACGAAATGGGAGGCTTAGTCTTGCCCCATTTATTTATTGATTTATTTCTGGAAAGATCGTCTTTGTGAACCAAAATGCGGAAGGCGCTTTCGCTGAAGTAGAACAGGATGGCTGTAAAATTGGGATGTTTGCCCCCACGGCTGTTTACTCGGGGTTGTGCGGCCCTTTAGCCTGAACACGGACTAGCCTTGCAATAACCTGATTGTAGCAACTGTCCCCGGCATTTCCACTCGAACAGCCCCGTTTCGCACATCCAACGACTCCAGATCGCGCTCACGGGCATCGCAGAGAAAGGCTTTTGTCACTTTGAAATGGGCGGCTTTAATCATTACACGTGATTCTGGCAGAAAAGGCGTATAGAGACGCACGATGATCCCTTCTCCACGTGAGACGGGCTTGATTGCTATTACAGAAACATCTGGGGAGTCGGTTGTAATAATGGAATCGGCCAGGCTGCGCAGTGCTGTATCTCTGGGATTGCTCCAGGGGTTGTTCGCAATATCTTGTGCCAAAAGATGAATGTTATTTTCCCGCCAATCACCGTTTTGCGTGAATAAAAGGGCATATTCATAAGTATAGCTTTCGCTTTCGTGACCGCTGGCAGGGTTGCCGGGAATACCGATCAAGCCAAATAATTTTTCCCGTGTGGCATTGCGCATCGCAACCAATTCAAGTTGACCATCTGGCTGATAAGAAATTGCGCCCGGCATAGGTTGGAGAATGGCAAGCCCGCGCCCAGTATCATCATCCCGGAGATGGACAAAATGATGCAGCGGCCAGAAGGTGGGATCATAAATCCGTTTTGGCGGGCGAATGACGGTCCCGCCGGGGGTATCCATTGCCAGTTTTTTTGCGTGGATGCCGGTCGCAAAACGAAGGGTGATGGAATGTCCTTCAGCGGCTTTTCCTTCGATGCGGCAGTGAATTATCGGCGAGTCCTTGCTCAACCATATCCGGCGGAGGAATGTTTCGCCGTTAAGCTCAACGTTGCAAATAACCTCTAATCCGTTGTCGTGCTCGCACACTTGCATTTGGCTTGAGTGCTGGCTGGCGCGTATGGATTCTTTCCAGATGCCGCCGGCAAATTCGTAGCCCATACGCCACAGACCACCTGAATCGCGGTAACTAACGAGATCGTTTGAGACACCTGTCAGCAACGGTGTCTGCGTGCTCTGAGATTCTAGATTGGTGATGGCACCGCCGAGTACTTCGTCCAGTTCAATGCTGTAGTGCGCGGTTTTGATCAGAATCTTGCTGTTTTGTTGAAACCAGGTCAAAGATTCGGAGCAAGCCTCGGTCACGTTTGATGCGGGCGGAGCGTGAGCGAGGCGATCCAATATCGTATTTACTGAATCCGCCGCCTGATCCAGCCAAGGGATTTGTTCTTCTTCGACAACTTCATCCGGTGATGTGCCTGTGATGAAATCATGATGATTGGAGACGACTACCTGCCACCAGGCATCTTCAAGATCGGTAGAAATGGTCTTTTTTGCATCGTGATTTTCAGGCAATAAGGATAGCTTTTCCGCGAGGAGCAGATCGTCAACCAGATTGCGACAGCGTTGTTTAAGCCTTGGGCGGGCGGTGTAGAAACCCGTCCAGTAGGGATTGGGATCAAGCTCCAAGACGGGAAGTTTATCCTGATGAGGTTCAATTAGCGCAAGATAATCATCCAATCCAGCGTTGACCGCCCAGACACCTGTTTTGGGATAATGGTTTTGATTATAGCGATCCAGCAGGGCGATGAAATCAGGGATCGGTTCGACAAAATCAAAGCCAATTGGGCAGAGCATATAGGGCGTGCGGCTGAGGGGCGCAAGTTGGGCTAGATACTGCTGGATGCGGCGCGCAATATGGCGATCAGAGCGCAGTGGGAAGGCTATCCGGGCGAGATAAACACGGCTTGCACCACCATAGGCAAGCATATCTCCTTGACCATAGGTGAAAGCGTTCCAGTGACACAGCACGTGGGCACCATTTTGGTCGCGCCAGATAAAATCGAGGCTGCGTTCTTGTGTCAGTAATCGTTCTGCACTTGAGCCTGCTCTGGGGAAATTTTTGGACGATTCTAAATCACAGCCCATAAAATACATCCCATCAACACGCGTGATAGCGGTGCGATCAAAACCAGCGGCATTTAAAAGGGAGGGAAGTGTGGGGGTGCAACCAAAACTATCTGTAAAATAAGCCAGTTTCGGTTCTTGGTTCATCCTATTCGCGTGCAACCACTCTTGACCAATGAGGAGATCGCGTAAAATGGCTTCTGCGCTGGGGAGCAGCGTGTCGGCAGTAGTGACCCCGCTGCTGGTCAGACGCAAGCGTCCAGCATTGACCAAAGCTCGTACAGCATCTTGCTGTTCAGGATAGCGATCCCAATACATTCGCAAGAAGAAGATGCACTCAATCGAATAGACACGGCGCGGTTCCCGCTGTAATTCACCGATGGCTTGGTCAAGGTTATGGCGGACAAATCGCTCAAAATAGGCTTCGGACGTGAGCAGCCAGTTTGGATCCCAATGACTTGACTCGGAAAAAATCAGTACCCGCTCGGCATCGTCGGGGATGCCTAGGCGACAGCGAAGTTCTTGGTCTGTAGGCATAGGAATCTGCTCCCTTGTGTTTATACGTTCATTAAGAGCTTCTTGAAGCTGGGTTTCTTGCCCGGATTTCTCACTCCCGGTAGGAGTTCTACGAAGCAATATCCTACGCGCTCTCCGCTGGGATTGATAATCTCAGCGAGCAACTCGAAATAGGCGAGGTTCACCTGTCCGTCCATGATGGGGCGGATTTCATAACGCTCTTCCTTAATGCCGGGCATTACCAAGTTCCAGCCCTTTGAGAAGATAAACCCTTCCACTTCAACAAGCTCTTTTTCTGTGTATGTGTAATCACGAAAGGATTTTCTGTTGCCCGCTTTGTCAATATAGGTCCCATCTTGATAAGGATGTTGGGGAAAGGCGAAGAGCATCACTTCTTCGTCGTCAAAGAAGCGCAGGGAAAACCATTCCCAGTGAGTGGCAGGTTCGATCAAGCGGTAAGGTCCCCATTGTCGGTCGAACCATGACTTTCCGGTCACTTTCAGCGTCGTTTTTTCTCCTGCTGAATTATGCAAAACGGCTTCTCCCATAGTGGGCATATTGGGATAGGAATAATAGACTGTTCGTTGTTCTGGATCATCCGGTTCGCCCATGACGAGTACCCCGTCATCGCCGTGCCAAAACGCGCCTTTCCCGTAATTCAACTTGAGATCAAGTGAAAATTCATCTGCTTTCACTCCTAGGCTGAAGTCATCTACCCCTCTCGCTAAATGAGCAAGTGGCGGGAAGTGAATATTATTTTCGTCAGGAAAAAACTTTTTCTCAAATAAACTAAATCTTTGTTTGAAAAAATGTTTGCCCGTTGCAAACTCTGTGAAAGCCAATTGCAATACCGCAATCGTAACACCATAAATTCTGGCGCGCAACAAAGTGTATTGGTATGAGTAAATGTGTTCGGGGTTTTCTGGGTCTGCCAGATAGCCCGTGATATACCACCAACCAGACACCTTCCTGTGAGGCAGCCATTCTGCATTGAAATCACCGTGATCTTTTTCTCGGTAAGGGATTGTGTATTTCTGTTTCATAAGGTTTCTCTAAATAGAAAATCTGTGAAAGCCGTACAACGATTAGATAAGCGGCTCACACGGGTCTGACAAGACTACTCTACCCGCTCAACTCATGGCGAGCATGTGATCTCGAAATTCCACGCCTCTAACGATTATATACCATTTTTCCCAAACCCGGGTGAAACTTTTGGTTGATTCTTCTTTCTGCTCACATGAACGTTTAAAGTGAACAAAATAATTAGCTGAAATTCACTCAAAAACGGATAAACTATCACTTTCAGCAAGGGGTGTTTCAATATTCTCATGTTTTTTCACTCTGTTGGTTAAATAGAAAAACAGACTGGGATTATTTAGACCGATGATTATGCCATGCATTTTTCATATACGTCTCTAAACGGGTATTTTGCCGGAAGCTTCATCACCACATATCTTGCCGTTCTAATAATTTTCCCTGCCAGAAAAACATACTTCAAACGGAAAGTTTTGATTTGCTGCCGAAATTCAGAAATGCCCAGAAAATCAAGTTTGAACAGCAAGA
>JAHYJN010000097.1 GCA_019428905.1 Candidatus Brevefilum sp.
AGAAGGTCTTGTTGGGCCAATCCACGAGAATGTCATTCAGTCTGTAAGTCACTTTGAGCATGCTTTCATTCCCACGGCCAGATAGATAATTAAAGATCGAATATTGCGAGGCCTTCTGTGCTGAAAATACAGATACCGGGGGCAGCTGGTTTTCGTCGCCAAAGAAGATGTACTTATCTCCGCCCAGCATCCCCATGATTGCCAGAGGGAGTGTGATTTGAGATGCTTCATCAAACAGGACTACATCAAACTCAACATTGGACAACCGCTCTGAATACAGGGCAAAGGGCGTGGCGCCGATTATATATCCGCCTCCCAGATCTCCAAATTGGGATGTATCAAAGCTCTCATAACTTTCACCAGCAAAGTCGTCCGCCCGGTGGCGATCCCCAATCTTGCAAGCTGAAAGCAATTTGTCCACCTGTAGGATTTTATTGAGGGCGTTGTTGATGCTGCGATGGGTAAATCCAGTCACCAACACACGTTGACCATCATCCGCCAGCAATTTTGCCAGATAGGCCAGGGTTAAGGTTTTCCCAGTCCCCGGCGGGCCTTGGATTAGGTGCAGCAGATCAGCGGCATAAGCCAAGGCAATTGCTTCAATCTGGCTATTATTTAAGCCGCTGTCGGCTAAGGCTTCGACAGTGCGCTCAAATCTCGCATAATCGATATTGGACTGCAGTTCATCTTGCAAGAGGGGTAGAATGGTGGACCTGCCACGCAATGAGTCTGCTACGATGTTGAGGGCATTTAAATAGAATGGGGACAAATCCAATATGTCCTGGTCGATAATCCAGCCGGTAGGGGTTGCCGCAAGGTAGAGATCGTTACCGTTGATCAGTCTTGCCTCCAGTTCGGTCTCCCCATCATATTCAAGATCTAAATGTGATGCTTCTGGGTGCTGTGGGTTGCCGCGGTGTAAGACAATTAAGTCCCCTTCACGAAAACGAGAGTTGTTGGTTTCGCAGTGCAGTTTAAGGAGGTGATTCTGATTTGAGACGACTTTGACGCCCTCAATGGCCCAACCTCTAGCCACCCTGATGGATAATGGTTTTGACCATTGCTCTGTGATGGCATCATGCTGAGCTTTGGCTTCGGATAATACATAATGTTTGAGCCGCTTGAGAAGGTCTTGTGTTGAAGTCAAGTCAAATTGCTTTCTTGAGCCAAACTGGATAGGTTCTTTGTAATATCCATAAAAATGGTGTTTTGAAAATTAAATTGCGTTTTATTAATAATTCGTTTGCCTTGTTGCTGAATAATATGGTTTGATATCAGTTGGCGTAATTATACATTAGGAATTTTCTTACACTTTTCTGCTACCTAAAGTGAGTATTTGATAATCTAACATCAGGGAAGGGGAGCCGGTCATGGAGGGCAAGCGTTAAAATGAGAGGCATCCTTATTCCTGGAAAATCGAGAGAGAATTTTTTTTACAAATACACAGCAAGATTAATTACCAACTAACTGAAATCCGCATAAAAAGTATCAGAAGCAACTATAATTTTCTCTGCGAAGAAGAGAACCAATCCTAATTATCCTTATCCCACAAACAGGCGATATGGCATTTCAGGAATTTCACCCTCAGTAGGGAATTTGGTGGGCATTATCGCAACAATTTGGATGAAAATGCCTTTTTGAGATTATTAATTTTGTAAATCGCTATTCTCGTAAATTATAACATCCAGTGTTTAACAAATATGGGTCGTTATTTGTAGATGGAACGGTTATGACAAACCATTCAAAGCTGACATTCGCCGGTTCGAATACCCATCAGCCCACCTCCGCTTCGCTTCGGGGGTTCCACTACGTTTCAGGGTAGGATCTCCGGTCGCCCGCTTTTTACAAAACGCTTCCTTTCTATAAGAGGTGTTTTGTTTTTTTATTTTGATCCTGTAGATGCCGGTTCGAATACCCATCAGGGTAGGATCTCCGGTCGCCCGCTTTTTGAAAAACGCCCCTTAGCCTCAAGGAGGCGTTTTTTGGTGGAAAATTTTATTGAAGTGATCGACAGCGAGCGTAACCCATTTCCAGTAGTTTATTTCTCGCTGTTTTGGCAATCGTATCTACCAGGCGTAGGCCTTGGGCGCCTCACCGCCAGGTCCAGGAAAGATCTCATCTAACTTCGTGAGTGTTTCCGGTTCTAAGACGATGCTCGCAGCCCGCACGGCACTCTCGAGCTGTTCAATCGTGCGCGGGCCGATGATCGGGGCGGTCACGACGGGGTTGTGCAGCAGCCAGGCCAGGGCAACCTCTGCCGGCGGGTGACCGAGTTCCTGGCACAGTGCCTCGTATTTTCCTAATTGCTCGCTTTTCTCAGCAACCTGTTTCTCGAATGCTTCGCTTTTCCGACGGCCAGTTTTGTGTTGCACTAAAGCGCCGCCCAATAGGCCGCCCCCCAACGGGCTCCAGGGGATCAGCCCAAGCCCGTAATGCCGGCAAGCCGGGATAACTTCCAGCTCGACCATGCGTTTATCAAGGTTGTAGATGCTCTGCTCACTGACCAAACCCATCATACCGCGTTTTTCCGCCTCCTGGCAGGCCGTGGCAATATCCCATCCGGCGAAATTGCTGGAGCCGACATACACAACTTTGCCTTGCTTGATCAGGGCATCGAAGGCGTACCAGGTTTCGTCCCAGGGGCAGTCGTGATCGATATGGTGCATCTGGTAGAGATCGATCCAATCCGTTTGCAGACGCTTCAGGCTGCCTGCGCAGTGCTTGCGAATTTTGTACGCGCTCAAACTCCGCCCATCGCTATTGACTTCCGGCAGGTTGGCTTTACGGTCCACTGGATTGAAAACTTTGGTTGCCAGCACGACAGCATCCCGCCGGCCGCCCCCTTGCGCAAACCAGCGGCCAATGATCTCTTCAGTGTAGCCATGCTCCACATCCCAGCCGTAAACATCAGCGGTGTCAAAAAAGTTGATCCCTAATTCGAGGGCACGATCCATAATTGCGTAGCTGTCTTCTTCGGAGGTGTGCCATCCAAAATTCATCGTACCCAGGCAGATGTTGCTAACTAATACCCCGTGCTTCCCAAGTCTTTTATGCTTGATCGTCATTACGCTCTCCTTTGATTATTATGAATAGCAGTTGTCCGAAAATTTTTACTTGTCTATGCCACCATTGAACCAATTGGTTGGGCCTCAGTAAAACAACGGCTTGATGCGTTATTCGAGCCCAAAATTGTGAAACTAACAACAAAAGCTGTGATTTCAAAACCTAGCGATAATTATACATTAAGTGGCGTTACCTCTTTAAATGTTTCAGGCAAAAAAGCAGCCCCAAGCGTTTTAAGCCATTTCAATCGGTACCAGCTGGACATGAAAAATTTTCGAAATAGCCTTTGGTAAGCTGACATTTGATTTTTTAATCTTGATGAGGCTTAGGCTGAGCTCTCCGATCGCCTGCTTGCGAATCACCTCCTGGGAAAAGGCGGTGTGTCTTATTGACTTTCAATCAGCCGAGCTCCACCAGGGTCACCTGGCCGTTATCATCCAGGAAGCAAATGCTGGCTTTTGCATCAACGCCCAGCAGCTGTTTGACCGCATGCTGGTAGCGCAGGACCTGGGGCGAATACCTGAGGAGCAACTCTTCCCTGTACCCGGGTGTGTGGATTGGGTCGGTTTTAAAGTCGATGATTCTCCAGCTATCTCCATCACGGTAAAGCAGGTCGATAAAGCGGTTCTCCGTCCCTCTGCCCACCTGGACGGCGTAGGGCAGCTCGTGGTGTCGTTCTGCTGCTGTATCGATTTGCGCCCAGAGCGGATGCTGCCGCAGCCGTTCCAGGCGTTCAACGGCCTGATCGATAGCATCAGCGCGCTGACTTTCATTGACCAGGCCAGCCTGTAAAGCCTCATTTTGTAATAGCTTTTCCAGTTGGGGATCACCTGGAAAGCACCAGCGATGCAGCGCTTGATGAACCAGTTTTCCCAGCACCTTACCCGGCAGTTCACCATCTTGAGCCGTGGCACGCCAGCTGGCGGGGTCAATCACCTCATCTCCTTCGTCATCCATTGCGGGCCCGGGACTGGGCTCTTCAATGGGCTGATACAATGGGCGCTGGATGATCTCCGGTTCTCGAGCTATTTCTTCTGGGGGGAGGAAAATCATCTGTGGCAGGGGATGATCGTCCCATAAGCACCACACCCGCAAAGGATTATTCTGCTCTGTGGGATGATCAAAGGGTTCAACACCAGCTTGGTGAAACTCGTGGGGCATGATCCCTGCAGCCCTAACCAGCTCTTTAGCCCAGGCGGTAAAGGTCAGGTCGCCATCTTTATTGGGGGTGGCGTGGCAGCTGATGATCAGTTTGTGTTTGGCGCGCGTTAGGGCGACATACAACAGTCGCAGCCTTTCCATCTCATCCTGATCTTTATCCAAGTGCTTGGCCAGGTTATACAGCATAGGTGGGGGATCCAGTTTAAATGCAACCCCTAGTTCTTCAAACAGGTAGGCTAGCTCGCTGGATGAGCGGGTGCCCCGGCCTGCAGCCGCCATAACAACCACGTTGAACTCCAACCCCTTGGCTGCATGGATCGTCATCAACTGCACGGAACCTTGCGCCTCAGCCGAGGCCTCCCCTTCACGGGCGCCGGCGTCATTCAGCGTTTCGAGCACCTCCAGGTAGTTGCGGACACGCAGTTCCTCGCTGGCCAAAGCGTCGGAAAGCAGCTTATCCAGGTTGCGCCACAGGCGGCCACCGGTGGTGCTTGTATCCAGGTCACCTTCCTTCACATCGGCGGTGGCCAGGATGGCGCGGTAATGGGTGGCGTTGACGATTTGGGTGAGCAGTTCTGCCACGGGGATGCGGTCCACCAGGGGCAGGAGCTGTGACACAATTGCCACGGTCTGGTTTGCCCGTTCCCGATCCGCTTCATTCAACGCCGACAGGTCCCCCTGCAAAGCCTGCCAGTACGATAAACCGGATTGGCGCAGCAGGTACAGCGCGGCGTCGCTTAAGCCGAAGGCCGGTGAGCGCAGCAGTCCGGCGAAGGCCAGGTCGTCGATCGGGTCCGCCAGGGCGCGCAGGATGTTGACCAGGTCGCGGATCTCCGGACGGTCGTAGAAGCCCCGGCCGGCGACGGTCACAAACGGGATGCCCATCTCCTCCAAGGCTGCTTCGTAGTCGGCATAGCCCGTTGACGCGCGGAACAGCAGCGCCACCTCGTCCCAAGCCTGGATCTGGCCCTCTGCTTTGAGCTGGTGCAGACGGGCTGCCAGCGCCTGGGCAGCTGTTGGGTGGGCAGCCTCGGCATTCTCGCCGGCACCGATGACAAACTCCACATAGGGTGATTGTACGCCCTCGGGTGGCTTCTTTTCGTAGGCGATCATCGGCGTGTAGGGCACATAATAGTCTTTTGTGGGGTCAGGCTGTATCCCGATGGCTGGTACGAGCAGGTCACCGGTGGCATCCAGCAGGGGTTCGTGCGCCCGGTAGGTCAGCGGCAGGTCGATGATTTGCCCACCTTCGGCGCGGATTCGGTCCTGCACGTGTTTGAACACGGTCACATCCGCTTGGCGGAAGCGGTAGATGGATTGGCGCATGTCACC
Organism: Candidatus Brevefilum sp.; assembly: GCA_019428905.1. Taxonomy (GTDB): domain Bacteria; phylum Chloroflexota; class Anaerolineae; order Anaerolineales; family Anaerolineaceae; genus Brevifilum. The sequence goes on from JAHYJN010000097.1 coordinate 5,557, forward strand.
CACGATGAATAAGCGCCCAGGGGGTCCTGCCAGGGCTTCAATAATGTCTTGCTGTCGGCGGTTGGTGTCCTGGAATTCGTCCACCAGGATGGCATCCAACTCCGCCTGCCAGTTTTCCCTGATGGCCGCATCGCGCAGAAGTTTCACAGCGCCCTGCTCGAGGTCGTCGAAATCCAGGGCCTGGCGGGCATCTAACAAGGCCTGGTAGGTTTGGCACAGGGTATCAAAAGCCTTCCGCAAGCGGGGCAGCAAATCACTAAACAGGGCTTCGGCTTCCGGGGAGGGTGAAGCATCATTGGGTTTGGCGCCGCCGGTGATCGGGTTGACCAGTTGATCAAAATTGTCCCTTAGTTGTGCCACGTGTGCTTTAACCCAGCTATCTCGCTTCCCAGCTCGTAAATCCATCTGTGTGCGGCGTGCCTGGTACAGGGCAGCCGTGCATCCAAACAGATCCCCACCCGCCAGGGCACGTTCGGCTACCTCCCACAGCTCCAGCAGAGCCTGGACCATTTGAGCCAGCTTGTCGCCCGCATCTGTAACCAGTTCGCGTTGGGTCAGACCGCGCAAATCGTCGATCAGGTCCCTGATGGCCAGGTTGTTGAGACGCTGATGAAGCACTTCAGTGACCAGCGAAAGGTGTCCCACTTGCTTGTTGAAGACCTCACTTGCTTCAAGCCGGCGGTTGAGCAGGTCTTTCAGCATCTCGGTCAAGTCATAGGTGGCTATATGCTTCAATAAAGGTGCGAAGTACGCCTCTTCGACCAGGGTTTTGAGCGTGTCTTCTACCGCCTGGATGCGCAAGGCAGCGGACAGGCTTTCATCGATAATCTCAAAGCGGGGGTCAATGCCGGCTTCGGCCGGGTGGGCGCGCAGGATTTCAGCGCACAGGCTGTGGATGGTGCTGATGCGGGCGGCATCCATCTGCAACGAGAGCGCTACCCAAGCCTGGCGTTCACCCTCACTTGTCGCGCTCTGCCCCAGCTCAAACAGCTTTTTACGCACCCGGGCGCGCATCTCGCGGGCGGCCTTGGTGCTGAAGGTAATTGCGGCGATGCGGCGGGGCGGGATGCCCTCGGCCAGCAGGGAAGTGTAGCGGGCGACCAGGGTCAGCGTCTTG
>JAHYJN010000098.1 GCA_019428905.1 Candidatus Brevefilum sp.
TTATTCGGCCAACTCCAATATCGACAGCGCCATTACCTTTGCCACCCTGCCCGCGCCCACTGGCCTGTCAGCCACGGCTGTCTCCACCACCCAGATCGACCTGGCCTGGACCGACAATGCCGCTGACGAAAGTGCTTACCGGGTCGAGCGCTCCCTCACCGGGACCGGCGGTTGGACCCAAATCGCTGACCTCCCGGCCGACAGCACCGCCGTCAGCAACACCAGCCTGACCCCCGGCACGACCTATTTCTACCGGGTGCGTGCTTACCGCGCCGCTGACGGAGCCTACTCGGCTTACTCCGATACCGCCAGCGCGACAACGCCAAAAGAAAATGCTGAAGTGACCCTTCACGATTTATCACAAGTGTATGACGGCAGTCAAAAACCGGTCTCGGCCACCACAGTCCCCTCAGGATTAGCCGTGGTGATCACGTACGATGGTGAGCTGACCCCACCTACCGATGCAGGTGAGTATGCCGTGGTTGCCGCCATCGAGGATGACCAATACCAGGGCTCAACTGGGGGCACACTGGTCGTCAGTCCCAAACCAATCACCGTCACGGCCGACGCCCAAAGCAAAGTCTATGGCGATAACGACCCGGACCTGACCTACGAGGTTTACCCTGCCCTCGTCAGCGGCGACAGCTTCAGCGGCGCCTTATCCCGTGAACCTGGCGAAAACGTCGGAGGCTATCCTATCCTGCAAAACACCCTCTCCGCCGGGAGCAATTACACCATCACCTATGTGCCTGCCAACCTAGCCATCACGACCCGGCCAATCGAGGTCACTGCAGATGATAAATCAAAAACCGTCGGTGATAATGACCCGGCGCTCACCTACCAGGTCACGGACGGCTCACTGGCTTTCACAGATCAATTCACCGGCAGCTTAATACGGGATCCTGGTGAGGATATCGGTACTTACCCCATCTTACAGGGCACCCTGGCGTTGAATGCCAACTACGATCTCAGCTTTGTGCCAGGCACCTTTACCATTACAGCGCTGCCCACCGTCCAGGTAACGGTTGATGAAGGCCAGAGCAAGGTCTATGGCGAAAACGACCCGGTCTTTGCCTACACGGCCTCTGATCCTACAGTTGAGTTTACAGGGGCTCTCAGCCGGGTCAAAGGTGAAAATGTGGGCGCCTACACCATCACCATCGGCACCCTCACCGCAGAGGGATACCAGATCAACCTCGTCACCGCCAACTTCTCGATCACCCCGAAACCGATCACGGTCACGGCGGACAATCAGTCAAAAACTGTCGGTGATGATGACCCGCTCCTGACCTACCACATAACCTCTGGCGGCCTGGCCTTCGATGATCAATTCATCGGCAGCTTAGAACGCGAACCCGGAGAGGATGTCGGCACCTACGCCATCCTGCAGGGCACATTGGCCCTCAATGCCAACTACACCCTGACTTTTATACCGGGCGACTTTGTGATCAATCCAAGCGAGGGCTTTACCATCTTCTTCCCGCTGATCACCCGTTAATCAATCCCGCTAACAATGTAGAAAGGACTGCCTGATAAATGGCAGTCCTTTTTTTATTTAAGAACCAGGATTCAAATTGTGTTTCTCGAACTTGTAAAAGAAGCGAAAAGCGGTGCACTATCAACAATCAACCTAACGGCCTAAACATGGTCAGCCAGTTGGTGATAATAATTCACCGGCAGATTTTACGGCGGTAAAAATATTGTAGTTTCATGCCAATTATAAAAAAGCACGGTTCCCTAACACCCAATCAACTGCCTGAGTATTTCCCGTTGTGGACACCGACCTCCTAACCGGCACTACCCCTAACGACCGGCAGTGCGAGCGCGGCGGGCAGTAGTCGGCCTTGACCAACACCGCATGCACACCTTATCCAATTAATTATTATACCTATACGAAATCATGCTTTGAGACGTTAAACCCTCCTCGCCAGCGCTAACCCCGGAACCTCCTGAGCAATAGGGCAAGCCGTGCCAGCAGCCCATTCAGCCACCCCCTACTGGAGAGGAAAGCGATCAAATAGCGTTCAGGGCCTAAACCCAGCCGCTGCTGGCGGTCATCTCGCACCACCTGGCTCACACAGCCCAGGATATCCTTTGCGGAGGCGCGATCCCAGCCCGGGGTTGGGTTGTTATCTCCCCGGATGTAATAAAAGCTGCCCCGTACTGCCACCACCCGGTGAACGATTAATTTCCCCGAAACAGGATGCACATAGGCCACAATCTTGCCTAAACCTGGCTTCTGCTGGAAAGCGGGTCGGATGGTGATCCGATCCCCGTCGCGAACGAATGGCAGCATGCTCTGCCCTTTAGCACAAAAAACAAACCCCGCTCCCCGTTCCAGAACATCCTTCATCAGGTCGATCAAGTCATCATTGGGGAGGTCCAGGTTCGGCATTTTTTCGAGCGCTGGGTGGGGATGCTGACCAGCTACGTTTTGAGCATTAATTTCATCCATCGGGTTATTATAACGCCTGATCGAATCATCTCGCAGGTCGCCAGCATATCCATTCGCTGGTCAACCTTCGAAGCTGAATGTTTAAAGCTGATAGATGGTAGTTTACGTACCGTGGTGTCACGTAGGCGGCTGCGCCGCCATACGTGACCTACATTAGCCGCCGTTTGAGTGCGCAAATCCTCCCGAGTTTCGTGCTCAGGGCAAGACCCCCGATCGCTCCTAACGACCGGAGATTGGTGCGCAGCATGGTACGAGAACCCAGTGAGGAAATTGACAACTACGCCATCTCACAGAGGACATTGACATTCAATGCCAACGGCAACCTCATCTGTATGCCACCTAATTGTGTCATCAAGACAATTGAAGGCTTCACCATCTTTTTGCCGCTGATTACCGGTTGAATTATCGCTTAGCGCAGATCATTAGGACTGCTTGGAAAATGATGGCAGTCCTTTTCTTTTTTAACGATGAACTCACAGCTGACCTGCGTATAAAACAATCCAAATAAAAGCATCTCCACGTTAATCATGTAAAAACTGACCTAGGAATGGTTTATCCGTTCGACTTGGTCATCCAAATTAATATACCTTAACCTTAAAATCCTTTAAATAGCATGACATAGATATTAAATATCCTTTAAATAGCTTGACATAGATATTAAATATCCTTTATACTATTTAGTAAGCACACATATTAACATCAATGAAATACACATCGCTGTAACAGCCAAAGAATCTAACCTGCAGGATGACATTCTGCATTTAAGGAGGCGATCATGCGTTTTTCAAAGGTTTTTGCAAAACCTGTATTGGCTGTATTTAATTTCATTGCTTTATCGTCTCCGGTAGCAGTTCGCTAATGTCTTTCTTTCCATTATCTTTGCTGAATGCTCTATCCGACGAGGTGGTTATCAACGTGAGATGAGATAAATCGATTACTTTTAAATTTTGGAGGTGTGGTGATGGTGAATAAAAAGGTAAGGCTTTTCATTTGGTTTACCCTGGTATTAATGATTTTGGTTGCTGGGGTCATCATCATCGATGTCCGGTCAGTTTCAGCAGACCAACTGGATGATTTTGTGATCACGGTCAAGACGGACAACCCGGGCACATCCACCAACACACAATTTACCATCCCCACCATCGGTGTTGGCTACAACTACAACGTTGATTGTAATGACGACGGCACGCTGGAAGCGACAGGCGTCAGCGGTAATTTCACCTGTGATTACGCTGCCGCAGGGACTTACACGGTGCGCATTATTGACCACAGTGATGCTGGAACGGGCTTTCCCCGCATTTACTTCAATGACAGCGGCGATAAGGAAAAACTACTAACCATCGAACAGTGGGGCACAGGCATCTGGACGTCTATGGAAAGTGCTTTCTATGGATGTAATAATCTACTTGTGCGTGCAGCGGATAATCCTGATCTATCCCTTGTCACAGATATGAGCTTTATGTTTACAAATATTTACCACATCCAACAGAATATCACTGATTGGAACACCAGCAGTGTCACAAATATGAGCCATATGTTCCACGGAAATGAGTACTTTGACCAAGCGATTGGGAGCTGGAACACCAGCAGTGTCACAGATATGAGCTATATGTTCCATGCTGCTAGTTATTTCAACCATGCAATTGGGGATTGGGACACCAGTAATGTTACGAATATGGCATCCATGTTTGAACGTGCTTCTAATTTTAAACAGGATATCGGCAATTGGGATACCAGCAGTGTCACTAATATGGAGGGTATGTTTTTTGGTGCACTCAATTTCAACCAGGATATTGGGGGTTGGGACACGGCAAATGTTACCAACATGAAAGGCATGTTCAGGGGCATTGAACATTGGGGAACAGAATATAGCCCTTTCGACCAGGATATCAGTGCGTGGGACACCAGCAAGGTCACAGATATGAGCTTGATGTTTCGCGGTGCTGCTGAATTTAACCAGGATATCAGGAGCTGGGTCACCAGCAGTGTCACAGATATGAGCTATATGTTCCACGGTGCTTGGGCTTTTAACCAACCTATCGGGAGTTGGGTCACCAGCAGCGTCACAGATATGAGCCATATGTTCCATGATGCTAGGGCTTTTAACCAGCCTATTGAGGGCTGGAACACCAGCAGCGTCACAGATATGAGCCATATGTTCCATGCTGCTAGTTTTTTCAACCATGCAATTGGGAATTGGGACACCAGCAACGTCACCGACATGAGTCACATGTTTTATGGTAGTCCCTTCATCCAGGCTATTCGAGGCTGGAACACCAGCAGCGTCACAAACATGAGCTATATGTTTTCTGGTAGTCCCTTCAACCAGGATATTGGGATATGGAACACCAGCAGCGTCACTAACATGGAGGGTATGTTTTATGGTGCATCTTATTTCAACCAGGACATCGGGAGTTGGGTCACCATCAACGTCACAAATATGAGTTTGATGTTCGCTCTTAGCGGCTTCAACACTTACATTGGCAGCTGGGATACCAGCAGTGTCACAGATATGAGCCATATGTTTCATGGTAGCGGCTTCAACCAGGGCATCGGTGGATGGAATACCAGCAGTGTCACAGATATGAGTTGGATGTTCTATTATGTTCGGGATTTCAACCAGGATATTGGGGGGTGGAACACGGGTAATGTCACGAATATGGCAGGGATGTTCTATGGTGCCAGAGAATTCGACCAGGATATTGGGGATTGGGATACCAGCAGTGTTACGAATATGAGAGATATGTTCAATATCATTCAGTATGGGATATGGAATCCTTATACCAACTTCAATCAGGATATAAGTCGATGGGACACCAGCAAGGTCACGGATATGGGGTATATGTTCGCAGGTGCCAGTTACTTCAACCAAGATATTGGAGCGTGGGACACCAGCAATGTTACAGATATGAACGGTATGTTCGGTGGCGCCCCTGCCTTCAATGGGAATATCGGGAGTTGGAACACCAGCGGTGTCACCACTATGCAAGGAATGTTTTCAAATGCCTACGCCTTTAACCAGGATATCGGTGACTGGGTCACCAGCAGTGTTATCGATATGAATTGGATGTTCTCAGGAGCCAGTGCCTTCAACCAGGACATTGGGGGTTGGGACACCAGCAGTGTCACAACGATGGTCGGAATGTTCCATAACTCCATCGCTTTCAACCAGGACCTTAGGGGTTGGGACACCAGCAGTGTTACGACTATGGGGTGGATGTTCTTAGGAGCCAGTGCCTTCAACCAGGACATTGGGGGTTGGGACACCAGCAATGTTACAGATATGAACGGTATGTTCTCAGTAGCCAGCGCTTTCAATGGGGACATCGGGGGTTGGGATACCAGCAGTGTTACGACTATGGAGCGAATGTTCTACAGCGCCAGCGCCTTCAATGGGGACATCGGGGGCTGGGATACAAGTAGTGTCAGTAATATGATTGAAATGTTCTGGGGCGCCAGCGCCTTCAACCAATATATTGGAGATTGGAATACCAGCAGTGTTACAAATATGGCTGGTATGTTCAGTGGTGCCAGCACATTCAATCAGGATATTGGCGCGTGGAACACCAGCAGCGTTGGATATATGAACTCGATGTTCTCAGGAGCCAGTGCCTTCAACCAGGATATAGGTGCATGGGACACCAGCGGTGTTGCGGATATGAGCTTCATGTTTGCTGGAGCCAGCGCCTTCAACCAGGATATTGGCAATTGGGATACAGGAAGTGTCTGGCTGAGGTACATGACTGGAATGTTCTCAGGAGCAAGCGCTTTCAACCAGGATCTAGGGGGTTGGACTGTAAGCGCGCTGATCGATGCAACCGATATGTTTAACGGTGTAACCCTCTCCACAGCCAATTATGACGCCCTGCTGATGGGTTGGGATGCTCAAGTCTTGCAAACCGGGGTCACCTTCAGCGGGGGGAACAGCACCTATTGCCTGGGTGAAAGCGCACGCCAGAATATGATTGATACGGATGGCTGGACCATCACAGACGGCGGCAAAGACTGCTCCAACCTGGATGATTTTGTGATCACGGTCAAGACGGACAACCCGGGCACATCCACCAACACACAATTTACGATCCCCACCACCGGTGGTGGCTACAACTACAACGTCGATTGTAATG
>JAHYJN010000099.1 GCA_019428905.1 Candidatus Brevefilum sp.
TGTGAAATGCACCCGTTGGTGATCAGAGCTCATGTACATATCCTCAAGACTGCCCCAAAATGGCCTGATAGGCCGGGCAATCATAGTTCAAATGCCCCTGGCAGCGATGTGGCAGCCCGCCAGGAATGTCTGCGATAAAGGTCCGTAAGCCGACCATTAGGTGGCACAGCGGCAAGCCCATCACCGAGGCAAAACAGCCGCGCAACCCTTCCACCGGGTGGAAGCCCGCATGCTGGATGCCGTATGCGCCGGCTTTATCCAGCGGATCGTCAGTGGCGATGTAAGCATCGATTTCAGCATCCGAATAGTGCCGCATGGGCACCTGCGTGCAGCAGACCGCGTCATAAGAACGCCCGGCATCCGCATCCAGGAGGGCAATGCCAGTATACACCTGGTGCACCCGCCCGCGCAGTTGCTGCAGCATTCGGCGGGCATCCGTCGGGTCAGCGGGCTTTTCCAGCAGCTCGCCGCCATCAACGACTGTTGTATCTGCGGCGACCACCAGCCCTGGCTGGTCCGCAGCAATGGCGGCTGCCTTATGACGAGCCAGCCGCAGCACATAATCAACTGGGGGCTCCTCGGGCGCTGGGACTTCGGCGATGTCAGCGGGATACACCTCGAAAGGCAGCCTAAGTAAGGCTAATAGCTCGCTGCGCCGGGGAGAATTGGAAGCCAGGATCAACGTTCTCATGGCGGAGATTCTAACACATCCGCCGGATTAGGGCACCATCCTCAGGGTAATCGCAAAGTCAATTAGTATCGCAGGATCAACGATCTTCACACTGTAGCCCCCTCATCCCTGGCCTGAAGCGAAGCGTAACCCTAATAACTCCCGCAGCGCCAGCGAGACGGAACGAAGCGAAGCGGAAGTGGGCTACCCCTCTCCCTGCGAAGATATGAAAAAATCCCTCTCCCCGGCGGGGAGAGGTTAGGTGAGGGGGTCTATCACGCTTAATCTTTGGCCGACTTTCATTGGTTAAGTTAAATTCGGTCTACAACACAGTTAGAAGTCGTTCTGTTGACGCACGAAATACGATATCACAGGCATCTCTCCCACTTTGCGATTGCCTTGGAACAATCTTTGATGTCATGGAAAAATTACTGTGAAAATGGTAGGAAAGGATCGAATCAATCGTTCTTGGATTATTGACCTTTCTTGATTGAGATGGTTATGAGTCGTAATATAATAAATTAATATTTATTATACTGTAATGACGGGACTTTTCTTCCTAAACTCGACACATCGTGCCTCACCCTACTTTTCGATCAATTGTTTGATGGAGATGATCAAAACGAGTAAAAAAGAATCCGCCTACTAAATATGCCCCAAATTAGAGGTCACGAATGGGTTTCGCGGCTTAAAGATGAAAAAAATTTTGCAATCTGAATGCCAAACTGGTTTCAATCGCTTTCACGGCGGATTTGAAAGCTGTCAAAATCACGGGCAACATGCACACCTGGGAAGATCGCCTGCGCTTCCTTGAGGATATCCCGCTCGCGGTAACGGCGCGAAAGATGTGTCAGAAACAGCTGCCCCACCTGGGCCTTAGCAGCCAATCCTGCCGCCTGGGCCGCCGTCAGGTGATCAAATTGCTCAGCCAGCTCAGCTTCGTCCTCAGTGTAGGTCGCTTCTATCACCAGGGCGTCAACCCCCTCAATATATGGCAGCACCTTCTCCGGGTTGCCCGTGTCGCCGACCACGACCAGGGTGGTCCCTTTGCGCGCATCGCCCAGAACCTGGTCGGGAAGGATCACCCGCCCGTCCGGCAGGGTCACCTCCTGCCCGTTTACCAGGTCTCGCCGCCACGGCCCCGGGGGGATTGCCATGGCTTCAGCCGCCTCGGGTAGGAAGGGCCTGCGGCTGCGCTCTTCAAAGCGGTATCCCAGCGAGTGGGATCCGCGATGGTCCACCGAGAAGGCGGTGATGGTAAAGCGTTCCGATTCCCAAAAGGTGCCCGATTTGATCTCATGCAGGATAACCGGCGGTGTGCCGTGATACCCGCGCAACACCACCCCAAAGATCAGGTCATGCACCCGATCCAGGGTGTGCCGGGTGCCGTAGATCTCCATTTCGTCCAGCACATCCCAGCGCAAGAAGGTCGACACCAGGCCGCCCAACCCGAGGATGTGGTCAAGATGTCCGTGGGTCAGCAGCACCTGGTTCAGGCGCTTGAATCCAATACCCGCACTCAGAATCTGGCGCTGCGTCCCCTCGCCGCAATCCACCAAAAAGCGGAATTCTTCATGCTGAATAAATAATGAAGACAGGCCGCGGTGCACTGAGGGCGCGGATGCGGATGTGCCTAAAAAAATAATTTGAAACAATTATATCGCCTGTTGACCAAAAAGCTATTCGGTGCCGAGACCGGCAATCAACCGCATCAAACCCAAGACACCCAAGCCGACCTGGACGCCCTCACCGGGTGAGAGCTTAGGCGTCGTTTGCTCACTTTCTGCCTTTTGAATCAGTAAGAAGGCTGAAATCGCACCTGCCACGGCACCAATCGCGATGCCCATGATGATTGTTTTCGTCTTCCAGTTATTTTCCATGCTTTAATCCCTTCTGAATCAGGTTGTTCAAATAATAGCATTGTCCCGCCAGCGTCAAATTGAGAGGAACACGCGTGTTCCACACAATTTTGAGCGAGTGCAGAACCGTCAATTCCTTCGACCGCCAAAAATCGATCCGAACAAGGCAGACACGGTTGCCCCGGCGCCTTTCACTGCAAGGATCGGGGCAACTAACTTGTCGGCAAAGGATTCAACATATACTGGCACCAGGCCTACAAAATATTGAGCTTTGAATGTGAACCCCGGCAGGATCTTCAATAACCGGGCTAGCAGGTAGATCATCCCGACCAAGATCGCGGTCAGCAGCAGGGCAAATAACAGCGCAGGCAGGATCAGCCAGATCAGGGAAGTGTCAGCCCATTGCGAGACCTGCCCGCCGGTGTCTGTGCCGACGGCCTCGAGGATCACCAGCGCCAGGATCCCTAGAACCAACAATGAGCCAAAGCCAACCGGGACGATGATTTGCCAGAAGCTTTGACGCCGGTGGCGCTGGTAACTTGCGGTCTTGGGAAATTCAGCGGCTTGTGTGGGTGTGTGTGTTTCCATGGTCTTTATTTTAACATGAGTTTGGCAATTAACCAAAACCAGCCCCCTGAGTTTCTCATTTAATAATTTTTTAGTCATTTTTACAGGTAAAAACATCGTTTCCAGGATACTAATATAAGAATTATTGAGAATAGCCACCCCTTCACTAAAGAAGGCGCATGAAAATGGATCTGTCCCAAAAGTCAAAATACAATTGAATATAAACACTTACGAAGAAGGGATGAGGGGTGATAAGATGTTTCCAAGTTAAATTTTTATCGACAATAGAAAAAAGCTTCTCATCATAAGTAAACTGTTCTCTGAAAACCTATGGTTATTCTCCCTCATCAGTCTGCTTCGCAGACAGCTTCCCCCAAGGGAAGCCTTAAAACACCAGACCTTTGTCATTCTCGTGTAGATAACACTTATATTAACCTTAGGGAAAGTTAATTATTGTCAACCAAAATTAGAAAATCTGATAAACGAGTTTCTCATTTAATCAAATATTACCAATTTGTCGGCAATATACGTGATTTTCAGGACACAAATTTGATAAACTCATGTTAAAACCGGAGTTTATCAAATAACCAAAACCAGTCCAGATAAATAGGAAAAGCCTTAATTGGGTTCATAACCCCAAGGTTTTGCAATCATGGAAAAGTAAAAAGACCCCGAGTTCGCATTGTAAAAATTATCCCTGTACGAACCCTTCACTAAATAAGTTTTTATTGTATAATTATTGATAGTAAGCAAGTCTTCGGACTTTTGTTAATTAAAAATTTGTTCATCTGACACCCGCTCATCAAGCGGCTGCGAACGAGATATCAAAGAGAACCGTACGAAAATTTTTCGCCGGCATCCTGCCTGGCATATTATTGATGATGACGTCGGTTTTGAAATGAAAAGCAAGGGCGAAACCCTTAGCCTTCGTCAAGATTAGAGTCAAGCATAGCGTTGAGGATAGACATGATCTTTCAACTTACATTGATCACCTAAGACGACCATTTGGGTTCACCTACTGGTACAAAAAACCCGTTGCCAATGGATCTATCCTTTACACAATCATAGCCAATCAGGGAACCTCGCTGATACGACGGCCGTAGCCACGTGGGCACATACGGCTGTCTTTGGTTTAAGAAAGGTGCGATGGAACGAGAAATCACTGCCATCAAAGCACAAAAACGCAACCGGCAACGGGTGAATATTTACCTTGATGGTGAATTCGCCTTTGGCCTTTCCCGTTTTGTCGCAGCCTGGCTGGAACCCGGACGGAAGCTGACCGCAGCGGATATAGAGCGCTTGCAGCAGGAAGATACCTACGAAGTCGCTTTCCAAAAAGCGTTGGGGTTTATCAACCATCGACCGCGCTCGGTAGAAGAGACCCGTCGCCGATTGCTGGAAAAAGGCTTCAGCGACGAAGTGGTCGAGGTCACCCTGGAAAAGCTGATCGAAAAACGCTGGCTGAACGATCTTGATTTTGCCCGCCAGTGGATCGAAAACAGGAACACCTTCCGCCCGCGCAGCAGCCGGCTCCTGGCTTACGAATTGCGCCTCAAGGGGGTGGCAGATGACGACATAACACACGCGCTCGAAACCTACGGCGGTGATGAAAGCGGCCTGGCTTACCAGGCTGGTATCAAAAAGGCACAGCAATGCCGCCACGAAGCCCAGCCTGATTTCTTTAAAAAGGTCAGCGGGTATTTGGGCCGGCGAGGATTTCACTATGGCATCGTCAAGCCAACCGTGGAACGCCTGTGGGAAGCCTTCGCAGCACCAGGTGCAGAGCGCATCAATGATACTGAAAAAATGGAGTAATTAAAATGAGAATAAACCCTGTAATATTGATTGTCGTCATCCTTGGGGGTATCGCCATTGGCGGAGCGGTTGGCTTTTTCATCAAACAATACCTGGTGGAATCCAAGCGTAAGGCGCAGAACCTGAAGGCAGATTACATCCTCACCGATGCCAAAGAAAAAGCCCGTGAGATCGAGCTCGAAGCAAAAGATGCAGCCCTCAGAATCACCCAAAAAGCCGAGGATGAACTCAACCGCCGGCGGATCGAACTCAACCGGGAGGACGACCGTCTGCAAAAACGCCGTGAGGAACTGGACCTGCGGTTGGAGAAATACGAGGACCGCGAAGTCCGGCTCAACAAGCGCCAATCCAGCATTGATAAGCGCGCCAACGATGTCAACCAGATGTATGAGGAAATTTTAGCAGAACTGCAACGGGTCTCGCAGATGACGATAGAGGAGGCGCGTGAGGTCTTGTTAGCTCAGACCGAGAAAGAAGCGCGTGCCGATATGGCCCGCATCATCCGCCAGATCGAAAGCGAAGCTCGCGAAAAGGGCAACATCCGGGCCCGCGAGCTGATCGCAGACGCCATCCAACGGGTTGCCTCTGAAAAGGTGGCTGAAGTGACCACCTCCCTTGTCAACCTGCCCAACGAAGAGATGAAAGGCCGCATTGTTGGCCGCAACGGCCGCAACATACGCGCCTTTGAACAGATCTCCGGGGTCGATGTGATCGTTGATGACACCCCCGAAGCGGTCACTGTTTCATGCTTCGACTCGGTACGACGCGAGATCGCCCGGCGCTCCTTACAGCGCCTGGTGATCGATGGACGCATCCACCCGGCAAACATCGAAAAAATCGTTAAAGAAGAAGGCGAGCAGATGGACGAAGATATCGCTGAAGCGGGCGAACAGGCTGCCTATGATGCCGGCGTGGCTGGGCTGCATGTTGAAGTCCTCAAGAAAATGGGCCGGCTCAAATTCAGGACCTCTTATGGCCAAAACCAGCTGGCACATGCCGTTGAGACCGCCAAGATCGCCAGCGTGATCGCCGCTGAACTGGGCGCAAATGTTGAAGTGGCTAAAGCTGGCGCCCTGCTCCACGACCTGGGCAAAGCCATGGACCACAACACCGAGGGCACGCACGCACAGATCGGCGCTGAATTCGCGGCCCGCCACGGCGTCAACCCTAAGGTCGTCAACATCATCGCCTCCCACCACCATGAAGCCGAACAGGAATCCGTCGAAGCGGTGATTGCGGAGGCAGCGGACGCCATCTCCGGTGCCCGACCTGGCGCCCGGCGTGAGGACCTGGAACAATATATCAAACGGCTGCGGGCTTTGGAAAACATCGCCAATAGCTACGAAGGCGTCGAACGCAGTTACGCCATCCAGGCCGGCCGGGAAGTGCGCATCATCGTCAAACCCAATGAGATCGACGATGTCGAAGCCAACCGCATGGCCAAGAACATTGCCCAGCAAATTGAAGAGACGATGCAATACCCCGGGCAGATCCGTATTACCGTCATCCGGGAGAGCCGGGCGACGGAATACGCGAAGTAAGATTTCGCACATCAAAAGGGGCTGTCCTTTACTTTTGGGACAGCCCCTTTGTTTTTAATCCAGCTAT
>JAHYJN010000100.1 GCA_019428905.1 Candidatus Brevefilum sp.
TTTATGATCATTGCAGGCACAATTGAGTTTATTTTCCATTTCGTTACCAAAACCCCGGGGGACTCAGGATTACAGTCACAACGTGCTTGCTGGTCCCTTCACTTCCTATCAGGACGTTATGCAGACAGGAGGCTACGCACTCATGAGACCAGCGCGAGCGGAGAAGATGATTACCGTACTTTGCTTAAGGTTTCCAAATGGTTATAATCCCCATATGAGAAATCAAAAATGGGCTAAAGCCCTAATGATCTTTTCGATCGTCTTTGCCGCACTAGCACTGACCTTGGCGGTCTACTTCCTGCCGCCAGTTCACGAACGCCTCTCCTGGCGGGTGGCCAGCCTGCGGACGCGGGTGGATCATTACTTCAACCCGCCGGGTGAAGCCGCGTTCTCCCCCGGCCAGCAGGACCAGATGGCAGCCATCGTCAACCAGACGATGACGGCGATGGCGCCGCAGGAGACCCCGTCCCTGGCACCGACCCTGGCGCCAACCGACCTAGTCTCCCCCACACCCAGCATCACCCCGACCTTCACGCCCACCCCGACACCCCTGCCGGAGGCGGTCAGCCTGGCAGGGATCAGGCACGAGTACCAGAAGATGAACAACTGCGGGCCGGCGACGCTCTCCATGGCCCTCTCTTATTGGGGCTGGGAGGGCACCCAGGATGTGACCCGCCCCTGGCTCAGACCGCACCCCGATGACCGCAATGTGATGCCCTACGAAATGGTCAACGCGGTGCGGACGCAGACCGGCCTGGGCGCACTGCTGCGTTGGGGCGGCGATGACGAAATGCTCAAACGATTGATCGCGGCCGGCTTCCCGGTGATCATCGAACGGGATATGGGCGATGTGCGCCCCAATGCCGATTGGACCGGCCATTACGGCGTGATCAGCGGCTATGATGATGGCCGCGGACGCTTCATCCTGCAGGATTCCTACATCTCCTCCGACTACCCTTTAGGTTATGAAGACCTCAACCGTTACTGGCGGGCTTTCAACCACGTTTACGTGGTGATCTACCCCCTCGAGCGGGAAGCCGAGGTGCTGGCGATCCTCGGCCCCCACGCGGATGAGGCCTACAACCTGCAGCATGCCGTCGAAAAAGCCCAGGCTGCGATCCCCACCCTGGAAGGGCGTGACTTATTCTTCGCCTATTTCAACTACGGCACCAGCCTGGTCAACTTGGGGGACTATTTCGGCGCGGCCCAGGCTTACGATTACGCCTACAGCGAAGTCTATCCAACCATCCCGTCTGAGGCCCGCCCCTGGCGTATGTTGTGGTATCAAACTGGGCCCTATTTTGCCTATTACTACACCGGGCGCTACCAGGACGTGGTCAACCTGGCTAACCTCACCCTGGAGACGACCGGCGTGCGCGAGATCGAAGAGACCTGGGTCTGGCGGGGACGTGCCCGGCTGGCCCTGGGGGATGTCGACGGCGCGGTGGATGATTTCCGCACAGCCCTAACCTACCACCCGGGCTGGCCAGTGGCGGAGACTGAGCTGCGCAACCTGGGCTTCACCCCCTGAGGGAGCCATCAGCCCCTTTTTGCATTAAATTTTCCAGAGGTTATAATCCCCCTATGCCAAAAACCAAGCTCTATAAAATCCTGATGGTCTTGCTGATCATCATTTCAGCCAGCGCGTTTTTATTGGCAATCTACTTTCTGCCCCCGGTGCACGAACGACTATCCTGGCGCGTCGCACTCCTGCGGGGCGAGATTTATTATTTCTTCAACCCGCCGGATGAGGTAATCTTCGTCCCTGGGCAGCAGGCGCAGATGACGGCCAACACCGGCCTGACCCCTACCATAACGGAACCACCGCCCACCGCGACCCTGGTCCCCTCAGTTACCCCAACAGATTATGTCTCCCCCACACCGACATCCACGGCAACGCCCACCCCCACACCAACGCCCATCCCAAATGCCGTCCGCCTGGAGGGTGTGGTGTATGAAAAGCAGGAATTCAACAACTGCGGTCCGACCAACCTAGCTATGGCCCTTTCCTACTGGGGCTGGGAGGGTGATCAAAGCCTGGCATCCTCCTCGCTGAAACCCAACCCCAAAGACCGCAACGTGATGCCCTACGAAATGGTCGATTACGTGCGCTTACAGACCCGCTACAATGCCGTCCTGCGCTGGGGGGGTGATATTGAGATGATCAAGAAGTTCATCGCCGCCGGCTTCCCGGTGCTGATTGAACGCGGCTTACAGGAAGAAATCCCCCAGTATGGCTGGATGGGCCATTACACGGTGGTGACCGCATATGATGACGAGGCCAACACCTTTATCACCCAAGATTCCTACATTAAGGAAAACTATGCCAATGCCTATGAGAAAATCAAACTGCATTGGCGGGCGTTCAATTACGTGTACATCATCATCTACCCCCCGGATCGAGAAGCGACCGTGATGGAACTGTTAGGACCGCACGCCGACGAAACCTACAACCTACAGTATGCCGCCCAAAAGGCCCTTGAGGAGATGGCGGTGCTCAGCGAACGTCAATTGTTTTTTGCCACCTTCAACTACGGCACCAGCCTGGTGAATTTGGGGGATTATTACGGCGCTGCCCAGGCCTACGACCAGGCATTTGAGGTATATGCCCAAATCTTTCCCCGTCCCTACCGCCTGTTCTGGTATTCCACGGGACCATATTTCGCCTATTATTACACCGGGCGCTACCAGGATGTGATCGACCTGGCAGACCTAATCATTGGCTTGTCGGCGGAACCCGCCATTCCAGAGACCTGGGTGTGGCGCGGTCGTGCCCGGCATGCCCTGGGGGATGTGGTTGGGGCCATTGAGGATTACCGCGAAGCCTTGGTGTGGCACCCGAACTGGTGGGTGGCTGAAAATGAGCTGCGTAATTTGGGGGTTATCCCGTAAACCGAATTTGATTTAATCCCGATTCTCTAGGGGGATTTATGGGTGGCATTGAAAATCATAATAAATCACAATTAACCACTCAAAGGGCGATGCATGCATCGCCCCTACAGTATAATAATATTTGTTTTATATTATTAGAATTTTCGACCCGAACACACGAGAAGAAGAATTAATTCATCCATTATTCGATCCCCTTTTATATTTAATTTGCATCTGATGGCTGTTAAAAATATAATCATTCATATAAATTAAGCAACTGCTCAGCATGCAAATGAAGAGGGGGGGGTGCCTGAGCCGTTACTAAATGATGTCGAAAATCAATTCACTACCAACGGAGGTAAACATTATGTTGCATAAGATCGTTCAAAAACTCGACCAGCACGCCCATTTTGAGTCTGTGGATGCCCATTGTGACATCCCGTGCGGGATTTACGATCCCCATCATGCCCTGATCGGCGCGCTGACCGTGATCCGCATGGTTGACCTGATCAACGCCCTGGTAAAAGAACACGGCCAAGGTTCCACCGCCGAGTTCATCAACGGGATGGCACGCTACATCGCCGTCAAGGAAGAGCATGCCGAGCTGACCAAGCACGAGATCCGCATTATCTGGGGTGACTTCATCAAAGCGCAGCACGTGGAAACCTACCCACAGCTGAACGGCTTGGTGCACAAGATTATGCAGTTGGGTTCGAAAGCCCGCCAAACCGTCGACCGCGAGACAGCCTTAGCACTGCTTGAGGCCGTCAACGAATTTGCCGAAATCTTCTGGCAGATCAAGGGCATCGAGACCAAGCGGGTGCCGGCACCCTTCCCCGTTTCTGAAGAAATGGTCCTGCCCGTCTTATAAACCATGCTGCGCCTGCTTAAAGTCCGTGGTGCCAGCCTGTGGCCCGATTATCGCGAGGGCGATTATGTGCTGGCGGCTGGCATGCCTTTTCCCGCCCGTAAAATCAGGGCTGGTGATGTGATCGTTTTTCGCCAGCCCGGGTACGGCACCCTGATCAAACGCGTGCGCCGTGTGCTGGCAAATGGCCAGGCTTACGACGTGCGCGGGACCCAGATCGCCAGCAGCGACAGCCGGAATTTTGGCCCGGTAGCGCAAGACCAGGTCACTGGCAAGGTGATCGCCTCAATCCGAGCCAAACAAACCAGTCAGAACAGCCAGGGACACTAACCCCTGAAGGGAACCACACCCGGATTGAAAGCAGACCTTTTATTACTCCTGACGGCCACCATATGGGGCTTTGCCTTTGTCGCCCAGCGCGTGGGCATGTCCCATATGGGGCCGTTCACGTTTAATGGGATCCGGTTCAGCCTGGGCGCGCTGGCGCTGATCCCATTCCTGGTTTGGGGGCGAAGAAAAGCGCCCAAGGCACCCCGCTTCAACCTGAAAGCCTACTGGGCGCCCATTGCCCTGACCGGGCTGGCGTTGTTCGCCGGCGCCTCCCTGCAGCAGGTCGGCCTGGTTGGCACTACGGCCGGAAAAGCGGGCTTCATCACTGGGCTGTACGTGATCTTGGTGCCCCTGCTGGCGCTGCTGTGGGGCGAACGCACCCACCATGCCCACTGGATCGGGGCGCTGCTGGCGGTGGTGGGGCTGTACCTGCTCTCTGTGCGGGGTGGGTGGATCGTCTCACCGTATGACCTGGTCGTGCTGGCAGGAGCCTTCGTATGGGCAGTGCACGTGCACCTGATCGCCAGGTATTCTAACCTGGTGGGTCCGGTGCGCCTGGCGCTGCTGCAGTTTGCCATCTGCGGCCTGCTCAGCTCGGCGGTTGCGCTGCTATTTGAACCGATCTCCCTCAGCGGCATCGGGGATGGCCTGTGGGCGATCCTGTATGGGTCCTTCCTCTCCGTAGGCCTGGCCTATACCCTGCAGGTGGTCGCCCAGCGCACGGCTAACCCCTCCCATGCCGTCATCATCCTCAGCCTGGAAGGCGCCTTTGCCGCCCTGGGCGGCTGGCTGGTTTTGAGTGAAGTGCTGGGGCCGCGCGATCTGATTGGAGCGGGATTGATGCTGGCGGGCATGCTCATTTCGCAATTTTGGGGAAAGCCGCGGCTGAAAGCGATTAACCCAGGCATCCAGCACGGACAAAGCTAAAGGCCCAGCGGTGTATGGCAGACATTAACCATCAGGCACGATGCAACATTATTAAAAACTGCACTGGCAAGCGTGTCGTACATTAAAAAGATGGAATATACAAAAAAGTATCAATAGTACGTAAAACGCTTGAGTTTCACAACTAAAACCATAAGCTAAATATTTTATAAGTGAAATCAAAGACACGTTTAATTTTAGCGAATTCAAAGAAATAATGTCCCAGAATCCGACTTTGGGTGCATATTCCGGTGAAACCGACCAGTGATTCCGAAAATAATCGACCACCAAAACAGAATAACAAAACTGGTCAACATGTTGTACATCAAGTGGACGACATGGTGCGTGGCGCACGCAATTTTCGCTGGGATTCACCTTGCAATTCAACATGATGAGCGTTATGTACCAACCGATCAAGGATGGCATCCGCCAGGGTGGGATCCGGAAATCGGGCGTGCCAGGCTGAGATGGGGAATTGAGAAACCAACATAGTAGCCATCCGATTGTAGCGATCATCCAAAATATCCAGCAGGTATTGGGCCTCAATAAGGGAAAGTGAATCACGCAACCAGTCATCAAGAATGAGTAAATCAGTCTTGCGCAGGGACCTGACCAATTGATGATATGTGCCTTCCAACTGGGCGATTTTCATCTCCTGGAAGAATCTGGGGAGACGGAAATAGCGAGTGACCAGGTCCTGTTCACAGGCTGCCCGACCTAGAGCACAGGCAATGTAAGTCTTTCCAGCGCCGGTTGGGCCAAGTATGATCAGATTCAGGCCTTTGCGGATCCAGGTGGTTTGTGCCAACTGCAGGATTTGCTGGCGCTGCAGACCGCGACCGGGTAAGTGGTTAATCTCCCTCATCAGTCTGCTCTTAAAACACAGGCCTTTGTCATTCTTATGTAGATAACACATAAATTAACATTAGGGAAGTTATATTGTGTCAACCAAAATTAGAAAATCTGATAAACAAGTTTCTCATTTAATTAAATATTACCAATTTGTCGGTAAAAATTCGTGATTTTGAGGACACTAATATGATAAACTCAGGAGAACATACAAAATTTAAAGTGTTTAGAGACATTGAGAATAATCCTATCTACTCTGGATTAATAAAAAAAAGGGGTTATGAATTGATCAGCCCCTTTTATAATTTTCATTCAACGAAACCAAGACCAAAGGGAAACAGCGGGTCACCAACGCCCCTGCCAATGGGCAATTGATCAATGCTCACTGGCCAAGTCTTGGGTAATTTCTCTGTGAAAGCTAGGTCACCCAATATA
>JAHYJN010000101.1 GCA_019428905.1 Candidatus Brevefilum sp.
ACTGCCAGCAACGGCGTCTCACCGGATGCCACCCAGACCTTCACCTTGACGGTCGTCGCAGCGCCAACAGCACCGGCCATCACCAGTGGGAATAACACCACCTTCATGGTCGGCAGCTCCGGCACCTTCACCGTCACCACCACCGGCTATCCCACACCCACGCTCAGCCAAACCGGGGGGTTGCCCAGCGGCGTCACTTTCACCGACATTGGTGACGGCACCGCCAGTCTGGCTGGTACCCCAGCGGCGGGTACCGCTGGAGATTATGTGATAGAAATCACTGCCAGCAACGACGTCTCTCCCGCTGCCACCCAGACCTTTACCTTGACTGTTGTCACTGAGCCAACCGCACCGACCATCACCAGCGTAGACACCGCAACCTTTACCATTGGCGAGTATGGTATTTTCACCATCACCACTAGCGGCTACCCCATACCTGACAATATCTGGTATACAGGGTCGCTGGGAGACGGCGTGCAGTTCACCAACAATGGGGACGGCACAGCCACCATCGACGGGATCCCTGGCCCAGATTCCGATGCAGAATACCCACTGATCATCTACGCCAGCAACGGCGTCTCACCTAATGCCTCCCAAACCTTTACGTTATTTATCAACCCAGCCAGTGAAGACTTTTTCATCTTCCTGCCCCTCATCATGAGGTAAAGGACAAAAATCCTGCCCAGGGAGCAGATGACTGCTCCCTGGGCAGCCTCGAGAGCCAATCAATAAAACTCGATTAATTGCATTTATCAAGGAGCAACAATGGACATTAGAACCATCGTTTACAAATCCAAACCTAAACTGATCGACATCGCCAGCTTACTAGCGGCGGGCAAACACAAAGCTGCCTATTCAGCCTTTGGTACCCTGGTCAAAAACCTCGGCATCCGCGACCTGCGCCTGATCAACCTGCTCGCAGGCCTGGTTGTCAGCAGTGTACAGGCCCGCCTGAACCCACGCGCATTCGAAGACCCCCTGACCGCCTTTGAAGACCCCCTGACCGCCTTCGAGGATCCCCTGACCGCCTTCGAGGATCCCCTGACGGCCTTCGAAGACCCGCTGACCGCCTTCAAAGACCCTACCTTAGCGAAAATGGCGCAAACCCTGGTCGGTGCAGCCCAGTCCTAGCGATATGAAAGCTAAATTTTAAGATTTGCACCGTTGATCTTGCGCTAAACACCACAACACCAACCTGGGGAGCAGATTGACACTCCCCAGATTACTTAATCCGGGTTTATCTCCCCTGTTGACGCACTGGAACCTCACATGGACCGTGCTTTAAGAAATCCCGCGCCACTATTACCGATTTTAGTACATATCACTCAACAAATCCCACCCAAGATTTGACCCAGAAACCAGCCTCTGGAGGGATCAAGATAAATTTCTCAATCAGAAGTTGTTGAAAAATGGATCGGCTGACGATTATCCTGATAAAAAGTGTAAATTTTTTAATATAGTTGTGTCTATTTACATTAAACTGTAGGGCGATGCATGCATCGCCCCTACCTTCAAACGAAAAATAAGATTTTATGTTTATCAATACCCTCAATCATCATGTTGACATTAAGCTAATAATTTTATAAACTATTTACAAGGGAAACATCATTCACGCACTTTTTCTTTTTACTGCCTTCCCGTCAAATGGGCCTGATAAAGACAGCGCTGTTTGCGTGGTACGGGCTTCCCACTGCTCACAACAAGCCAGAGCCTGACGACCAAGGGGGCACAAGGCTGAGTCTCACAGGCATTCTACGAATACTCAAGAATGGAGCTGTGGCAATGAAAAATAAACGCTATTTCCTGGTACAGGTCATGTTGGTATTGGGGATGTGCCTTTCACTGCTGGGCGGCCTCAGCGCCCCGGCCGAGGCACAATCGGCCGAGGACGGGTTCAATCCAGGGGCGAATGGGGATGTGAATGCCATCCTGGTGCAGCCGGATGGCATGATCCTGGTTGGGGGCTCGTTTGACACCCTCGGCGGGGCGACACGTAATCGCATCGGCCGCCTGACCCCCGATGGCAGGCATGATACGTCCTTCGACAGCGGCGCGGAGGGCGATGTCTATGCGCTGACCTATCAAAAGGACGGCAAGGTGTTGGTGGGCGGCTCAATTACCAGGCTAAATGGGGTCCTCCGTACCAATTTGGGGCGCTTCACCACCACAGGCGGCCTGGACATGGGCTTTGCACCCGACGTTAACTCCATCGTGACAGCCATCGCCATCCAGCCTGATCATAAGATCCTGATCGGCGGCTACTTCACCCAGGTGAACGGGCAAACACGCAATTACCTGGCCCGGCTCCATCCCGACGGCAGCCTGGATGAGGGCTTCAATCCGAGCTTAAACAATGCGGTCAGAACCATGCTCATGCAGCCGGATGGCAAGATCCTGATCGGCGGCTGGTTCACCCAGGTGGGAACCACAGCCCGCAACCATATCGCCCGCCTCCATCCCAATGGCAGCGTGGATACGGGCTTTGCACCCAGTGCCAACGATGCCGTCAGGACCATCGCCCTGCAAGCGGATGGTAAGATCCTGATCGGCGGCGATTTTACAGTGGTGAGCATGCAGGACCGCTTCTACATCGCCCGTTTGAATCCCGGCGGTACCCTGGACACAGGCTTCACCACTGGGGCAGACAATTGGGTCACCACCCTAGCGGTGCAGCCGGATGGTAAGATCCTGGTGGGCGGCTGGTTTGACAACTTGGGCGGGGCATCCCGCGAAAAAATTGGCCGCCTGCACCTGAATGGAAGCCTGGATACCAGTTTTTCAGGCGGCGCCAGCGAGCGAGTGTTCCAGATTGCGCTCCAACAGGACGGGAGCATCCTGGTGGGGGGTGTCTTCGCCAGCCTGCGCAACGGGCCCAGCTGGGTCACCCGGAACCATATCGGCCGGCTGCATCCAGACGGGGTGGTGGAGATTTCTTTTGTCCCCACAGCGGATAGCACGGTTTATGCGATCGCCGTGCAGTCCGACGGGAAGATCCTGGTGGGGGGTGATTTTTCACAGTTGAACGGCATTTCCCGTAATAATATTGGCCGCCTCACGCCCACAGGTGGTGTAGAGATGGCATTTACTGCTTGGGCAGATGATGCTGTGGAAGATATCATTGTGCAACCGGATGGCAAGATCCTGTTGGGAGGTAGTTTTACAAATATTAATGGTTACACACGTAACCGTATCGCCCGGCTGTACCCCGACGGGGGTCTGGAAACTACCTTTAACCCTGACGCAAATAGCTTTGTCTTTACCATAGTGCTTCAGCCCGACGGGAAGATCCTGGTAGGCGGATTCTTTACATCAATAGGTGGCGTACAACGGGAACGCATCGCCCGTTTGCACCCCAACGGGAGCTTGGACACGACCTTTAACCCAGTTTCAAATGCTTCTGTAAGAGCGCTTGCGCTCCAGCCCGACGGCAAGATCCTGGTCGGCGGTGTCTTCACATCTTTGGGCGGTGAAACACGGCAGCAAATTGCACGTTTGAACCCCGATGGCAGCCTGGACCAAGACTTTAATCCCGGAGCATATGGAGTTGTACATGCCCTGGCGCTCCAACCCGACGGAAAAATCCTGGTCGGTGGTGAATTTACATCTTTAGGTGGTCAGGCGCGTAATTACATTGGGCGCTTGCACCCTGACGGAAGGCTGGACGAATCTTTTAATCCCAGTGCAAACAATTATGTCTATGCCCTTGCTCTCCAGCCCGACGGGGCAATTCTTGTCGGCGGCTGGTTTACATCCCTGGGCGGGGCACCGCGGAATCGCATCGCCCGCCTGCAGCTCAACGGGATACTGGACACGACCTTCGACCCAGGTGCAAATAATTACATCTTTGCACTAACGCCACAACCCGACGGCAAGCTCCTGGTTGGCGGCACTTTTACCACCCTGGACGGTAAGTCTCGTGAACGCATTGGCCGCCTCTCTAGCGACACCGCTGCCCTGCAGGAGCTCCTGGTCGATCCGTCCGGCAGTTCCGTCACCTGGCTGCGCAGCGGCGCCGGCCCGGAGGTGTGGCGGGTGACCTTTGAAAGCTCCACCAACGGTGTGGATTTCACACCACTTGGTTCCGGGACGCGCATCCTGGGCGGCTGGCGGCTGGAGGGGTTAACCCTGCCCAAATTACAGAACCTGTGGGTGCGGGCCCGCGGCTATTACAGCACAGGAATGTACAACGGCTCAGGTTCAATCATCGAGTCGGTTCGCTATGTCTACCTGACCCCGCCGGCCACCCGCTACGTCAAGCCGCAGCCGGTTGGTCTGAAGGATTGCTCCAGTTGGGCCAACGCCTGTTATTTGCAGGATGCGCTGTTCTATGCCAAGTCAGGGGACGAAATTTGGGTGGCGGAGGGAGCCCATTTCCCCGACCAGGGCGTGTGGCAGACGGATAACGACCCTTATGCCAGCTTTGTGCTCAAAGAGAACGTAGCGGTTTACGGCGGGTTTGCCGGCACGGAGACGGACCGCGACCAGCGCGACTGGCGCGCCCATCCCACCTACCTGACCGGGGATGTCGATAACAACGACGATGCGGGCTTGACAGGGCGCAATGCCTACCATGTGGTCGACGCTAATCTCATATCAGCCAGTACCATCCTCGATGGCTTTAACATCACCGGCGGCATGGCCAATGGGACCAGTGAAGAACGTCGTGGTGGGGGCATAATGTGCAATTATTGCAACATCACCCTGACCAATCTCGTGATTTACGACAATATGGCCGAAATCGGCGGTGGAATGTCTACCTACATTAGTAATCCAACCTTAACCAATATTACCTTTCGCAATAATAAGGCTGGTAGTGGCGGCGGGTTGAGATGTGGCTATACCAATGCGACACTCAGCCATGTCACTTTTGATAGCAACCACGCATTAAATGAGGGGGGTGCAATGTCTTCCTTGTACGGCAGGATTAAACTTACGTTTGTAACCTTTTCTAATAATACTGCCAATGAAACAGGGGGTGCTTTCGACATCACTGCTGGTAAAGCCGACCTGACCAGTGTCACTTTTTCTGGCAATTCAGCCCTTCAGCAGGGTGGCGCCATACATATGTCTGAGCGTGAAGGATATCCGGAGAATGAAATAAACCTTACCAATGTCACCCTCTCTGGAAATTCAGCAGCCTCTGGTGGCGGCATATATGCAGCTGCTGCCAACCCGTTCCAGCTCAGAAATGTGATTATCGGCAACAGCAGCTCAGGTGGGGATTGCGTCAAAGCTGCTGGATCAACAATCAATGCTACTCACTCCCTGATTGAGTCCACCGGCACCAATGCTTGCGGGGTGGTTAACGGCGTTGATGGCAACCTGGTTGGCCTTGATCCCCTACTGGATACCCTGGCGGATAACGGTGGCGACACGCGCACCCATGCCTTACTCCCCGGTTCGCCGGCGATTGATGCCGGAACGAACACGGACTGCCCCGCCACCGATCAGCGCGGCCTGCCCCGCCCACAGGATGGCGACGGGGATGGCCTTCCGGTCTGTGACATTGGCGCGTATGAACGTGAAGCCCTGCACCTGGATGAGGACTTAAATATCTTCCTCCCGTTAATCTTGCGGTAATATCTTCGAACCTGGGGAGCTTAATTTAGTTCCCCAGGTCTCTTTTTCAGCGTTTACCTCCCCAGAAGGTGTCCTGAAAACTACTCACATGAACCATGCTTGATGATAACCTCCACCAATTCTCAGGCCTTGGTTTGGCGTTCCCACCAAACCCCATCTAATAGTTGACCACCGGGTTCAATCTATGGAGGGATTTAATTGAATCCCTTAAGCATGATATTGACATTAAGCGAATAATTTTATAAACTATTTACAAGGGAAACATCATTCACGCACTTTTTCTTTTTACTGCCTTCCCGTCAAATGGGCCTGATAGTGACAGCGCTGTTTGCGTGGTACGGGCTTCCCACTGCTCACAACAAGCCAGAGCCTGACGACCAAGGGGGCACAAGGCTGAGTCTCACAGGCATTCTACGAATACTCAAGAATGGAGCTGTGACGATGAAAAATAAACGCTATTTCCTGGTACAGGTCATATTGGTATTGGGGATGTGCCTCTCGCTGCTGGGAGGCCTCAGCGCCCCGGCCGAGGCACAATCGGCCAATGACGGGTTCAACCCCGGCGCCGATGGGGATGTGAATGCCATCCTGGTGCAGCCGGATGGCATGATCCTGGTTGGGGGCTCGTTTGACACCCTCGGCGGGGCGACACGTAATCGCATCGGCCGCCTGACCCCCGATGGCAGGCATGATAC
>JAHYJN010000102.1 GCA_019428905.1 Candidatus Brevefilum sp.
GCCAACATTCTCAAGCCCGCCCTCTCGCGGGGTGAGCTGCAGGTGATCGGCGCGACGACCCTGGATGAATATCGAAAGAACATCGAAAGTGATGCCGCCCTCGAACGGCGTTTCCAGCCGATCATCGTCTCTGAGCCGTCGGTAGAAGAAACGATTGAGATCCTGCACGGTATCCGTTCCGCCTATGAGGAACATCACCGGCTGCGCATCGATGATGATGCCCTCGAATCGGCCGCAAAGCTGTCCGCACGTTATGTCAGTGACCGCTTCCTGCCGGATAAAGCCATCGATTTGGTCGACGAATCAGCCTCACGGGTGCGCATGTATAAGAGCCCAGCTGCAGTGGATGCCAAACAGTTGATCGCCGAGCTGCGAGAGCTGCGAAAATCGCTTGAGGAAGCCAAGGAACAGGAAAACTTTGACCAGGTCGAAGACCTGCAACAGCAGGTTGAAGCGCTTGAATCACAATTAGAAGAATTACGCACCACCTGGGATCGGGCCACCAGCCCGCGGGTGACCACGGAAGATATCGCCGAGGTGATTTCGATGTGGACTGGCGTGCCCTTGATGCAGCTTGAAACCGAGGAATCGACCCGCTTGTTGAACATGGAAATCGACCTGGGTAAACACATCATCGGTCAAAATGAAGCCATTGAAACCATTTCAAAAGCCATCCGTCGTGCCCGGGCAGGGTTGAAGGATCCCTCTCGCCCGGTGGGTTCTTTTATCTTCCTTGGCCCAACCGGTGTTGGCAAGACCGAGCTGACCAAAGCCCTGGCTAAGTTCATGTTCGGGAGCGAGGACGCCCTGATCCAGCTGGATATGTCGGAATTCATGGAGCGTCACAGCGTCAGCCGCCTGGTGGGTGCGCCCCCCGGGTATGTTGGTTATGAAGATGCCGGCCAGCTGACGGAAGCCATCCGCCGGCGGCCTTACTCGATCATCGTCTTTGATGAGATTGAAAAAGCCCATCCCGAAGCTCACAACATGCTGTTGCAGATCATGGAAGAAGGGCATCTCTCGGATGCGCGCGGGCACAAAGTGGACTTCCGCAACGCGATCATCATCATGACCACCAATGTTGGCGCCGATATGATCAAGCGTCAATCGTCACTGGGCTTCTCGCTGGCTGTGGATGAAGTGCAGCAGGAGGCGCAAGCCTATGATGAGATGCGCAAGAAGCTGATGGAAGCCCTCAAACGCACTTTTAGACCTGAGTTTATCAACCGTTTGGATGGCGTGATCGTCTTCCGTGCCCTGAGCAAAGAAGATATTCGCGCAATCGTCCAACTTGAGCTGGATAAGGTCAACCTGCGCTTGGAGGAGAACCAAATCCGTCTGCGGGCGACCACTGAAGCGCTCGATTACTTTGCTGAGGAAGGTTACAACCCCGAGATGGGCGCCAGACCCCTGCGCCGGGTGATCCAGCGCCAGGTGGAAGACCGTCTTTCCGACGCCCTGCTGGCCAAGGAATTTAATGATGGCGAAAACATCTTAATCGATATTGAAACGGTACAGGAAGATGGCACAACCGTGACCAACGTCGTGATGCTGCACGATCCCCTGGGCGACCAGGAATCACAACCCGACCTAGCTGCCGTGAACATGTGATCGATGGCTAAGACCAGGACACGTTACGTCTGCCAGGAATGCGGCCGGGCTTTCCAAAAAGCCCTTGGCCGCTGTCCCCAATGCGGGGCCTGGGACAGTATGGTCGAAGAAGTATTTGAAGAACAGAAGACCGCTCAAAGCCACGCCAGCGTGCATGGCCTGGGCGGTCTTTCGATTCCAAAACGCCTGAGTGAAATTGAAGGTGATACCGAAGAACGGATCAATGTGCCCCTGGGTGAGTTTTCACGCGTCCTGGGCGGCGGGGTCGTCCCGGGTTCGATCGTTTTGGTGGGCGGCGACCCGGGGATTGGAAAATCAACCCTGATGCTGCAAATGACGCTGCGCATGGCAGACGAGCACCGGGTGTTGTATGTCTCCGGTGAGGAGTCGGAGCGGCAGATCAAAATGCGGGCTGCACGTCTTTTACGCGGCGGGGGAGATCAGCCAGCTGAGTTACCGGATGAGTTGTTCCTGGTGACGGAGACCAACTTAGATGCGATCCTGGCGCACGTGCAAGCGATCAACCCACGGTTGCTGGTGATTGATTCGATCCAGACGGTGTATCGGCCGGAGATGGAATCGAGCGCCGGGTCGATTTCACAGGTGCGTGAAAGCGCCTCCCGGCTGCGCGAGCTGGCTAAAACCTCGGGCATTGCCGTGTTTGTGATCGGGCATGTGACCAAACAGGGCATCATCGCCGGGCCGCGTGTGCTTGAGCATATCGTGGATACGGTGCTTTACTTGGAGGGCGATCGCTTCCAGGCTTACCGTCTGCTGCGCTCGGTCAAAAACCGCTTTGGTGCCACCTCCGAGGTGGGCGTGTTTGAGATGCAGGAGCGGGGGATGATCGAGGTCACCAACCCCTCAGAGGCCTTCCTGGCTGAACGCATGGTAAATGCACCTGGTTCAGCCATCGCGGTGACGATGGAGGGCACCCGTCCGCTGCTGGTGGAGATCCAGGGGCTTACCAGCCATACAAATTTCGGCAATCCCCGGCGCACACCCAACGGGATTGACTTCAACCGCTTGTTGCTGATCACTGCGGTTTTATCGCGCCGGCTCAACCTGCAGCTTTCAGAGCAGGATATCTTTGTGAATGTGGTCGGCGGCTTGCGCATTGACGAGCCAGCGGCAGACCTGGCGGTGGCTGCAGCCATCACCTCATCCATGCGGGACCAACCCGTGCGGGCAGACCTGGTGCTGATCGGAGAGCTGGGACTTTCAGGTGAGCTGCGCATGGTTGGGCAGATCGATGCCCGCCTGCGCGAAGCGGCCAGTTTGGGTTTCAAAGGCGCAGTTGTCCCCCGGCGCTTGCAGCGCAAACAGCCCTGGCCGGGCGGTATCGAGGTCCAGGAAGCGCGCTCTTTGCGTGATGCCCTCAAACTGGCTTTACTGGGCTGACCCCCATTTTACAATCCAGCCGTTATAATGGA
This sequence comes from Candidatus Brevefilum sp., assembly GCA_019428905.1. Classification (GTDB taxonomy): domain Bacteria; phylum Chloroflexota; class Anaerolineae; order Anaerolineales; family Anaerolineaceae; genus Brevifilum. The sequence goes on from JAHYJN010000102.1 coordinate 3,045, forward strand.
ATAAAATCACAACCCTGCGCCCAATTGCCGGGTGGTGAACCCGATCAGAAATAGGATGATAAATGAGCCAATCACTACTTGATTTCTATCCCATCTCCCGCACACGCCGCAACCATGGCCTGGAACACGCCACCTTGCAGGTGCTCAATCAAAAATTTCCCCACCTGGGTTTAGGTGGGATATCTTCTCCCCATGGGTTCACCATCATTGGGGATGTCACTGCCGAGGATGTGGCTGATGCAGCCATCGAGGCCCTCAAACGACTGCGTGCGGGTGAAGCTGAGCTGGCTCAACATCCCAACTGCGGCACCAATTTTGCTGTCCCGGGGGCTTTTGCCGGCCTGGCAGCCTGGCTGGGCACCCTTGGCTCTGGCAAGAGCTTCAAACAAAAACTGGAACGCTTGCCTGTGGTAATGCTATTGGCGACGATGGCCCTGGTGCTCACCCGTCCCTTGGGACCCATGATCCAAAAACGGTTTACCACCTCTGGTGACCCCCAGGGTTTGGCGTTGGAACGGGTCGAGACCACCGTCAGGGCGGGCGTCCGGATGCACCAGGTCACCACACACGGCTGAGGTAACCATGCCTGAGGACAAACCGATCGTCTATATCCTGAGGGGAGATGATCGTGAAAAAATCGAAGCCGTCATCCGCCAGTTCTTTGAACAATTGGGGGATGCAAATATGGCAGAGATGAACACCACCCGCCTGGATGGCAAATCCGCTGACCTCAACGATCTGCGAGCCGCTGGGCTGGCACTGCCCTTCCTGGCAGAACGTCGCATGGTGATCGTGGAAGATGCGTTGCAAAAGTATGTGCGGGTCAGACATCAAAAAGGTGATGATTCGACTTTAGGCGAGGGGGAAAACAGCCAGCTGCCTGATAAAATTGCGTTGTTTTTAGCGTTTCTTGCTGGGCTTCCCCCCTCAACTGCGCTGGTCCTAGTGGTCCCTGATCAACGCAAGAGCAGGAAGCGCAACGATGTGTGGGAGACCGATTGGGTCAGCCTGAATGACAAACACTGGTTAATCCAATGGGCAAAGGGTGAGAGAACTCGGGCTGCGATTATTGATTGCGCTTTGCCCACCGAGCGCGAAATGGCGCGCTGGATTGGTCAGAAAGCCCAAGAGCTTAGTGGGGATTTTTCTCCTCAGGCCTGTCTGGTTCTGGCGCAGTATGTTGGCAATGATACCCAACGCGCAGTACAGGAGATCAACAAGCTGTTGACTTACGTTAATTTCAAGCGCCAGGTCACCCAGGATGATGTTGAATTATTGTGTATGAACGAACAGCAAGCCAGCGTGTTTGATATGGTGGACGCCATGGGCCAACGGGATGGAAAAACGGCCTCACGGTTGTTCCACCAGTTATTGGAAGATATGGATTTCACCTATGACCTGTTTCCGTTAGTCATCCGACAATTCCGTTTCTTGATCCAGGCGCGTGAAATGCTTGATATGGGCGGCACCAGGCGGGATTTGTATGGCATACCGGGTTTGCTCCCGTTTCTTGTTCCTAAGATCTTTGACCAGGCCCAAAAATTCAACTTAGCTGAGCTGGAAAAGATCCATCATCACCTGCTGCAAATTGACCTGGGGGAGAAAACCGGGCGTATCCCCGGCGAGATCGCGCTGGATATCCTGATTGCCCAGCTTTCGACTGGATTACCCCTGTAATTCATCACAACCAATAAGATTTCGTTTGAGTTCGCTGCTGGGTTAAGCTGTGTGGGTTGCGGTGAGGGCGCCCTGCCCGGGATTGATGAAAGGCGCAAGGTTCATTGGTATAATGATAATGCTATGTTTAATCAAATCAAACAAAACCTATTATTTGTCAAATAAGGGGATCAACGATTGAAAACCTTAAACTTGCGAGTCGCCACACTGAATATTGGTGGCGGCGAGAAGACCTTTGAGGAATCCAACCACGACACCCAGCAATCACGGCTGAAAGCGCTTGAAATGTTGATTAAGCGCCTGGATGCAGATGTGCTGTGCCTGCAAGAGGTGTCCCAGTATATTGATGCGGACGGGGCCAACCACAGTTTGATGGATAAGATTAGCGATGTCGGCAAGTACCAGCATGCGTTCTATGGAAAAACAGTGTCGATGGAAACGCATATGCAGGTAAAAAAGGATGTGATGGTGAGGGGCATCTTCAACGACTGGTGGAACTGGTCTAAAGGCAATGCCATCCATGCACGGGTGCCCTTCGCCCGCCTGGGCGACCCGAACCGTTCAGGTTTACCGCGCAACATCCCCATTTTTCGTCCCTTAGCATATGAAGGAAACCGTGATACCGATCCACGTGCAGCCCTGCTGACGCGGCTCAAGGAAGCCCCATTCCCGTTTGTGTCCACCTTGCACCTGACCACACTGGTAGGAGAGCGATTGCCGGACGCAACCCCCCTTATAAAGGAAAAAGCCCACTTGATGCGTTTTCAACAAGTCAGCCGGTTGTTGGACCTGGTGCGCGCGAATATTCTTGAGAAAAATGAACCGTTAATCGTGGCCGGGGATTTCAATGCCATGGCAGATGAACATTGCATCAACCATCTGCTGGCGTCTGTGCCGGAGTTTGTACGCCTGGTCCCGGATAATGATGGACCCACCCACCCGGATGTCGAACGAGCGGTCGACCACATTTTTTTCTACCCACGCCAGCGCCTGGTGAGCTATACGTGCCATATTGAAACCTGCGATCTCAGCCGGCGGGCATCGGATCACCTGCCGGTGGTAGCCGATTTAGAGATCAAATAAACCGGGATGCTTTTTATCTAAGGGTTGGTTGAGAAGCTTTTACGGTTTTTATGGACAGGAGTTATGACGGATGACCTCAAACGATGTTAAGCGAAAATACTTCGGGACGGATGGTGTGCGCGGCCATGTGGGTCAGCACCCACTGGTGCCCGAATTTGTGTCCCGCCTGGGTTTTGCGGCTGGAACGGTGCTCTCACGCCGGGCTTCGCATCCCACCTTTGTGATCGGGCGCGACACGCGTCAATCGGGTGAAATGCTGCAAAGTGCCCTCACCACC
>JAHYJN010000103.1 GCA_019428905.1 Candidatus Brevefilum sp.
AGGATCAAATATTGAAATTAATTGAAAAATTTTCATTAGAAGGTAAAACAGCCCTGGTGACTGGCGGCGCGGGTTTGCTGGGTAAGCAATTCACCCAAGCATTGGGCGAGGCGGGTGCGAAGGTTGTCGTGGCGGATAGAGATTTTGATGCGGCTTATGCCCATGTTCAAAAGCTTCGCGAAAATAACATCAGGGCCATCGCGGTTAAGGTTGACGTGACAGACCCAGAGTCTGTTTCAGCACTGTTTGATCATACCGTTTCTGAATACGACAGCGTGGATGTGCTGGTTAACAGCGCTGCCTTGGACCCAAAGTTTGACCCGCAGCATATCGCTGAACAATCGGGCAATGGCTTTGAGCAATACCCTTTGCAGGCCTGGCAAGCCTCATTAGATGTCAATTTAACCGGCGTATTTCTCAGTTGCCAGGCCGCTGCCAGGATAATGGCCGCGCAGGGCGCAGGTGTGATCATCAACATTTCCTCAGTTTACGGTTTAGCCGGGCCAGACCAGCGGATTTACCCCCAGGTAGACGGCCAACCGCAATTCAAACCAGTCGACTATCCTGTGACAAAGGCAGGTATTTTAGGCCTGACGCGTTACTTGGCAGCCTATTTTGCGGGCACGCAGATCCGGGTGAATGCCCTGACACCCGGTGGGATTTATCACCAGCACGATGATGCCTTCACGGCAAATTACGCAGCCAAAGCTATCTTAGGGCGTATGGCCTCTGAAGATGAGATGAATGGCGCCCTGTTATTCCTGGCTTCGGATGCCTCAAGCTATATGACCGGCGCGAATTTAATTGTCGATGGAGGGTACACCGCATGGTAGCAGGTCGAGAAATCCTGGCGATCATCCCGGCACGCGGTGGGTCAAAGGGCATCCCAGGGAAGAATATCAAGGATTTTGCTGGTTTTCCGCTGATTGCCTACAGCATCGTGGCCGGCTTGCGGTCGGAATGGGTGACGCGGGTGATTGTTTCAACGGATGATGAAAAAATCGCGGAAATTGCCCGGGGATGGGGCGCTGATGTGCCCTTTTTACGCCCTGAGCAGTTTGCACAGGATGATACTTTGGATTTACCGGTCGCCAAGCATTGCCTGGACTGGCTGGCGGCGTACCAGGATTACCAGCCTGATGCGCTGGTGTGGCTGAGGCCGACCTCACCGATTCGCCCGCTGGATTGCGTGGATGATGCGCTTCGGCTGCTGTTGGATCATCCTGAAGCTGATAGTGTGCGGGGTGTCGTGCCTGCCGGTCAGAACCCGTTTAAAATGTGGACGATTGAGGCGGGGACGCACAGGATGACCCCCTTGCTTGGCGTGGATGGCATCGCTGAACCCTATAACGCCCCGCGCCAGGTTTTACCTGATGTTTACTGGCAAACAGGTCACATTGATGCGTTGTGGACGAAAACGGTCACCGAAAAGAATTCGATGACCGGCGCTGTGATTTTACCGTTGATGATCGAACCCCGTTTCACCGTCGATATTGACAATCCTTCTGACTGGAAAAACGCGGAGGTGATGCTGCAGCGGGATGCCTTGTTTGCGGAGATGGTTGACCCTGCCAATCAGCGCCGGGGATTACCTGAGGACATCAAGCTGATCGTGCTTGATTTTGACGGCGTGATGACCGACAACCGGGTGTGGGTTGATGAGCACGGCCAGGAAATGGTGGCAGCCAACCGTTCTGATAGTTTGGGCTTGGAAATATTAAGGAAACGAACCGGGATCGAAGTGATGGTGCTCTCGCGCGAGACCAACAAAGTGGTCAAAGCTCGCTGTGACAAGCTAAAACTGCCGGTCTTCCAGGCTGTTGTAGATAAAAAGCAGGCGATCCAGGATGTGATGGCGGCCAAAAAGCTCAGCCCCTCACAGGTGGTCTACATGGGCAATGATACCAACGACCTGCCCGTGTTTCCTGAAGTTGGTTTTGCTGCTGCCCCAGCGGATGCACACCCTGAAGTGATCCGGCGGGCAGACTTGGTGGTTTCAATGCCCGGCGGTAAGGGTGCCGTGCGCGAGCTGTGTGATATGATATTGTCTTGCTTAAATGATGGCGTGGATTGATCAACAAATTTGTAAAAAATCTTCTAAATGGAGCATAAATGTTTGATATCGAATTTTATATGAAAGTGTATGACCTCAAGTATCGACTGATGAATGGCGAAAGGCTGCCGCGCGAGGTTCTTTTAGAAAAATTAGAATCCTATCGCAGCCCAGAACCGGTGGTTTACAACATTGAGACAACCAACGCCTGCAATATGCGCTGCGAGATGTGTCCACGCACGACTATGATGACCCGGCCGATTGAGACGATGTCCCCGGACCTATTCAAACGAGTGGTCGATCAACTCAAACCCTTTACTTCTGAGCAATTGGCAAAATGGGAAGCATTTGCCAAGCAGAATTACGGGATTGATAAAGATGATATGAGCGAGAATCACTTCTTCCTTTATATCATTCCCCGGGTGATTGTGCTGCATGGCTACGGGGATCCCCTGCTCGACAAGAATATGCCGCAGTATGTGAAATGGATGACGGAAAAGGGTTTGGAATCTTACTTCTCATGCAACCCGGCGAATATCAACATGGACCGCACGCTTGAGACTTTTGAGAACGGGCTGGGGTATATCAAATATTCCATTGAGAGTGTGGATGACCTGCGGCATAAAGAAGTGCGCGGCCAGGCCTCCAATTTTACGGAATCTTATAAGAACATTTTAAAACTGCTGGATTATAAAGCCCAACGTAATTATCAAACTGAAATCGTGATCACGATGATTAACCTCAACAAACCCTGGCAGCAGGACGAGTTTGAACGTCTGAAGGAGGCCTTTGAGGGCTGTGATGTTTATGTCTATCTGAAAAGCCAGGATCAACAGTGGTATGAGGATAATAAGCAGCAGACCCAATCGATCCATTGGATTGAATTCTGCCAGTTCCCATGGTCTTCGATGACGATTAAATCAAATGGCGAGTGTGCGGAGTGTGTTGAAGATTTCGATAACGAGATCATCCTGGGTGATGCACGCTATGAAACCCTGTATGACATTTGGAATGGCGAAAAGTACCGGTCTTTCCGTCATGATCACTTTGATCTGACGCCGGGCATTAAATGCACCGAGCAGTGCGATATGCAATTGATCGGCAGTTTTCTTTCTGATCAGAAGGCGATGACCGTTTGAACGAAGCAAAGAAGTCTGGAGAGCAGGTGTTAGTAAATCTAGAGATAAGTGAATGGTGAATGGTGAATGGTGAATAGTGAATAGTTATAAATCAGGGTTAAATAATCATCATTCACTTTAACCATAAGTAGGAAGGGTCACTTTTGCCCAAATCCTTATACCTCATACCATCTACCTCTTGCAAAACACCTAATTCCAATCACCAAATTTCTTCCAAACCTCACTGCTTCAAGGAGAATCAATGACACGAGAAATTCTAATTGGCAACAAACTGGTAGGCGACGGCCACCCAACCTATATCATCGCTGAAATTGGCATCAACCACAACGGCAGTGTAGAGATCGCAAAGGAATTAATCAAAGCTGCAAGTGATGCCGGCGTCGATGCGGTCAAATTCCAAAAGCGCACCCCGGAATTATGCGTCCCTGAGCACCAGAAAAGCTTGATGCGCGATACCCCTTGGGGTTATATCTCCTATCTTGAGTATCGCTATAAAGTGGAGTTTGGGCAGGATGCGTACCAGGAAATTGATGACTACTGCAAGGCGCTGGGGATTGATTGGTTAGCTAGCGCCTGGGATATCCAGTCTTTGGCCTTTATTGAGGCCTTTGACCCCCCTGCCCACAAGATCCCCTCTGCATTGCTGACGGACCATACGCTGCTGCGGGCGATCAAAGCCACCGGCAAACCGGCGATCCTTTCAACCGGGATGTCTACCATGGACGAGATCCACAAGGCGGTTGAAATTCTTGACGTTGACAACTTACTGATCTGCCACACCACCAGCAGCTATCCCTGTCCCCCGGATGAGTTGAACTTGCGGATGATCCAAACCCTGATGGATAACTTCGACTGCCCCATTGGCTATTCAGGGCATGAGGTCGGGTTGGTGACCTCGGTGATTGCTGTGGGCCTGGGGGCGTGCCTGGTGGAACGACATGTGACGCTTGATCGGGCAATGTGGGGCTCTGACCAGGCGGCATCGGTTGAACCCCAGGGCGTACGAACCCTGGTCAAATATATCCGGGTGACAGAGAAGGCCTTAGGTGACGGGCAGAAAAAAGTCTATGAGAGTGAACAGTCAACCCTTAAAAAGCTGCGTAAGTACAGCACCTGATCATTGGGTATAAGTATGAATTATTTAAAGAACGCCCAAGAAAGCCTTTCGAAAAGAGCAATCCAGCGAGAAATCAATGCGGATATCCGCAAGATGGCTAAAAGGGTCGCCAAAGCGGCGCCCAAGCCGGATGAAAAGAAAACAATCCTTTCGTTTAATGCCTCCACCCGCATTACCGGGCTGAGCCTGAATGCAGCCTTTGCGATGCTGACGGGGTGGTCTTTGCGGATGCAAGGGGCGCAGGTGATCCATTCTGTCTGCCAGCGCGGCATGCCGCGCTGCGTATTAGGCACCAATCGCGAGGATGTTTTTCAACACCCGCCCTGTCAAAAGTGTCTGACCCAATCATCTGTCATCTATGACCATTCAAAGGTCAGCAAAATCGATTTTTATCCTGGTGAAGACCTGGCCAAGCGTCTCCAGGACACCAACCTGGCGACACTGCTTCACCTGCGCTATGAAGACATGCCGCTGGGTGATCTGTGCCTGCCCTCAATGCGCTGGATTTTAAGGCGTCATCATCTACAGGATGATGAACCCACCCGCATCCTTTACCGCTATTTCATCCTGTCTGCTTTTAAGGTGGCCATGCAATTTGAGTGGTTGGTCATCAAAGAATCACCAATGGCGGTGATGGTGTTCAACGGCATGATGTTTCCGGAAGCAACAGCACGCTGGGTTGCGCGCCAACAACGCGTGCCGGTGTATACCCATGAAGTGGGGATGCGTCCGCTCTCAGCCTTTTTTACGGCAGGCGATGCGACCGCTTACCCGGTGGATATCCCTGACGAATTCCAGCTCAGCCCCTGGCAAGACCAGCAGCTTGATGACTATCTCTCCCAGCGCTTCAAAGGTGACTTCAGCATGGCGGGTATCCAATTCTGGCCTGAAATGACCGCTTTGGATCACAATCTGGTTGAAAAAATGCGGGCATTCCGACAGGTGGTGCCAATCTTTACCAATGTGATCTTCGATACCAGCCAGCCCCATGCCAACGTGATTTTCCAAGACATGTTTACCTGGCTCGATAAAGTGTTGAAGGTGATCAAATCGCACCCTGAGACCTTATTTGTGATCCGTGCGCACCCAGATGAATCACGCCCGGGCAAAGCCAGCCAGGAAAGTGTGGCAGATTGGGTCGAGGAACGGGACGTCAGAACCTTGCCGAATGTAGTATTTGTGGGGCCGGATGAATATTTCAGCTCTTACGAGATGATCCAGCGAGCCAAATTTGTGATGATGTACAACTCGACGATTGGGATGGAAGCATCGATCATGGGGGCGCCGGTGTTGTGCGCAGGGAAAGCTCGCTTTACGCAGCTGGATACCGTGTTTTTCCCGGGTTCACAACGGGAATACATGGAGGTATTGGAGCAATTTCTAGCAGCAGATGAAGTACAAGCCCCTAAAGAACACCGGCTTAACGCCCGCCGATTCTTGTATTACCAGCTCTATCGAACCTCGCTGCCCTTTGATGATTTTCTTGAGCCCGATGGTGTTTTACCGGGTTATGTACGGTTAAAGGCGTTTGAGCCACAAGACCTTTTACCTGAGCATTCCGACACGTTTAAAGTGATTACACATGGATTGCTGCAGGGTAAAGACTTTATCCTGCCTTAACCCCGCGGAACGGCTCCTCGTTAAACCTGGTCTGAGAACAGGCTTCTCTTCCGGGTTATAATTTTAACCGTAGCTACCCAGCTTCTGAGGGCGCCTTTCAGCCGTGAGGTTGCCTGGGCAGAACCTTGTAAACG
>JAHYJN010000104.1 GCA_019428905.1 Candidatus Brevefilum sp.
CAAAGCCCAGCCGCGTGACCTCCCGGTAGGCCTCAAGCGCAGCGGAAAGCTGCTCCCAGCGGGCAAAAGCATCAGGTTCATCTTCACCGATGACATCGATCAATGCACCCGCCTCAATTGGCAGCGTCACTTGCTCAGGCGCTTGATCCAGGGCATCGATGAGGAAATTTACCAACCGCAGCAGCTCGTAGGTCTCCGGCATGGAAGAGCTAAACAGGCCGGGCAAGCCGTTGAGTGCATCATACCAGCCCGGACGTCCAGCTTCCATCTGGATCCCCATCCCAGCGGGATCACGCGTGGCATATTTAATCAGCGCTAACAGGGCCAGCTTTGAGACCAACGGCAGCCGAAAGATCTCACCCTGGCCGTGGTCAGCCCGTGCCCAATTGGCACCCTCACCCCTGGATTGGATCAGGGCTTCTTTTTGGCGATCCTCAATCACCGCATTCAGCTGGTGGGGTTGGCCTTGGTAGCGCACAAAGCGGACCTGCCGGGGTTGGACAACCGCCGCATTGTCAAAGAACGGCAGCGGCTCAGATCGAAACAGCAAGTCCCGTTTTTTGTCGGGGAAGATCGCCAGGTAGGCTTCAACCAGATCCAGGTTATAGGTCCAATGGTCAACCCAAAAACCTTCGCCATGCTGGGCTTGGATGTGCGCCTCAGCCTGCGCGAAGACCTGTTCCAAGAATTCATCCACCGGGATGGTCACCTGCGCCTCAAGCGCTGCATCCAGCAGTTCCCCGGGGTTGAACTGGCCCTGTAACAACGTAGCAAGGCCTTCCGGTTGGCGAGCATAGGCTGATAACACGCCGATTTGCACCTCGGGGACCGAAAAGGTCAGGCCGTTGATCACCAGGGGATTGTAGCCATCAGCCTGGATCAGGCTCATGAACATGCGAATGTTGGATTCGCCGGCCTGCGGCGCAAAATACACATCACTGCGCCGGTTTTGATTGACATCGCGATAATTCCCGTTGCCCTGGGAATAGTACTCCGGCGGCGTGACAAAATCGTTGTAGTCTCGTTCGATATCGCCGTGCTTACGCGCATACACATGGGTGACATACTTCCCCCCCAGCACCAGGGGAACCCCACCCCGCAGCAGGTTATCCAGGTAGGTCTGGCGGCAGTAGTCATCAAAGGTGGGGGAGGCTGACCCTGTTTGGATAACCTGGGTTAGATCATCGGTTAATTGCCTGGCTTCGGATAATTTATGGTCGATGTAGCCCGATGAACACAATTCTTCCACATGGGTCTCGATCGATGACAACGACCGTGAATAGCCGTAAAGGCTGGTGATGGTCTGGGTCTCGCTGGGATCGATTTGCAATCCAGCACCAAACAAGGCGCATAAAGTACGGCCCTCCAGGGTTTGCGGTGAAGCAAACACCGTTTGCAGACCCTGACTATGGAACAGGTGCGCGGCTGAGTGGCTGGTATCCATTCCAAAAATGACCGTTGGGTCAGCGATGGCTGGTAAAAGATCGCCATCACAAAGGGCAAGGGCATAGTTACCCGAATGAATCGCTTGCACAGCAGCGGTATCACCTGGCGTGGCTTTCAACCGGTAGAAGGGAAGCTTGTTTTCAAGGTTATCCGCTTGCATCCAGGCTTCAATCGTCCTGCCGATGTTTTTGAGCGCATCATTATCCACGCCATACGGGATAATTCCCGGTAAGCCGTCCAAAACCTCAAGGGTCATGGGCACATCTGTGAGGTTCTTGATGCTGACCAGCCTGACCAGCCCCGAAAAGGGCATCCCAGGCAGCATGAAGTACAACACATTCACCTGGTAACCCAATCTCTGGTTGACCTCTTGAACTTCGACCTCATTCATCCCGATGGACATCGTGCGTTGGATATCCTCGGCATCCCAGGGGGAGAAGGCTTCCCGCTGCCACTTTTCTCCGTCACCAAGGCTGTTGAGAAAGGTGCGAAACCCCATCAAAGCCGTGGTCTGATAGGCTTTATTGGCCGCTTGAAATTCAAGAATGGGATGGTCTTTGCTCTCCACACCAAAACTGCACACTGCCTGGCCGCGGTTGACATAAAAGGCCCACATCGGGATGCCCTGCAACCCAGCAATGCCCGGCAGAAAAGATGAGAAGGGCTTTTGATGATCATAATCAGGTAATACATAACGTCCGAGTGGGTCAAAGCTGCTGATTGCATCATTGTTATCTGCAAAGTTGTTCATGGCATCATCCCCGGGTAGGTATCGATCCAGTAGTCATCGGCAACCGCCTCACGGTAGGCACCCAAGGCCGCATCCGATGAATTGATGCGCCAATCGGTCTCTTTGGCAATGTGAAACCAGATCAGCGCGCGGATTTGAGGATAGTCGCGGCGGATGGTGTCAAATGTATCCGTGATCCAGGCGGCTTTATCACCCCCGTCTTCTGTCGAGGCAAACTCACCGATAATGATCGGTTTGTCTGGGTTGATGGCCCCCAGTTCGGCATAGCTGCTGGCAAATATTTCATCAAATGAGAGCCATTGCGCGTTGAACTGCTGCCCAAATGCAGAACTGCCCCAGTTATACCCATCAAAGCATAACCAATCCACATAATCATCCCCCGGGTAATAAGCCGCAGCCTGATTCCAGGGTCCTAAGGCACGCTCCATCACCTCGAAGGGCGCATTGGGGCACCACACCCACAGCACGTTCTCGGCACCTTTCGCGCTGAAGGTGTCGTGAATATAGCGAAAAGCATCCACATACCGCTCAGGCCCATCAGCCAGGCTTGGAGAACCATAGCCGTCAAGTGTTCCCCCGCCATTTTTAACCCCGGACCAGGGGTACCAATCCCCATTCATCTCATGCCCAAAGCGCAAGAAGACTGGCTTGCCAAACGCCCGCATGCCATCCGCCCAACTGTTTATTACATCATCATAGTGCCCGTCGGTAATTGCCTCAAGAACCCGCCCTTCGTACGCCTCCAGTTTTTGGCTGGAACCGGGCATAAACTCCCAGGTCAGAAACGAAATACGCCCAACATAGGCGTTTCCTTGCACAAATCCATTGGGAAAAGCGCTGGAAAAGTTTGTATAAGCCGCCGAAATGGCAACACCCTTACCGATCTTTTCAAACAAGGTCACGCTGGAACTTTGTACCCCGTGGAAGGTGCCTAAATAGACCCCGGGGATCGTGCTGTAGGCTGGCAAAGCTGGGCTTGCTTCTGGCGTATTTTCAACCAGGTTCTCGGGTGTGTTCTCAGGCATGTTCTCAGACATGTTCTCAGACATGTTCTCAGACATGTTCTCAGACGTGATGCCAGGTGTGATTTCAGGCGTACAGCCGATCAACAGCCAAATTATTAGCAGTAAAATACTTGGAATTCCTATCCTGGTTTGCATCGTACCTTGACCTTAATAAATCACCGTTCAGTTATTGCACAATTAGCCCGATTATCCAACTTGCCATAGCCAAACTCGCTGTGGTTGACATTGGTCACACAATAGGCAATCTCAGCCACGTGGATGGGTTCGCTGCCTGCTGCAGGTCAAAAATCACCGCTCATTTATGGTCTCTGGTACACCCGCACATAATCGACGGTCAAGAATTGGGGGAAGACCGTTGAATCATCCGGATATCCAGGCCAATAGCCGCCCACAGCCAGGTTGATCAGCATAAAGAAGGGTTTGTCAAACACCCATTCCCCAGGCACTTGCTCAGGGGTGAGCTTAAAGAATTGCTCATCATCCACATACCAACGGATCTCTTCTGGCTCCCATTCGATAGCATACACATGGAAGTCTTCTGACAGGGTCATATCGGGAAACGTGGTGAAATGTCCCACCCCGCCCGAGCCAGAGTAACCCGGGCCGTGAACGGTGCCATAAATATGACGCGGTTCCCGCCCGATATGCTCCATGATGTCAATCTCACCGCTCGACGGCCAGGGGTTCGTGCCGATATCTTCACCCAGCATCCAGAATGCCGGCCAAATGCCCTGGCCAAAGGGTAATTTCATGCGTGCTTCAACGCGCCCATAGGTGAACGAAAACAATCCCTGGGTCTTAATCCGCCCAGATGTGTAATGCCGCCTAATAAAGAATTCATCCCGGGCTTCAATCACCAGGTGACCCTCTTCCAGACGTACATTTTCTGGTCGATTGGTATAAAACTGGTATTCATTATTGCCCCACCCATGGCCGCCAATTTCAGCCTCCCAGCGGGATGGGTCCAGTTCCGCGCCGTCAAACTCATCCTGCCAGATCAAGGTCCACCCCTCACGTTCCCACTCCGGGGTGGGTTCAGGGGTTGGTTCCGGCGTCGGTTCAGGCGTTAGTGTCGGCGGTAGCTCAGCCGGGACAGCACAACCTGCCAGAACAAGCAGGATGATGCTCAATCCAAAACAATATCTTAACCACAGTTTATTTTTCAATGCCATGTCCATAAGGGAATAGAGGTTCAGTTGTCGTGCTTCCTAAAGGGAGTTGATCCATCGAAGCCGGCCAGGTAAATGGGGTCTTGCCGCTAAAAGGCATTTCCCCAAAAAGCACATCCGCCACACCCGCCCCTTCTGTGCCGGGCAGCCAGATGGCAACCCACGCGTCTGCCAAATCAAGGGCTTCGGTGATCACCAGCGGACGCCCGGCCATGATCAACACCACCACTTTCTCACTTTGTTCTTTAACCCTGGCAATCAGCTCCAGCTCGATGTCGCTTAAGGTCAAATCGTTCGAATCGCCCTCACCTTCAGCGTAAGGGGCTTCGCCAATCACAACTATGCCCACATCTGCCACGGCCGGATCGCCATTCTCGTCGAAGATATTCTCATACTTGCCAAAACGGTTATATTGAAGCTGGCCTTCAAACGCCGCTTCAAAGGCTGCTTTGAGGGTTGTACCAGGTGTGATTGCGCCCCTGGACCCCTGCCAGGTGATCGTCCACCCCCCACACTGCAAGCCAATATCATCCGCGCCTTCGCCCGCCAGGAAGATCAGCGGTGCATCCTTACTGAGCGGCAGGATATTGTCATCGTCTTTCAACAGGACAGCCGATTTGGCCACCGTTTCTCGGGCTAGGGCTCGATGGGCTTCGCTCCCCACTACGTCAATCAATGCAGGGTCTGAAAAAGGTCGTTCAAATAAGCCCATCTCAAATTTGACTGTCAGGATCCGCCGGACGGCGTCATCAACTCGTTCCAGTGGAATATCGCCATTTTCAACCGCCATGGTCATCGCATCGATAAACAACTTATAGTTGTAGGGCACCATGTTCATATCAATGCCGGCATTGATGGCCGTCACCACCGATTCATAAAAATTGGGTCCTATCTGGTTGATCGCCTCCCAATCAGAGACCAGGAAGCCTTCAAAACCCAGTTCATTCTTAAGAACTTCGGTCAATAAATAGTGATTCGCGTGTACTTTGAGGCCGTTCCAACTGCTGTAGGAAGCCATAATCGACAGTGCACCGGCTTCAATTGCGTCTTTATAAGGCGCCAGGTGGATTTCCCGCAAGGTGGCTTCGTCGACCTGCAGGTCACCCTGGTCGATCTCCCAACCGCGTCTGAGTGAAGTGCCCCACAAGGCACCGCCATCGCCAACATAGTGCTTGGGGGTGCCCAAGACAGTCAGCGGATCAGACAGGTCTGTGCCCTGCAAACCTTCCAGGTAAGCCACACTCAATTCCGTCACCAGATCGGTATTCTCGCTGAACACCTCATAGGTTCGTCCCCAACGGATATCTTGGCCAACCGCCAAGACAGGCGCATAATTCCAATAAATATTGGTGGCAGCCATTTCAATAGCCGTCACTCGGGCGATCTCGCGCACGAGATCCGGGTCCCTGGTCGCGCCCAAGCCGATGTTGTGAGGGAAGATTACCGCCCCCTTCAGGTTGTTATGGCCATGGACGGCATCAACCCCATAGATGATGGGAATCCCCAATGGGGTATCCAGGGCTGCTGCCTGGTAATCATCCACCATCTTTGCCCAGGCTGCAGTGGTGTTGGTGCGCGGTGTGCCCCCGCCCCCGCTCAGAACCCCACCGAT
>JAHYJN010000105.1 GCA_019428905.1 Candidatus Brevefilum sp.
TGGCTTCGACCAAAGCCTTCACGGCGCCGCTGCTGGATCTGTATCTGCTGGCGGTATACCTGGCGGATTTGCGCGGTGTCATTGATGCTGATCGGCGCTTTTCGCTGGTGAATGACCTGCGGCTGGTTCCCTCGCTGGTGGGGGAATGCCTGGATCGAGATAAGGATGTCAGGGCGCTGGCGCGCAAATTCAAGAACACGCGCCACATGCTATACCTGGGACGCGGAATCAATATGCCGATTGCTTACGAGGGTGCGCTAAAGTTGAAGGAGATTTCGTATATCCATGCGGAAGGTTACCCGGCAGGAGAGATGAAACACGGCCCGATCGCGCTGATCGATAAGGCGATGCCTGTCATGGCGCTGGCCCCTAAAGACCCCTGGTACGATAAGATGATCAGCCAGATTGAGCAGGCCATGGCACGCGGCGGGGAGGTGATCGCCGTGGCGACGGATGGGGATAAGCTGATCCCCGACCTGACGGAGAACATATTATGGGTACCCGAGACCCCCTGGCTGCTGAGCCCGGTGGTCACCAGCATCCCCTTGCAGTTGTTCGCTTACCACATTGCCTCACTGCTGGGCCTGGATGTGGACCAGCCGCGCAATTTGGCAAAATCGGTCACGGTTGAGTGAGTAGATTGGGCAGGCCAGTCTAAATTGAATAGGTAAACCCTGTCATTTCCTCGCTGAGCTCCCATAGCTGTTTCGCTTGTGAGATGTCATACGATGCGGGGGAGGAGTCTTGCGGCTCACAATCGCTGAAGTACTTCCCTGTTATCCCTGCGACCTCTGGTGAGCTGGCCAGGTAGATGGAAGTTTGTGCGCCTTCAACCGCATTTTTCCCAAACAAGTCCGCCAGCAGGTTGACAAGGGGCGTCATCAAGCCAAAATGCCGGTAAAGCTGTGATTTGACAAACCCCGGATGGATTGCGTTGACAGTGAGATCGGTGCCCTCCAGCCGCCGGGCCAGTTCGTACGTAAACAGCACATTGGCCAGCTTGGACTGTGCATAGGCAGAAAACACGCGGTACTGTTGTTTGAAATGGATATCGTCAAAACGAATGCCTTTTGGCTGACGGTGGGCATCTGAAGAGACGTTGATGATCCGGGCCGGCGATCCCTGTTGGAGCAGGGGCAGCAAACGCCCGGTCAGCAAGAAGTAGGACAGGTGGTTGAGGGCAAAGGTCATTTCAATGCCGTCTGCGCTTTCGTTGTATTTTCTAAACCAACCCCCAACATTGTTGACCAGCACATCAAGACGGTTATAGTCATGTGTGATATCTTGAGCGAGTTGATTAACCTGTGCCTGGACGGAGAGGTCAGCCACGTAATAGCGGGCAGCATCTTTTCCTAGTTCAGCGTTGATGCGCTGCTGGGCATCCATAGCTCGTTCGTGACTTTGGCTGACGATGATCACATGCGCTCCCAGGCGTGCCAGGCCGGCTGCTGTTTCATACCCAATCCCCCGGCTGGCACCAGTGACCAGGCAAATTTTTCCGGCTAACAGTTGTGTGTTGGTGGTTTCCATATTTCTGCTTTCATTATCTAGTTTATTTAATTCCTCAATAATTTTATCTGATCAGTAATGGATGGAAGAAATTTTGTAGAAGGCTGGGGTGTTTTCTATACCTATCAATCTGGGTGACTGGCAAATTGATTGTGCCGAAAAATTTTCTTTTAATTGATATTTATGATTGGAATTTCCACCATTAGTGGGTAGAATTTACCACGTGTTGCAATCGCTACGTCTGGCAACCAGGCTTAATGGAAAACAGACGAAAAAATTTATGCGATTTATACTCAAGAGTTATAGGAAGGATTGATAATGTCTGGTGTGACCCAAGCAGATGTTTTACAGGCGCTCAGCACAGTTCAGGATCCTGAACTGCGACGCGACCTTGTTTCTTTGAAGATGATCAAAGATATCCACATTTCAGGATCCAATGTGGCTTTTACGGTTGAATTGACCACCCCTGCCTGCCCGTTAATTCCTCAGATCAAAAGGGATGCTGAAAATGCCGTCTTGGCATTGGAAGGTGTTGAATCGGTGGATGTGACCATGGGCGCCAGGGTACCTGAGGATAAAAAGATCAAAGACCTAGCAATCAAGAATATTATCGCCGTTGGATCCGGCAAGGGCGGTGTCGGCAAGTCCACCGTGGCCGTCAACCTGGCCGTGGCCCTGGCCCAATGCGGCGCCAAGGTCGGGCTGCTGGATGCCGATATTTACGGCCCCAATGTGCCGATGATGATGGGCGTGCATGCGCTGCCCCCAATTCCAGAGGGCAAGGGGATCCAACCAGCTGAGGCCTACGGTGTCAAGGTGATGTCGATCGGGTTTATGGTCAGCGAAGGCCAGCCGCTGATCTGGCGCGGTCCCATGCTGCATTCGGCCATCCAACAATTCTTAAAGGATGTCGACTGGGGCGAACTTGACTATTTGATTGTTGACCTGCCCCCAGGCACCGGCGATGTGCAGCTCTCCCTGGTGCAGACAGTACCGCTGAGCGGCGGCGTGATCGTTACCACACCGCAGCAGGTCTCCTTTGACGATGCTGCCCGGGCTGTCTCCATGTTCAACAAGATGGAGGTGCCGGTGTTGGGTATCGTAGAGAACATGAGCTACCTGGAACTGGAAGACGGCTCGATTCGGCGCTTGTTCGGTGAGGGCGGCGGCGAGCATCTGGCTGGCATGGCGGGTGTCCCCCTGTTGGCAAACATCCCGATCGAGGAGCGTGTGCGTGAGGGCGGCGACCGGGGAACCCCAGTCGTGGTGACCGATCCAAAGTCCCGCAGCGCGCAGGTGTTGATTGGCCTGGCGATGTCTGTGGCTGCCCGCATGTCGATGATCAACCTCGAATGATGCGACCAAATGCCAGCAGCACTGGCGTGTTATAATCTTAAACGATGAGTACTCAATATATAATTGGCGTTCAATTTGAAGATGTTGGGAAGAATTATTACTTTGATGCTTCCCGCTATCCGGACCTTCAACCCGGTGACCCGGTGATCGTGCGCACCAGCCGCGGCTTGCAGCTGGCGAACATCACCCAGGTTGACCTGGCGGTCGATGACCTGGATCTGAACGCATTTAAAGCTGTTGAGCGGCCAGCTACCCCGCAAGATCTGCTGCAAAGGCAAGCGCTGGTGATCAAAGAACGCGAGATGGTTGAACGCATTCGAGAACATCTACAAGCACAGGGCTTGAGCGCGGTTAAAGTCCTCTCAGCGGAATTTTCTTTAGACGGCAAACGCTTGTTCATCCTGATCAATAACGAGCCATCTGTGAATGTGAATGCTAAACAGCTCCAGCAGGACATCAAGGGCATGGTTAAGGATGTCGATGTAGACTTGCGCCAGATTGGGCCGCGTGACGCTGCCAAATTAATCGGGGGGATGGGCGCTTGTGGACTCGAAAAGCGCTGCTGTTCGCAATTTCTGACGGATTTTGCCTCGATTTCGATCCGTATGGCCAAGACCCAGGATATTTCATTGACGCCCTCCGAGATCACCGGAATGTGCGGGCGCCTGCGCTGCTGTTTGGACTATGAGTACGAGCAGTATGTTGAGGCGATCAAGACGTTGCCCAAACGCAAGCGTAAGGTGATCACGCCGATGGGTGAGGGGCGGGTGATCCAAATCTTGCCGCTGCGCCAGGCTGTGATCGTCGACCTGCCCAATCTTGGCCCCCGCCAATTCACCAAAGAGGAGCTGGACCGGGCCGAACGGATTGCCAATGGCGAAGAGGTTGAACCCCTACCGCCTCCTGAACCCAAACCGGATACGATCGTCAGCCGACCGGAGGACCAGGTGATCGCCCGGGAGAAACAACCCCCTCAAAAACCCGGCCACCGATCGTCCTCTAAACGCCGGGGCAGCAGCCGCTCTCGCCGGCCTGGACGCCGCAGCAATTAATCACATTTCCAGCAACGAAGGATCACCACACCATGGAAAATAATGAAGGCTGGCAGGACCACAAAGACATCCTTGTCATTTTAGCGCATCCGGATGACCCCGAATTTTTCCTGGGCGCCAGCATTGCCCGCTGGATCAAAGCTGGGCATCGTGTGCGCTATGTGCTGCTCACCCAGGGGGATAAGGGATCGAAGGATCCAGACCTTTCGGCTGCAGACGTGGCCCGTATCCGGATTGAAGAGCAAAATGCAGCCGGGGCGATGTTGGGGGTAACCTCGATTGACTACCTGGATTACGAGGATGGCTACCTGATCCCTGATCTCGAAATGCGCAAAAAGATCGTGCGCTTCATCCGCACCTATCGCCCCCACATCCTGGTGACCTGCGACCCGGGCAACCTGTTCCCCAGCCAGCAGTACATCAACCACCCTGACCACCGCAACGCCGGCCAGGTGGTGGTCGATGCGGTCTTCCCGGCGGCCGGCAACCGCTTCTTCTTCCCCGAACTGCTGGATGAGGGCTGCGAACCCCACGAGGTGGAAGAAGTATGGATGAGCGTGACGAACCAACCGGATGTGAGACTGGATGTAACCGAACACTGGGGTGACAAGCTCAACGCGCTGAAGCTGCACGCCTCCCAGATCGGCGACCCGCGCGCCTTCGAGAAGCGCATGCTGGAGCGGCTGGAAAATGGCGGAAAAGAAGATTTCAAATATGAAGAGCAATTCAGGGTGATCAAATTCAGAAGGCGGACCGAATGACGTTCTTAGCCCAGGCGCTCAAGATCAAAGACCAGACCATCGCGTGGCGGCGTGATTTGCACCGCCACCCCGAGTTGGGTTTCAAAGAGGTGCGCACCGCACAGATCGTGGCAGACGAGCTGACCCGGCTGGGTATGGACGTCACCACCGGCGTGGGTAAGACGGGCGTGGTGGGGATGCTGCTCGGTGCGGCTGAGACCCCCGTGCTGCTGCTGCGCTTCGACATGGATGCGCTGCGCATCCAGGAGGAAACCGGGGCGGTATACGCTTCGCAGAACCCGGGCGTGATGCATGCCTGCGGGCACGATGCCCACACAGCGGTTGGGTTGAGCGTGGCACGGCTGCTGGCAGCCCGCCGCGAGTCGCTGCCCGGGACGATCAAGTTTGTGTTTCAACCCGCCGAGGAGCTGGATGGGGGTGCGGCGCACATGATCGCGGACGGCGTGCTGACGAAGCCGACCCCGGATTACGTGATGGGGATGCATGTGTGGAACGAGCGACCGGTCGGCTGGTACGGGTTGACGCCCGGACCTTCGATGGCCGGCGCGGACATCTTCACTGTGCGGGTGAGCGGCAAGGGCGGGCATGGCGCCCAGCCGCATATCACCCGTGACCCAATTTTGGCTGTGGCGCACATCGTGACCGCACTGCAGTCGATCGTCTCGCGCAATGTGAACCCGCTGGACAGTGCGGTCGTCTCGGTGACCCAGCTCGAATCCGGCACCGCCAACAATATCATCCCGCAGGAAGCGGTTTTCACCGGCACCCTGCGCAGCTTCAAGCCGGAGGTGGGGGCTTTGATCAAAGACCGGTTCTACACGTTGATTGAGACCATCGCCGGCGCCATGGGCTGCCAGGCGGAGATCGACTTCATCAAGGTGACCGAACCCGTGATCAATGACCCGCGTTTGGCGGCGTTGATGGGGCAGGTGGCTGCAGCGGTCGACCCGGGTGCAAAAGTCGATACGGCTTTTCAAACCATGGGCGGCGAGGACTTTTCGTTGATGATGCAGACCATCCCCGGCTGTTTTATGATGGTCGGTTCAGCCAACCCCGAGCGCGGGCTGGATTATGGCCATCACCACCCGAAGTTTGATATTGACGAGGCGTGTTTGCCATATGCCGTGGCGATTTTGGCCCAGGGGGCGGTGGAGGTGCTGGAGAGCGGGCGGTAGGGACCTCCCCCTAACCCCCCCCTAAAGGGAGGGGAAAAATGATCTCGCTGGTCCCTTCCTTATAGGATGCTTCGTGAATAGGGAGGCTT
>JAHYJN010000020.1 GCA_019428905.1 Candidatus Brevefilum sp.
TCTTGCTGTTCAAACTTGATTTTCTGGGCATTTCTGAATTTCGGCAGCAAATCAAAACTTTCCGTTTGAAGTATGTTTTTCTGGCAGGGAAAATTATTAGAACGGCAAGATATGTGGTGATGAAGCTGCCGGCAAAATACCCATTTAGAGACGTATATGAAAAATGTATGGCATAATCATCGGTCTCAATAATCCCAACCTATTTTTCCATTTAACCAACAGGGTGAAAACACATGAGAATACTGAGATTACCTTTAGTTAAACCGGCAGGTTATCCGTATTTTGGTTATTTTTCCCAAATATTTGGTTCGATTCAAACACAATTGTGAACAGAACGAAGAATCAGCCAACAGTTTCACCCTGTTTTTGAAAAAAAATTTTATAATGGATCTTGACGTGGAATTTCGGTTTTCCTTATTGTTTTGATTTATTTGGCACCTTTTTCAGACACTTATTAGGGATCTTATAGTACTTGCTTTGATTGAGAATGGATTTAACGTGGATTTAACATCCTTTCAATTACACTCTATAAAAATGAACACTGACTGAAGATTTATTCCATAGACGGATCACGGTCCTTATGACAGAACCACGATCTAGGTTTTGAAAGGAGGTATTACATATTAATATTGCATGGGCAAGGGAATTGTTCACATACGTATGTCACGTCAATTTTTTTTATTTGGAATGGAGATGTAAAATGGAAATCAGTAAAGTCTTTCGAAAATTATGTCTCCTCTTAATTTTTGGTCTACTCCTTAGCCCATTTCAAACTGCTTGGGCTAGTCCAACAAAAGGTGTCGATTCCCAGTTTCAGAATAGCAATGCCTTCTTACCAGGTGTTGGTGGTGATCCAGCTTCTGAATCCCATAGTAGCGAGGGTGAAATAATCGCTACTGTCAAAAAGTATTTTGAAGGCCGCTACCAAAACCTGATTGGATTGAAAGATGAAAACTACATAGATGGTTTCATCTCCAACGAACATTCAAACCCCTCGTGGATTGAGTTAGAGGGATTACGTGCAAAAACAATTGGAAAAATCAATTCAAGCTTTAATCTACCTTATGAAGAATATGAGGTTGACCTTTCCTTTTCTGAGATAAGTGTAGATGGAAGCTCAGCTATTGTTTTCTTGATGGAACATGGTCTGGTTACTTTCAAAGATCCGGCTATATTACCTATTGAGTTCGCTGAGATTAGTCACAAATTGTTACTTATTGAGGATGGTACTGGTTGGTGGATTAGTAATGATGCTTACCAGGATATTTTTACCATGCAAATTGAAGGCCGATCAGAGAATGAAATATTCTCAACCATTGAAGGAAACATTATTAATCAAAAGAGAGGAGTTGAGTTTCCTTCACCACAGGAATACATTGCAACCCCATCAAATTTTATTAATCTCACATACAACAGAACAGCGGCTGTTAATTATGCTAATACTTGGAAAAATGGAATAAACCCAAACTATTGGCAAGAATCTCAAGATTGTACGAACTTCGTTTCCCAATCAGTTTATGCTGGTACTAACCAAGTTATGTCCACTCCTAACGATTACTACAATAAGTGGTATTTTGATTCTTACACAAAGACGGGTTCATATCCATGGATCAATGTAGGTGGTTTTTACAACTTTCTCACAACTAACACCGGTAGAGGTCCGGTTGGCTATAGTTCCGGATCATACATGTGCTATCTTAGCGGTGGGGATGTTGTCGTCATGCAGTATACATCTGGGGGATGGAGACATGCAGTTTTAGTAACATCGCTTACTGGAAGCTGTCATGACTATACTAAAATCCAAGTAGCAAGCCATTCACCATTCGGTTCTTACAACCTTGCTTATTTTTCGCCCTCCAATTTCTTTGCATTGAATATCACAGGATACAACAACTAATGTCAACCAAACGAGTTCTCCCATTGATTATCATCGTCATTGCTCTTGTCCTTGTGGCAATCTTTCTCGTCAGAGATTCTCAAGAGCGGAAGGTTATGGCTCTTGTTGAAAAATATGGCGGTTGGATTTCATTGAAAGACCCATTTATATCCAATAGCTTTGATCATTACAATGATCCAGAAAATTGGAAAGAAACAGAACAACTCATTGGTCAAGCATCACTTAAGTTTTCAAGCCAGAGCGAATTCACTTGTGAATGGGAACCTATCCACAAAATCAAAAATTTGATTTGGTTAGTGACTAACTGTGCAGAAAAGCTTGGAGACCATTACGAGTATCGTACGGCATACCTTCTGTTCAGAGTAGGTTCTACAGGTTTGATTGAATCGTTCTATGTTCCTGTTGGTAACGATTATGTTGAATTAGTTGAACCATTTGTGAAAGGTCCAGAAGATAACGAATTGTCAGAAACCCGGATAGGTCACATCAAACTGCGCCTTACCTCTCCCGACGAAATTCCTCCCTTGGTATATGAGAGCTCGGGTCTTCTAAAGTAAAATTTGTATTTCTGGAATTTCATACCTTCGAGTAAAAAGCCACCGGAAAATACCAGTGGCTTTTTAGTTCAGGGCTGAGACAATGCACTAGCTTATCTGCACTTCCTGAAAGTTTTCTGTTTTGGTTAGGTTTTCTTGCTGAGCTGCCTTCGTCCCACGCAGTCTTTCCCTACTAGGTATTGGGTAATAGGTACTAGGTGTTGAGTCTCAAATGAATGTTAATATCTTCATATCAGCTAGAAAAGGAGAAAAACTGATATGTACGATAAAGAGACTCTTGAAAAGAAGCGACAGCAAGCACAGAAAATGTATCAGCAACAGCACCTTAACAAAACAGAAATAGCTAGAAGGCTGGCCGTTTCCTGGAATTTTGTCCATAGGTGGACGAAGGAACCAGACCTTGGGATCACCGATCAACGCGGCTGGCCAAGTGGGAAGAGCAGATCCCATACGAAACAAGAAGAGTTTCGGGTAACAGCAATAAGAAAAGAACTTGAAGAAATCGGGTTCTTCTATGGCGCTGGTAAAATAATGGATGAGTACAAAAGTAGATTTCCGAGTGAACCTCAATTGAACAGGAGCTATGTCAATCGGGTCATATCTAAACATTTTCCTATGAGCAGAAGAAATGCACTAAAAGCGGTCAGAGAACACAATTATCCCATTGAAGCAATCTCTTCTCTTGGTAACATACAAGAAGAAGCAGATTTTCTTGGAAAGAAATATATCCATAACCGTACTGCCCCGATCCATTTTTTTACACGCGTTTACAAAAAGCCATTCACGCTCCGACTGATAAAAAGGGTACCAGACGAAGGTTCAGAGACGATTTTAGATACTTTTACCGAAGATTGGAAGGTTTACCCCCTTCCTGATGTGCTCAGCATTGATAATGGGTTTGGTTTCACTTCTGCAGGACGTGGTCAACGATATCTATCCGCCTTTATCCAGTATTTACTTCACTTGGGAGTGGCTCCTTTGTTTATTGCACCGAAAAAGCCCTGGATGAATGGATCCGTTGAAGGAACCCATAGTGTTTTTGCCAGAAAAATTTGGAATAGGTTCGACTTCCGGAATTTGGAAGAAGTTGATGAGACAGTTGCTAGATTTCAAGAAGAATACAGGAAGTACACCAATACTCCCGATTTACTTCCAGGAAGGCTTCTCGACCTAGACTTTTCATGGCGAGATTTATTTCAGAAGTCATTTCATCCACGAGATGGCATGTATATCTATCTCATCCGCTTGGTGCAAACATATAATCGGGATGAAGTAGAGATTCCTGCCATTACTCTGTTTCAAGACTTAATTGAACTGGAGAAAGCTTATCTAAATCAATATGTGTTGACAAGGCTAGATGTCAATAAAGGTCTGGCAAATATTTTTATTCAACCTGACGGAGAGGAACTTAAGCTAATTGCAGAAAAAGATTTTCCGCTCCGATTTTCTAAAAACAAGTATTAAGGTTTATTTGAGACTCAACAACTAGGTATTAGGTGTGCCTTGTACCGTTCAGAAATGTACATAAGTAATTGAATATAATAAAATTAATTTCATTAGAAATAAATTTTTGTCTCAGATTGTGTCAGAAAAACAATTGAAGTACACTACTTCCATATGCCTACTTCCTACTTCCTAATACCTGTTTCCTATTACCTATTTCCTAATTCCCCACCTCCCAGATGGTATAATAACCGGGTTAAATCAATATGTCAGGCAATTAAATCTTGACATTTATGACACAGGTTGTGGAGCTGGACACTTTATGAAAGAATCTGCTTATTTTCAATCGATCATTATTAAGCTGCAAGAATTTTGGGCGCAGCGCGGCTGCCTGATTTGGCAACCGTATTATACCCAGGTCGGTGCAGGGACGATGAACCCCGCCACGTTTTTACGCGTTTTGGGGCCAGAACCCTGGAATGTGGCCTATGTCGAGCCGTCGATCCGCCCGGATGATGGGCGCTATGGCGATAACCCCAACCGCTTGCAGCAGTTCTATCAATTCCAGGTGATCCTAAAACCTGACCCGGGCAACCCGCAAGAGATCTACCTGGACTCACTGCAAGCTTTGGGGATTAACCCCGCTCAGCATGACATCCGCTTTGTGGAAGATAACTGGCAGCAGCCAGCGATTGGCGCCTGGGGACTTGGGTGGGAGGTGTGGCTGGATGGGGTTGAGATCACCCAATTCACCTATTTTCAGCAGTGCGGCGGGATCGACCTGGACCCGGTGTCGGTTGAGATCACCTACGGCCTGGATCGGATTGCGATGATCCTGCAGGGGGTGCGCCATTTTAAAGATATCCAATGGAACCAGGCGCGTACGTCTGGGGATGTGAACCTGATGGGGGAACGCGAACACAGCACCTATTACTTCGAGGTGGCCGATGTGGATAACATGCGGGCGATGTATGATTTGTTTGAGCGTGAAGCCGAACGGGCGATCGAGGCCGGTTTGGTGCTGCCCGCCCACGATTACGTCCTGAAGACATCCCACACCTTTAATGTCCTGGATACACGCGGCGCCGTAGGTGTGACCGAACGGCAGGCGCTGTTTGCCCGCACGCGTGATTTGGCGCGCAAGGTGGCTTTAGCCTATGTGGAACAGCGGCAGCAAGCAGCGTTCCCCTGGTTGACGGAATCGACGGCCGCCTACATAGCTGGGGTGGCCGAGGATGGCAAGGAACTTCAAACCAGTGCAGCCCCCTTCTTACTGGAAATTGGCACAGAGGAGCTGCCGGCCGGTGATTTGGCCAGCGCGCTCTCACAGCTTCAGGCCAGTGTGCCGCTTTTTCTGGAGGACCTGCGCCTAGCGCACAGCACGGTGCAGGTGATGGGCACCCCGCGGCGGTTGGTCGTGCTGGTCGAAGACCTGGCAGCCCGGCAACCAAACCTGTCTGTGGTGGTTAAAGGGCCGCCAGCAGACCGGGCTTTTGATGCTGACGGTAATCCCACCCGGGCTGCGGAGGGGTTTGCCCGCAGCAAGGGGATTGATGCGGCGGACTTGAAGGTTGAGGACATCGAGGGCGGCCAATACGTGGTAGCCCATGTCACCGAAGAAGGCAAACCCGCTTACCAGGTCTTGGGCAGTGCCCTGCCCGAATTAATCGCCGGGATCAGGTTCAACAAGTCAATGCGCTGGAATGAGAGCGGTGTGGCCTTTTCACGCCCGATCCGCTGGCTGGTGGCTTTGCACGACGGCGATGTTGTCCCCTTCAGCTACGCAGGTTACCACAGCAACCGCACGACGCGCGGCTTGCGTTTTGCCGACAAAGCGGAATTTGATGTCGATTCGCCGCAGGATTATCTCACGCAGCTGGCAGCCCAGGGGATCATCCTCGACCCGGCGGCACGCGAAGCACAGATCCGTGCTCAAGCAGAGGCATTGGCAGCTGAAGTTGGTGGAGGGATCCCGGAAGACCCTGGCATCCTACGGGAAGTGACCCACATGGTTGAAAGACCACAAGCCTTACGCGGTGAATTCGGCGATTCCTACCTGCGTAATCTGCCGCCCGAGGTTTTAATCTCGGTGATGAAGAAGCATCAACGCTACTTTGTGGTCGTAGACGCCAAGGGAAACCTGATGCCTTATTTTATCGCTGTGCGCAACGGAGACGAGGAACATCTTGAGATCGTGACGGATGGGAATGAACAAGTGATCTTGGCGCGTTTTGATGATGCGGCGTTCTTCATCAAAAAGGACCTTGGTCAGCCTTTCGCGTCTTTTGTTGAGGGGTTAAGGACCCTGACTTTCCAGGTGAAGTTGGGATCCCTATACGATAAAACGAACCGACTGACCCAGCTGGTGCAACCCCTGGGTGAAAAGCTGGGGCTGACAGAATCCGAGATGGCCATAACCCGCCGGGCTGCTTTCCTGGCTAAAGCTGATTTGGCGACGGATATGGTGGTCGAGATGACATCCCTGCAGGGGACGATGGGGCGCTATTACGCCTTACACAGCGGTGAGCCCCAGGCTGTGGCCGATGCGATTTTTGAGCATTACCTGCCGCGTTCTGCCGATGACCAACTGCCGCAGACCAAACCCGGCCTGGTGGTCGGTTTGGCAGACCGGTTGGATACCCTGATGGGTTTGTTTGCGGTCGGGCTGCCGCCTTCAGGCACCAAGGACCCCTTTGCCCAGCGGCGGGCTGCCTTGGGGATCTGCCAGAACTTAATTGCCTGGGAATGCCATTTTGATCTGGGCTGGGGGCTGGCACAAGCAGCGGAGAGGTTGCCCGTTGACGTCTCTCAAGACAAGCTGGCGGCTTGCCTGGACTTTATCCAGGGCCGTCTGCGGGTGATGCTGCTGGACAAGGGTTACCCGTATGATGTGGTGGATGCGGTCCTGGCGGAAAAGGGTTCTGACCCATATGCCGCCCTGTTGGGGGTGAAAGCGCTCTCTGGTTGGGTGACGCGCGCGGATTGGCGTGAGATTTTGCCAGCTTTCAGCCGCTGTGTGCGTATTGTGCGTGACCAGGACCAAACCTTCAGCGTGGATCAGGATCGCTTTGAGACCGAATCGGAGGTGATGTTGTTTACAGCTGTCAAACAGGCCGAGGCTGAAAAGGGAGAGGACGATACGATTGACGCCTTCTTAAACGCCCTCCTACCGCTGGTACCGGTGATCAACGGCTTCTTCGATGAGGTGTTGGTGATGGCAGAGGATGAGCCAACCCGCCATAACCGCCTGGCGCTGATCCAACGCATCGCAGCCATGGCAGATGGTGTTGCGGATCTGAGCCTCCTGGAAGGATTCTAAGTTAAACTGGCTTATAAAAATCCCGGGATTGTCTCGTGCAAACCCGGGATTTTTAATTTACTCAACGATCAGGTCACGAGATTGTTTCAAGGAATTGATGGACGATCTCGGTGATATTTTCCGTGGTCTGGATGCCGGTCCAATCGTCTCCGGGGTGCACCAGGTTGGCGACGACAATATTGGCGCCGTTGAAGATCGCGCTGCGCGCCTCCCGCAGGTCAACGCCCCCAGCAGCAGAAATCAGCGTATCGAATTTACTGCGAATGCGGTTGACCTGGCGGTAACGGATGACTTTACCCCGGGTGGTTTCCTCATCCCGGCCGCGGTGGATTACGGCGATATCGGGTGCCCGTCTTAACGGCCGCAGGATGTCGAGGGGTTCGTCCACGCCTATCAGGTCGACCATTGAAAGCATATCGAGAGCCTGGCAGCGTTCAATGAACAGGTTAATTGATTCGGTGGGCGCTGTGCCCAGGATTGTGGCTGCAGTGGCGCCAGCCTGGTGCGCCATCTCGACCTCGCCCAGGGCGCCATCCGCCACTTTCAGATCTGCAACGATATGTCCCGGCCACAAACGTTTGATGAGGCGAATCCCATCCATCCCCTCGCGTTTGATATATGGCGTTCCTGCTTCGATCAGAATGCGGTCGCTGTGGGGAATGTGCGGCAAGACCTGGCGCACGAGGCTCTGATCATAGTTGAAAGCGATTTGCAGGTAACGCAGGTTATTGTCAAGTTCGGGCACGCTCAGGCACCTTTCTTTTTTAGATAAGCATCTGCCACATTGGCCATATCCGAGGGCACGAACAGCACGATCTTCTCGGAAGGATCGGAGGCGATATCGCGGATGGTCTGCAGGGTGCGCAGGTGGAGCGCACCTGGTGAAGAGGCGAGTTCATCAGCGGCCATGCGCAAGTTTTTGGAAGCCTCCAATTCACCCTGAGAGGCGATGATGGTGGCGCGACGTTCCCGCTCAGCCTCCGCCTGGCGTGCCATGGCACGCTTCATCTCAGCCGGCAGTTCCATCTCCTGGATTTTGATCGATTCGATGTCCACACCCCAATCACTGGTTTCTGCGTCCACAATCTCCCGGATGGCTTCAGCGATCTGCAGCCTCTCCATCAAGACGGTATCCATCTCGTTATTGCCGATCACATCGCGCAGGGCGGCCTGGGTGTACTGCCGGATGGCGAAGATATAATCCTCAATTTTGATGATCACCGCTTCGGGATCAATCACCTTGAAATACACCACGGCGTTGACCAGCATGGGAATGTTGTCCTTGGTCATCACCTCCTGGCGCGGTACCTCTGCGGTGGCCAAGCGCATATCCACACGCTGCAGACACTGGATGATCGGGAAGATCAGGGTTAGTCCGGGGTTACGTATCCCGGCGAATTTACCCAAGGTGAAAACCACCCCACGCTGATATTCGGGGATCACCTTGAAAATACGCAAAAAGAAAACCAACAGGAAAAATATAAATGGGCCAAGACAGATTAAGAATATTGCCAAATTACCGGGATCGCTAAATATATTGTCCAACCTCCTCAGTAAATCATACAGAAAGATGATATGAGTATTTTACATTTATCAGGTCCCTTTTGTCTATAAGAAGATTTGTCAGGGCAATCGCAAAGTGGGAGAGATGTCTGTAATATCGGATTTCGTGCGTCAATGGAACGACTTCTCCCTTCTCTCTCGCAGGAGAAGTGCCAGGGATGAGGGTGTATACAGTGTGAAGATCGTTGATCCCGCGATAATGTTTGACTTTGCGATTGCCCTGGGAGTTTCGCAGGTGATTTTTGCAAGGATTTGACAGGACGTTGTATAATTCAGGTAACTTCTCAGCGTGCGAAGGGACTTTAGCAGCCAGACTGCCTGAGCAGTTACTAATTCAGTATAATGGACTGGAGTTTGTATGGAAATTACCTGGCATGGACATTCTTGTTTTAGAATTAATGAACGCGGTATGGCGTCTGTGGTGACTGACCCGTACGACCCGGCAGTGGTCGGGATTGACCCGGGAAAACTCAGAGCAGAAGTGGTCACCATCAGCTGTGATGACCCTGCCCATAATTATCTCAAAGCAATTCGCGGCAAGGCTTTTGAAATTTCCGGCCCGGGCGAATATGAGATTGGGGGCGTGTTTGTCACAGGCGTTAGGATCAACGGCAGTAAAAAGAAATCTTCACCTGAGGGGACGCGAAATACCGTATATTTGATCGATTATAGCGGTTTGACGGTCGCCCATCTCGGTGAGCTGAACAGCGTGCCCAGTCAGACTGAGGTTGAGGGTTTGGGTGAGGTTAACATTGCCTTGGTGCCCATTGGGGGACAAACCAGCTTAAATGCTGCCAAGGCAGCAGAGGTGATCAGCTTGTTAGAGCCGAGTATTGTGATCCCCATGCACTATGGCATGAGCGGTTCGTTGGTCAAATTAGATCCGCTCTCAAAATTCTTAAAGGAAATGGGTTTGACTTCAGTTGAAACGGAAGAGTCCATTAAATTGACCAGCAGCAGCACACTGCCCGAGGAAACCCGGGTGATGGTGCTTGATTTGAGCCAGTAACTAGATGATGCTGGAGCGCAGTCAGAGGAGTCAGCTATGAACGTCAAAGTCATCATGTCCTGGGATATCATCGAGGGGCGTGAGCAAGAGTATTTTGAGTTTGTTGTGCGTCGTTTTATGCCCGGCGTGCAAAAATTGGGCATGGCCTTGAGTGATGCCTGGGTGACGATCTACGGTGACCATCCCCAAATCCTGGTAGGTGCGGTGGTGCCCGGGTTGGAAAAAGCACAGGATATCATCACCTCTGAAGCTTGGGAGAAGTTAAACCGGCGCTTACAGGATTATGTTAAGAATTATGAACTGAAGGTTGCTCCCTTAGAAGGCGGGTTTCAGTTCTGATGTCTTTCGTCCCCCCATTATTGGAATGGTATGAACACAACGCCAGGGAGTTACCCTGGCGTCCTGCTATCTCCCCCTATCACACCTGGATTTCGGAGATCATGCTCCAGCAGACCCAGGTCGAAACGGTCATGCCCTATTTTGCCCGTTGGATGGCGAGGTTCCCGGATATTGTGGCTCTGGCTGCTGCTGATGAGCAGGATGTGCTGGGGGTGTGGGAAGGGCTGGGTTATTACAGCCGGGCGCGCAACCTGCACCGGGCGGCACAGCAGGTGATAGTGGATCATAACGGTCAGCTGCCGCGTACGCGTGCGGCGCTGGGTACACTGCCGGGCATTGGGCCATACACAGCGGCTGCGATCGCCTCAATTGCCTTTGGTGAGGATGTGGCTGCGGTGGATGGAAATATCCGGCGGGTTTTTGCGCGTTTGTTTGATGTGAGTGTGCCAGCACGCAGCACTCAGGGTGAAAAACTGATCCAAGCGTTTGCCCAGGCGCATCTTCCCCAAGGGCGAGCGGGCGATTATAACCAGGCGTTGATGGACCTGGGCGCGTTGATCTGCACACCAACAAACCCAGATTGCGACAGTTGTCCAATCGCTGTGGATTGCCTCGCGCGTCAGTTGGGTATCCAGGAGAAACGCCCGGTCAGGATGCCTAAGAAAAAGATACCCCACCTGACGGTGACCGCGGCAGTCATACGTCAGGACGGGCGGGTGCTCCTGGCACAGCGTCCGCCGAAGGGCCTTTTGGGCGGATTATGGGAATTCCCCGGTGGCACGTTGGAGGAGGATGACCCTGATTTGAGGGCTTGCCTGCAGCGGGAGATCCGGGAAGAATTGGGTGTGGCGTTACAGGTGGATCAGCCGTTCGGGCAGTACGACCATGCTTATACCCATTTTAAAATCACTTTGTATGCCTTTTTATGCCGGTTAGCCAGAGGTGAAGAACCGCAACCGTTGGAGGGCCAGGTTTTGGTTTGGGCAGCTTTGCCCGAGCTACCTGATTACCCGATGGGTAAAGTGGACCGGCAGATTGCCTTGCGATTGATCAAGGAGAGCGGAAATGGACCCCTACCAGGCTGAACGCGAACGGATGGTTGCGTACCAGATTGCCAGCAAGGGCGTCAAGGATGAGAAGGTGCTGGCAGCCATGCGTAAGGTGCCCCGACACCGCTTTGTGTCGGAGGATGCGCAAGCGTATGCCTATGTCGACAGCCCGGTGCGGATTGGCAAAGGTCAGACGATTTCGCAACCCTATATCGTGGCGCTGATGACGGAGTTGCTGGGTGTGCAGCCTGAACACCGTGTATTGGATGTGGGCACGGGTTCGGGGTACCAGGCTGCTATTTTGGGCGAATTGGCTGCCGAAGTGCACTCGATTGAGCGTCACCCCGAACTGGCTGAGACGGCACGAGCGACGCTGGAGGCGCTTGGTTATAAGAATATCCAGGTTCATGTTGGCGATGGGACGGAGGGGTATGCACCTGCCGCGCCCTATAACCGGATCATCGTCGCGGCGGCTGCACCATCTGTGCCCCAAGCGCTGTTAGACCAGCTGTCTGAGGGAGGCCGGTTGGTGATCCCGGTCGGCTCGCGATATTCTCAGCAGTTGGAGGTGTGGGTGCGCAGGGGCGATCAGTATCAGCAATCCTCCAATATCCCGGTCGTATTTGTCCCACTGATCGGCAAGCAGGGGTGGCAGGGTTAGCTGGCGTCAGTCAGCCTGATCGAACACCTCGGTTCTGGTGACGTCTGATTTTGGTTCAAGCGCGTTAGGCAGCAGGAAGATGATCAGCGCAGCGATGGTGAAGCCTGCCCCGCCGATCACACCGACGGGTGTGGGGCCAAGCAGGGTGCTGGGCTCTCCCTGGAGGAATAGCAGGCTCAGGGCAGCGATACCATTTAAAGCGCCATGCCCAATGACAGCCGGCCAAACGTTATTGGTCTTGATCGTCACCCAGCCGAACAAGGCGCTGGTGGCAATGGTGAACCATACCATCATTAGGAGACCTGTGACTGGCGCACCAAAGTAGTCGAACCCGTAGTTGTAACCCATCAAAATCACCGGCCAGTGCCATACCCCCCAGAACACACCGGTCAGCAAAACGGCTTTGCGACCGCCCAGGGGCATCAGCTTGGGCTGCAGGTAACCGCGCCAGCCGAATTCCTCCCCAAAGGTGGGGATGGCGTTCAGCAGGGGGGCGACAATTATCGCTTGGATGGTCTGCACCGCCACGATCAACATTGGTCTGACGTTTTCTGCGCCTGCCAGGATCATTTGTTGACGGAGTAAATTTAAGCCGGAATCATAGTAGCGTGGAAGGACCAGGAAGAACAGGGCCATCCCGATGATGGTCAGCACCCCTGGCAGCACCCAGGCAGCCAGGAAATGGAGCCAGCGTCCACGGTCAAAATTTGGCTGTAGGAGCATATTTTGCCTGCTCTCCCCGGTGACCCAGCGGGTGAGGATGTTGGCCAAAGCCGGCCCAAACATGTAGAATGTTGGCAGCAGAATCAAAGCCAGGCTGACCTGACCCCCGGCGATCTCGTAGACTGGGCTGTTTTCAAGTCCGCCAGTTAGGTACAGGATTAACCCGGTCACCCAGGAGATACCAAAGGCGAAAGCCAGAAAAATGTAGATGCGTTTTTTGTCTAGGGTGTTGATCATTTTGTGGTTTCCTTTACAAGTCTCGCAGGGTTAGTTATCTTGATGTGTTTCCTTATTGCGGTCTACACCCGCCCCAATAATCAAACCCAGCACCAGGCCAATGCCAGTCACGGTGAAATACAGGGGATTTTGTGTAAACACAAACAGCAGCACGCCAATTCCGCCGCCGATAAAGATGCCAAACAACATGCCTAATTGGGTATAGGTAGGTTTTCTTTTTTCCATTGTTCATCTCCTCTATGCTTTGTAGTTAGTCATCCCAATTTTACCTGCTTTTCTAATTGTTTCAGGGCATTGAGGTGATGGGTGTATTAGAATTTTCCAGATGATATTTGGGAAAAGGGTTCCAGTCCCTGTAAGGATGTTTGATAACTATAGAGTCACGCCCCTACAAGTCGATGAGTTTTCATTGCTGGTTACGGTTGACATGGAATGCGCTTATATCGAAAATATCAATGCATGCAGAAGGCCAGCAACACTGCGTGTAACTTTAGCGTTGGCACCAGCCGATGGGGTACCAGCGATGATGGGACCAAATTTCTTTAGTGGCGAAACCCAAATTCTTATGAGGGTGTTGAAAATGATAATTTTCTCAATATAAATTTACTCGTAGGGGCGGACCTCCGTGTCCGCCCTGCTCAACTCGAAGAGCGCTTCGCAGAGAGTGCTACGCGAAGGGTTGCCCCTACGCTTTGATATAATATAGATAATAATGTTAGTTAATGGAATTATTTATTGATATTGACAGATGATGATTAATCATCATCCGTTTTTCAACACCCTCCTCTTATACAGCTTTTATATTGGGACAGTAGGGTTAAGATGGAACAAAACGAAGGTTAACTTCGTTATATGAGTAAGATGTTCAAAAGCAGAAAGGAACGAAAACGATGAAGAAAATGAAAATTGCTTTGA
Organism: Candidatus Brevefilum sp.; assembly: GCA_019428905.1. Classification (GTDB taxonomy): domain Bacteria; phylum Chloroflexota; class Anaerolineae; order Anaerolineales; family Anaerolineaceae; genus Brevifilum. Next base: position 13,713 of record JAHYJN010000020.1, read on the forward strand.
TTTTTACCCTCCTGGCAGGGATGGCCTTGGCTGCTTGCCAGCCGGCATCCCCGGTTGAGACGCCGCCTGTGGATGAAGGCCATGCTTACGGGCAGGACGCAACAGTCACATCGATCGATGTGCTGTTGATGGAGTCATTCCCCCTGCAGGCACAAATTGTGATCGCAGGCTATCTGCCGGATGGATGCACGGAACTGTATGATATCAGCGTTGAGGGAGAGGGCCAATCCTTCATTGTGACCCTGACCACTCGCCGACCGACGGGTGATGTTGCCTGCACCATGGCTTTAGAGCCCTTTGAAGAAAACATCAGCTTGGATATTGAAGGCCTTGAGGCTGGCACTTACACTGTGATCGCCCAGGACCAGCAGGCTCAGTTCACGCTCGATGTTGACAATGTTTTGGGCTTCGAACCGATCGAGCCCATAAATAACGGCGGCAATGAAGTGACGCTCACCTCGGATGCTGTGGTTGAAGATCTGGCTGTGATGATCATGGAATCTTACCCAGTACAGGTGAGCGTCCAATTGTCTGGATATCTACCCGACGGCTGCACGACGATCAAAGAAGTCCGGTCTTCAAGAGAGGGTGATACCTTTACCGTCAGGATCGTGACACAGCGTCCTGGCGGGGATGTAGCCTGCACGATGGCGATTGTCCCCTTTGAGGAGACCATTCCCCTCGAGGTTGAGGGTCTGTCCGCCGGTGAGTACAAGGTGCGTGTTGGCGGACTCAGCGAAACCTTCACCTTGGAGATGGACAATTAACCCTTTGAATGCCCGAGTCACAATTCGGGTGCTAACAAAGCGATCAACGAGGCTGCCCCTGGATTTCAGGACAGCCTCGATGTTCTTTAATTAATGACTGTTGATTCAGCCATTTAATCCTCTGGCGCCATCAGCCTTTGGTCGATCGATGGGCGAATGAGGTAGCCGTGCTTCTGCCGCAGGCTTTCGGCCAGCTGGTGCGGTTCGCAGTCGACGCCCTGGTCCTGATGGGTTTCGTATAGTCTTCAGATATCCCGTTTAAAGATGGCAGACGCATTGCGGTTTACCTCTGGGTCAATTGCCTGAGGAAAATCGATCAGGTAAATCTCACCCTCAAGGTATAAGATATTATAGGCTGAGAGATCTCCATGTACACGTTGGTTTGCCAGCATGATCTCAATATTGTGGATTAGACGGTCAAAGGTTTGACGGGCGTCTAGTTTTTCCAAATTATTCCGTGATAAGTTTAGGCGGAGGTAAATCATCGCGACCGGATTTCGGTATTAATTTAGCGTTATACCCACTAGCCAAAGGTTCAGGGACGTCCGCACCGGAGCGAAACAGCCGAGTCATCGTGTGGGAATGTAATAACCTGAATAATTATGGGTTTGAGCCTAAGATCCAAGTAGAACTTAACTTTATCCGTTTTTTGATCGCAAAAATTTTTGAAGTATACTGTGAATTATGACATACTAATCTTGAATTATTTCTAAAAAGGTAAGCGGGCTGAAGAAGACTTGTTATGTTATGTGTGATTGTGCAATCAGGATGGAAAGGGATTAATAATTTTATAGCTGTGTTTGTGTTGGTTCGTTGAAAGGCGTATGTGATGAAATTAGATCTTGAAAAGGACAAGCTTTTGGTCTTATTACTAATCACTGACCTGGCTTTCATCATTTTACATAGTCTAAATCTGTATACCGGGCTGCTCAACAGCAGTCTATATCTGCTCACCCGGGATCGAGGGTATGCGGAATTTTTCCAATATACCAAAGAGTTGTGGATTGCCGTGTTGTTTTTAATTTTAGGTATTAAAAAGAAACAGGCGATTTATTACGTATTTTCACTGCTCTTCCTTTACCTACTGATCGATGATTCGTTTGAAGTTCATGAAAATCTTGGACGGTTCATCGCGAAAATGTTCAATATTCAACCCTGGTTGGGCTTGCGAGCGGTCGATTTCGGCGAGCTGATGGTATCTGCTGTGTTTGGCCTGTTGTTCCTAACCGCCCTGATCCTGTTTTTTACTTTAAGTGACACACTAACCCGCCGGGTTGCCCTGTATATGGCCCTGTTTTTGGTCGTGTTGGCATTTTTTGGCGTGGTCATGGATATGGTTGCGGTCATCGTTGATGATCTTGGGACGACCAAGGTGCTGGAGATGATCGAAGAGGGCGGTGAGATGCTGGTGATGAGCGTCATCACATGGTTTGTGTACCGCCTGCGGGTGGATGATGACCAACTTCCACTGGATTGGCTGCCGATTAAACGGTCGATCAGGGCTTAAATAGGATGAATTTCTGCAAAAACGTCACGTTTTGAAGGTTTTTACGTCTAATTAATTAAAGAGATGGTAATGCAAACAGATATCTATGTCAACATTGACCAGAAAGTTTTGACCAAAAAAGATCTGGTTAACATTTATGAAGCGTTCAGCCCGCGGTTATTTGCTTATGCGTTTCGCTTATTGGGTGATTCACAATTAGCAGAGGATTGTGTGTCTGAAACGTTCAGCCGCTTTCTCAAAGTCATTCAAAGGGGTGCTGCACCTTCAGAAAATTTGAAGGCATACCTATACCGGATAGCGCATAACTGGATCATGGATTATTACCGCAAATGGCATCCCGAACAAGGAGATGATGCGCTTGAACAGCTTCACAGTGGATCAGACAATGTTGAAGGGAAAATCAACCAAGCAGATGAGCAGCAAAAGGTCAGAAGAGCATTGCTTAATTTACCGGAGAATCAACGCCAGGTAATTATGCTGCGATTTTATGAGGAATGGTCGCATGCAGAAACGGCCTCAGCCCTAGGAAAGAGTGAAGAGGCCACCCGCGCCTTGCAGTACCGGGCACTGGAAGGTCTTCGTCGCCAGCTCATTCCGGATCAGGAAAAAGGAAAAGCATGAAGAAAGAATTTTTCCAACAAGAACCGATCGATCCTCGATTGATCAACATACTCAACTCGCTTAAGGACACACCTCAGCGTGATCCTGATCTGGCTGAGCAAAGTAAATTTAAATTTATATCCGAACTTGAGGATTTACCCATCCCTACCAAGCGGCCGTCTGCTTTGCATCAATTTTTGGTTGGGCTAGGCATCTCAGCGGATACCAATAACTATCAGGAGAATAATAAAATGATAACAAATCAAAAACGATTAGCAATTACGATTATTGCAGTGCTGGTTGTGCTGGTGATTGTTTTGTTTGGTGGGACAACAGCCACTGTTTTGGCATCACAAAACAGCATTCCGGGTGACACCCTGTACCCGATTAAAACAACATTAGAAAGAACACGCCTTTCGCTGGCAAGAAGTACGGATGCACGTATTGAGCTGCAATTGGAATTTGCAGAACAACGATTGGGAGAGATTGAAGCATTAATTAAAGAAGGACGCTTCCAGAACATCAAGCCTGCAGTAACTGCGTTTGAAGGGCATGTTTTCAAGGCGTTGGAAGAGCTGAGTGCCTTGGCTGAAGTGAATCCTGAACAGGCCGGAAGATTAATGGTGCGCCTGACAGAATCGATTTCACGCTACGCGGCTGCCCTGAGCGACATGGCTGGGCGGGTCCCAGAACCTGTCAGGGGTGATCTACAAAACACCATTGTCAACCTTGGCGGCGGCGACAACGAAAACGATCGCTATGACGACGACGATGATAGCTATGACGATAATGATAACGAAAGCTATGACGATAATGATAACGACAGTTATGATTACAACGATAATGACAGCTATGATTACAACGATAACGACAGCTATGATTACAACGATAACGACAACGATGATTACAATGATAACGACAGCTACGACTACAACACCAATAACAAGACCAGCGACAACTGCACATTTGGTTCGGTTTCCATCGAGGCGTTGAATGTGCCGCACAACACTACCTGCACATTGAACGGCACGAGGGTGGAGGGCAATATATTTGTGCAAGGCAATGCTACCCTGCTTGCCTATGACGTGTGGGTGGGTGGCAATATCCAGGCGGATCGTTCTGCTCGTGTAGAAGTACACGCTGGCTCTTATGTCGGTGGGAACATCCAGGTAGATTACAGTGGTTTGCTGTTGGTATCCTCAGTGCGCATTGGTGGCAATTTACAGGCTTTCAATAACTGGGGCAGCCAGTCGTATACAGGCAACATAATCGGGGGCGACCTGCAAGCCTTTGATAACAGCGGTGGCGTATCGATCCAGAACAACACCATTGAAGGTAATCTGCAGTGCAAGGAGAACTATCCAGCTCCCACAGGCGGCGGCAATACCGTCTACGGAAATAAGGAAGATCAGTGTTTTGGCTTCTAAATTTGATTTACACAGACACTGGACAAGATTGACCGGTAATAGGGCTAATAAAGCCACCCTATTAACCGGTCTTGTCTTGCTTTCTGTGTTTGCGTTGTTCATGGGTTTGACGCAATTTTCCACCCCCAATTTACCGGGAAATGATGGGTTTTATCATATCAAAATGGCGTATTTGATGCGCACCGAAGGGCTGAAACCCAACTTTCCCTGGCTGCCGCTGACGATCCTGAATGCACGTGAGTTTTATAACCACCATTTCCTGTTCCATGTGCTGTTAATCCCCTTTACCTTTGGCGATTTACTGATCGGGGCAAAACTGTCGGCTGTTGTGTTTTCTGTCGTGGCATTTTGGCTGGTGTGGCGCTTAATAGACAGACAAAAAGTGCCTTATGCAGCTGTGTGGGCTCTGGGATTGGTGGCTGTCTCTGAGGCATTTATCTTCCGGATGAGCATCCCGCGCGCGCAATCCCTGTCCCTGGGAGTACTGGCATTGGGGCTGGACTGGCTTTTAAGTGGTAAGCACAAGCGCCTGTTTTTCCTGGGTTTTATCTATGTTTGGCTGTACAATGCCTTCCCGTTGTTATTGGTAGTGGCTGGCGCTTACACCTTGGCCGTGTGGCTGATTGACAAACGCCTGGATTTATGGCCGTTGTTGTTCAGCGGCCTGGGGATTGCAGCCGGATTGCTGATTAATCCTTACTTCCCGTATAACCTCGCATTTATTTTTCAACACATCCTGCCAAAATTGGTCGATACCACGGGAACCAATGTTGGCAATGAATGGTTCCCATATACCACGCAACAATTGTTGAGGAATTCTCCCCTGACCCTGGCGTTGTTTGCCAGTGCTGTGCTGGCACTTGGCCTTTCTAAGCAGCGGATGTCCGTCAACACAGCCACGGGTTTCTTTTTGACAATCATCTTTGGCTTGATGCTGTTTCAATCTCGACGGTTCATTGAATATTTCCCGGCCATTGTGTTGATTTTCACGGCGTTTGCCTGGTCACCGATGATGATCGAAATCAAGGATAAAGCCCATGAAAGGTCATGGACGATGACACGGATTTGGCAGCGAAAGCTGGTTCAGAATTTAGCTTTGCTGGTTTTGGTTGTGATTATGCTGCCGATGGCCTGGAAAACCCTGGTAGATTCGCAATCCAGCCTGCAAAGCACTAAACAGAACCAGTTATTTCAAGGCGCATCAGCCTGGCTGGTTGAGAATACCCCGGCTGGGGCCAGGGTGTTTCAGACCGATTGGGATGATTTTCCCCGCTTGTTTTTTTATAACACCCATAATACCTATCTTGTGGGTTTGGACCCCACTTACATGCAATTTTATGATGCTGACCTGTACGCAGTGTGGGTTGATATCACCCGCGGGCGGGTTGAAAACCCATCACGCATCATCGAAGACAACTTTGGGGCAGAATATATCTTGAGCGATTTATCCAAACGCGGATTCTTGGGACAAGCAGCAGATGATGTGCGTTTGCAGGAAGTCTATCGGGATGCCGAAGCGGTCATATTCCAAGTGATCGACCTGTAAACGAATAATGTCACTCCCTGGGGGAGTTTTCTAAATTGTCAGAAATAACTGTACGCTGTGTTCAGTCTACATCAACAGTCAACGCATCAGCCTTATCCCCCAGTTTCTCTTTCATCTTTTGCAGCAAGGCGTCATCGGGTGAGGTGCGGGTCAGGCTGTACATAAAAACAGCTAACATCATCTCGCAATCCGCCACCTCTTTGCGGATATCCTCTTTTTTAACCCGGTCATTATTACGCACCCAACCCTCCACCCGCGAGACGATTTCATCGGCGTGAAATCCCTCGTTCGCAAAGGTTTGCAGCATTTCTACTTCTTCATCTGATAGTTCAAGCTCATGGTGTACCAGGTAAGCCTCAGCCAGTTCCCCCACTTCTGAGAGAAAGAACCACAAGGCGTCTTTGGCGTCTGGCCACTGCAGGCCGCGCGCTTGGTAGTAATTTTGAATGGTTCGGATGTCCATGCTTGCTCCTTTGATCCCGGGTTGAATGCCACCAGCAATTATACATTACCCCATCCTGTACTGCTGGGTGGGTTGAGCGGTTGGTGAACTATGCCCATTGGGTTGGGATGGCTTTACTCATAAGCCAGTATAATTAGGAAAACGACCAATGGGAAACAAGAGCTGATGAAAATTAAGGACATCTATCAAAAAACCCTTGATGTGGTGAACCGCCGCTATCAGCAGGCGGATAACTTCACCGATGGTGCGTTGGAGATTATCCGGTTTACGTTTGAGCGGTTTACCGAGGAACGCGGTTCTGAGGCAGCCGCCAGCTTGGCGTATTACGCTTTTTTCTCGATCTTCCCGATGCTGCTGGTGCTCATTGTGGTCGGCAGCTTTTTCGTGGATACTGAAGTGGTGCAGAGCCAGTTGTTGAATATGCTGGAGGGGGTGCTGCCCGGCGCTGAAGACTTGGTAATCCAGAACATTAACCAGGTGCTCAGGCTGCGGGGTGCTGTTACCTTTGTGGCCCTGATTTCGTTGATCTGGTCGTCGACCAGTGTGTTCAACATCCTGGCAAGGAATATCAACCGAGCCTTTCCTCAGGCACGGCTGCTGGATTTTTTCAAAGGGCGGCTGCGAGGATTGCTTATCTTTTTTGGGATCGCGCTGCTGTTGCTGCTTGCACTGGCAGCCTCAACCCTTTCAGGGCTGATCCCGGCGATTGAAATTCCATACAACGATATCAATTTACATGAAACCTTCATCTGGCAGATCGGGGCATTTTTGGTGCCGGTGTTCTTCAACTGGCTCATGTTTTGGGCGCTGTATCAATGGGTGCCTACGGTGAGCGTCAGCCGGAAAGCTTCCTTATTGGGTGGATTGATTGCAGGTGTCGCGTGGGTGCTGCTTAACAATGGCTTTACCTGGTATCTCAGCAGCGGACTTTCACAATATCAGCTGGTGTATGGTTCATTGGGGACAATTGTGGCGCTGCTGTTTTGGGTTTACCTGACTGCAACGATCGTGCTGATCGGCGCGCACTTAACGGCTTCAATTCAGCGGAAAAACCAAAAAAGCTCCGATGGTTGAGAACAAAAACGCAATGCAAAGATTCTCACCGGTTGGCGAGAACGCTCTCCTGGTGACTTTTGATGACGCTTTGACCCACGAAGCCCATGGTCGTGTGCGTACCCTGGATGAGCGGCTGAAGGTAGCGCCGCTGGCCGGTGTGATCGAGTGGATTCCAGCCTTTGCCAGCCTGGTGGTGCTGTTTGACCCCCTACAGATTCAATGGAACGAGGTCGAAAATTGGATTAATGACTGCCTGGACTCCCCGACCAGCTTGGCACATCGAAGGGTAAACCGGGTCGAGATCCTGGTGCATTACGGCGGTGAGGATGGACCCGACCTGGCTTTTGTGGCGGGGTTTCATGGCCTAACCCCAGCCCAGGTGATTGAGAAACATGCTGAACCGATCTACCAGGTAGGCATGATGGGTTTTATGCCAGGTTTTGCCTACCTGCTGGGGTTGGACCCGGCGCTGGCCACCCCTCGCCTGGATACGCCCCGCACCCACATACCGGCAGGGTCGGTGGGCATTGCTGGACAGCAGACCGGGGTCTACCCCCTGGCATCTCCGGGCGGATGGCAGCTGATTGGCCGGACTGACCAGGGGTTGTTCGACCCTCGACGAGAGCCGTATTTCAGGTTGGCCCCGGGGGACGAAGTGCGCTTTGTCCCTGCGAAGAGAAGCAGGTTGGGATGACGCTGTATATCCAGGAAGCGGCGTTGATGATGACGGTCCAGGATGGGGGTCGTTTTGGGTACCAGCGCTATGGCATGCCTGAATCCGGACCGATGGATGGGTGGGCTTTCCAGGCTGCAAACCGCCTGGTGGGGAATGACCCCGGTGCGGCTTGCGTGGAGGTCGGATTTTCAAGTGCTGAAATTTCCCTTGAACGTCGTTGCTTACTAGCCCTGTGCGGGGCTGGCTACAGTTTGTCTGTTAATGGCCGCCCTTTGCCGTTGTGGATGTCATTTCTAGGCAAACCTGGCGACCATATTCGCATGGATAAAATTCCAGGCGGCAATTGGGCTTACCTGGCGGCAGCAGGGGGCATTCAATCTGAGGTCTGGATGGGATCACGCAGTGCATATCCGGCGGCAGGGCTGGGACGAAAACTTGCCCAGGGTGATCGGTTACCCTTGGGAGAGCCTTGTGCTCAAACTGGGCGGTTTTCTGGACGATCGTTCCCAACAGCCGCTCTCCCGCCTTATTCCCTTGAACCGGTGATCCGTGTTATCCCTGGGCCGCACCTGGCGTGGTTTACCAGTGAAAGCTGGGATTCATACTGCCAGGGCGCCTATTTTGTTTCCACCCAATCTGATCGGATGGGGTATCGTTTGACCGGACCAACCCTGGCACATCACACTGGCGCAGACTTGGTCTCACAGGGGATGGTGCAAGGGGAAATCCAGGTGCCGGGTGACGGCCAGCCGATCGTGATGATGCCGGACCATCCCACAACCGGTGGGTATGCCTGTATTGCTACGGTGATCAAAGCCGATTTACCCCGATTAGCCCAGGTGGAACCCGGGCGTGGTTCCGTGCGCTTTAAACCCGTCAACCTGGATGCGGCACACGCAGCCTGGGTTGAAGTAAACGAAAAAATCACATCAGCCATCCCATTCGAGGAGGATGCATGGTTAGGACTTTAGCTGTTGACCTGAATTGTGACCTGGGTGAGGGGTTTGGCCGTTACAACCTGGGTGACGATGCCGAGATGATGAGGTGGATCACCTCCGCCAATGTTGCCTGCGGCTTTCATGCCGGTGACCCGGATGTGATGGCCCAAACGGTCGCCCTGGCCAAAGCGCAGGGGGTCGCCCTGGGTGCACATCCTGGATTCCCTGATTTGCAGGGCTTTGGCAGGCGTGCGATGACCCTCTCCCCGACAGCCATTACTCATGCCATAACCTATCAACTGGGTGCGTTGGAAGCCTTCGCTCGCGTCGCTGGCACCCGGCTGGTCCATGTCAAACCGCATGGCGCCCTGTACAACCTAGCGGCTCGGGATGAGGTGACGGCCAACGCCATTGCTCGGGCTGTTGCTGCCTATGACCCCAGCCTAATTTTGGTCGGGCTGGGCGGGTCAAAACTGGTGGGTGCGGGTATTGCTGCGGGTCTGTGTGTGGCTAATGAGGGCTTTCCAGATCGGGCTTACCTGCCGGATGGGCAGTTAATGCCGCGTGACCAGGAGGATGCGCTGATCACAGACCCCGAACAGGTGGCCAGCAATGCCGTGCGCCTGGTGACAGAGGGTTTTATCGGTGGGGACCAGTCGTTTAGGATAGATACTTTGTGTTTGCATGGCGACCATCACTCAGCGGTGGATAACGCGAAACTGGTGCGGAGGGCACTGGAAGAGGCAGGGGTGGAGATCCACCCCCTGGCCTGGATATTAGGCGTTTAAATTGTTTCGTGACGCTTCCAGGGGTATGATTACTGCTGGATTAAATATGTAGACACTTATCATCGATTGAGAGGAACCACCACATGAAAAATTTTGAATTCTACAACCCCACCCGGATCATTTTTGGCGAGGGCACCATCGCCAGGCTGCGTGATCAGATCCCCCAGGATGCCACGGTGCTGCTGTGCTATGGTGGCGGATCGATCAAGAACAATGGCGTCTATGACCAAGTATTGACGACACTGAGCTCCTGGGAGATGATCGAATTCGGCGGTATTGAAGCCAACCCGGATTACGACACGTTGATGAAAGCGATCCTGCTCGGTCGTGAAAAGGGCGTTGATTTTATCCTGGCAGTTGGTGGGGGATCGGTGATTGACGGGGCGAAATTGGTCGCGGCAGGCATTCCTTACACCGCAGGTGAGGTGTGGGATATCGTTACGCAAGATGTAAAGGTTATATTGGGTGAGGCGCTGCCTTTAGGGACGGTGCTCACCTTACCGGCCACAGGCACGGAGATGAATGGTAACTCGGTTATCTCCCGGCGGGCCACCGAGGAGAAGTTGGCCTGGGTAAGCGAGGCCGCTTTCCCGGTATTTTCAATTTTGGATCCCACTACCACCTACACATTACCGGCGAAGCAAGTGCGCAATGGCATCGTTGATGCTTATGTGCATGTAATGGAACAATATGCCACCTACCCGGTTGATGCAAGAATCCAGGATCGGCAGGCTGAGGGCATTCTGTTGACCTTGCAAGAGATTGGTGAAAAAGCACTTGAAGTTCCGCCCGATTATGATACCCGTGCCAATTTTATGTGGGCTGCCACCAATGCGCTTAATAAACTGATCTGCCAGGGTGTGCCGGAGGATTGGGCCACCCATGATATCGGGCACGAGCTGACCGCTTTTTATGGCTTGGATCACGCTGAAACATTGGCCGTGGTGATGCCGCACCTGCTGTGGCATCAACGTGAGAAAAAAGCGGATAAACTGGTGCAATATGCCCAGCGTGTGTGGGGACTGACCGGGGAAGGTGAACCCCTTATTCGGGAAGCTTTGGATAACATGATCGATTTCTTTAATCGGATTGGGATGCCCACAAAATTGACCGATTACCAAATTGACCCCGATCAAGCGGCAGCGCGCATCCAGGCTCGCTTTGCTTCCCGGGGCTCCCGCATGGGAGAACACAAGGCGATTACGTCCGACCTGGTGGCAGAAATTTTGCGTATGAGCCGCTAACGCTTGAATAGACGATAGGCGTGACAGCTGGACATGTTTTGACAGCTTAATATTCAACCTGCTGGTACTGATTCTCCGATTGATGAGCATGATCTGGGGATCAACATCAGCAGGTTTTTTGGTTTGATTGAAAGCGGTTAGCATCAGCTTTGTTTGCTTTACGGAATTGGCCAAAATGATTATCAGACACCGGGCAGCAGAAGGAATTAAGCAAATGTTCTGTTAAAAAACTGAGACCGATAAAAATTGACTTGAATTTTCCGGTATAATCAATGGAGAAGATTTTAAGGTTGAAATTCATCGTATTGATCCCGACTCGATATTATATCGATGCGGGTTCGACTGACAAAGCACATGACAGTAAAGTTTTATACGCACTCAGACGGCAGCTTGCCTGAAATCATCAACAGTTGATTGAGAGCTTATGGAGAACAAAAACTTTCTACAAAGGACATTTACTGGAAGACGGGGGCGACGTTTAAAGGAATACCTGACAGCTTACATCTTTATCGCACCTTCATCGATTTTGATCTTTATGTTTGGTATTTTCCCGGTGTTTTTTGCGCTTTACGTTAGCTTACATCGCTGGCGGATCGTGCGCGGTGACATGATCGGTTTGCGCAATTATGTAACTGCGATTGGCAGCCTGACGTATGTCATCGCCTTTTTCCTGGGGATTGGCGCGCTGGTGTTAATATATTTCCTGGTTAAGCGCATCTTGAAATTGAGGCAGGAACATGATGATCAGCCCTGGTTGGCCATTTTACCGGGCTTGATGTACGCCGTAACGGTGTTTGCTTTCTTGAATTGGTTTTATCGTGCCTTGCCGGAAGTGCTGGATATCGCCTTCAAGCTGCGGGGGATAGAGCGAGAGGAAATTGTGTTTATGGATTTCCTGATGGATGCACTACGGGCTGAAAGTGTATTACCAGCCTGGCGCATCTTTGGATGGCTTTTACTGGCGAGCCTGGTGATCGGCCTGGTGGTGATGAGAGTTTGGGAAAACCGCAATAATCTCAATTACCAGGCATATTTTTCCCTGTGCTTTCTTGCATTAGGGATTGGCGTGGGCTTACTGGCGTTCACATTGCAGGAGGTGAACACGGTTTATGCCGCCGCACTCAGTGAGGGTACAGACCCGGGGATCTGGCCGCAGGTGATCACCATCAGCAGCGGTTTGATCTTGTTTGCTGCTGCCTGGGTCCTCTGGCGCCGTGCTGAAAAGCAATACACCAATCGTGGATTTTGGCTGCACTTGCTGGCCGCGATTGTATTGTTGATTGGCGGTTGGCTGCTGATCGGTGAAATCCCAAATATCATTGCTGCGGGCGATAAACGGGTTTGGGACGGTCTGAAAGTGACGGTGTTCTTCTCCCTCGGAACGGTACCCTTCCAGTTGGTTATTTCGATTTTTTTGGCGGTGCTCCTGTTCCGGAAATTTCTTGGTACAAACATTTTTCGCATCATTTTTTTCATTCCTTATGTCACGCCTTCGATCGCCAGTGCGGCTGTCTTTCAGCAGATGTTTTCGAACCGCCAAACCGCGCCGGTCAACATGCTCTTGCGCAGTTTGGGGCTGCCGCCGCAACAATGGCTGTTTGAGCCGCGCGGCATTTTCACCTTGATCGGGCAGCATTTTGGCCTGTCAATTCCCACCTGGGCCACAGGTCCCAGCCTGGCTTTGTTTGTGATCATCCTGCACTCCGTGTGGACCTTTGTGGGTTATAACACGGTGATCTACCTGGCGGGGTTGGGAAATATCCCCAAAGAGTTGAACGATTCAGCAGAAGTTGACGGCGCCAACGGCTGGCAGGTGTTTCGGCATATCACCTTCCCACTGCTTTCGCCAACAACTTATTTCCTTTCGTTAATTGGTGTCATCGGCACTTTTAAGGCGTTTAACACCATCTGGATTTTTAGAAGTAATTTAGCGTTGGGCACGACGGACACATTCAGCCTAGCGATCTTCATTGAATTTTTTGAAAAGCTCAGGTATGGGTATGCATCAGCGATGGCTTTTGTCCTGTTTGGAATTATCTTGTCGTTGACACTAATCAATAACCGGGTCCAAGGAGCTAAGGTGTTTTATGGATAAAATGCGCAAAAAGACTTATTCATTTTCCGTATCGACGCGCAAGAAAATCCTGACCTATACCATTTTGTTTATCGGTGCGTTTATCTCGCTGATCCCGTTTGTGTGGATGATTTCAACCTCCTTAATGAGCTTGGGTGAAGCCTTGGGTACTGCGTTCTTCCCTTCATCGCTAAATTTTCAAAACTACGCTGAAGCCTGGCGGCGAGCGCAGTTTTCTGAGTATTTCATCAACAGTATCCTGATCACCCTGATTACCCTGTCTGGTGAGGTGACCTTCAGCGTGTTTGCAGCCTACGCCTTTGCCCGGATGGAATTTCCTGGACGCGACCTGATTTTCAGCATCATGTTGAGCACGATTATGATCCCTGCCATGGTGTTGATCATCCCGAATTTCCTGACCGTGACCTGGCTGGGGCGCATCGGCCCGATCCCGTGGATCAATAACTGGCCTGCCCTGACCATACCGTATATGGGCAGCATTTTCTCAATTTTTTTGTTGAAGCAATTCTTTGCGCAGGTACCAAATGAGCTGTTTGACGCGGCGCAAATTGATGGTGCTGGGCACTTACGGTTTTTATTCCAAGTCGTTTTACCGCTATCGAAAGCCCCCTTGATGGTGATTTTGGTATTGTCCTTCATCGGTACCTGGAATTCGTTGGCCTGGCCGATGCTGGTGACGAACACACCGGACTGGCGGCCGATCTCCGTGGGCTTGATGAACTTTGTTGATGAGGCCGGGCAGCTGATCAATTTAACCATGGCAGGCGCGTTTATTACCATTATCCCAATCCTGATCATCTATTTCTTCACCCAAAGGCAATTCACTGACAGTATTGCGAGATCAGGGTTGAAAGGTTAAAATTACTATGACTACTCAGCATGTGAATGCCCTTCAAATGTAGGACTCCCTGAGCAGTTACGAATCAATGCGTATGAGAGGAGGTGAATGGATTAGTAATCCACACACACGAAAACAAGTGACGAGTAACCAACGATTAATCTAAGGAGAAAATTTTTCATGAAAAAGATAAGTGTTTTACTGTCGATCATCATGCTGCTGTCCTTGGTCCTGGCGGCCTGCGGACCTTCAGAGACCCCCGCACCGGTTGAAGAACCGGTGGTTGAAGAGCCGGTGGTTGAGGAACCTGAGCTAGTTGTAGAGCCGGAACCCGTTGAGGAACCGGAAGAAGTTGAAGAGCCAGAACCGGTTGAAGAAGCACCGCCGTTTGAGGGTGTGACGGTTGATTTCTGGCACGTCTATTCAGATGCGCCCGGTGCAGCTTTGCAGGCACTGGTTGATGAATTCAATGATGTCAACCCCTACGGAATCACTGTAAATGCGCTTGACCAGGGTCGATACGGCGACGTTGAAGACAAAGTCAACGCCGGCATTCAATCCGGTGACCTGCCAGATGTGGTGATGGCATACACGAACGCCCTGGCCGATTGGTATTCGGTTGGTTTTATCGCCGATCTGAACCCCTATATTGGCGATCCTGATTACGGTCTGACCGCAGATCAACTGGCAGACCTGTATCCCCACCTTAAAGAAGCTGGCAGCACCCCCGATGGTGCCTGGATTGCTTACCCGATGACCCAGTCCGCCAATGTGCTGGTGTATAACTTCACCTGGGCAGAGGAACTGGGTTTTGCCACACCGCCGACAACCTCGGCTGAGCTGAAAGATCTGGTTTGTACGGCAGCAGCCGAGAACGATGCTCGCGGCGGCGATTTTGCCGGTACGGGTGGAATTGTGTATTTCCCCAATGCGACCAACTGGCTGCACTGGCTGTACGCTTTTGGCGGGAACGAGCTCAATGAGGCACACGATGCCTATGATTTCACCTCGCAAGAAGCCATTGACACCACCATGTTCATCCTGGATCTAAAGAATGAAGGCTGTGCCTGGCAGACGGAAAGCTATCCGAACCCAGAACAGGGTCAGCGCAAGGCGCTCATTACCATGAGCTCCACAGCTGGTGCCCCATATTACGCAGCTGCATTTGAAGAAGAGAACAATGACGATGTGTGGGGCTGGATTGCTGCCCCCGGACCGGATGGCAAACTGGCTGTAAACGCCTTCCAGCAGATGTTGGGCGTGGTCCCCAGCACACCACAGCGTGAGATGGCCTCCTGGCTGTTCGTCAAATGGCTGACCTCCCCTGAGATCCAGGCACGCTGGATCGTCGCCAGCGGCTATTACGGCACACAGTACTCCACCGAAGCGCTTATGGCAGACTATGCCACCGAGAACCCGGTGTGGGCATCTGGTGTTGAATTGGCCGCCATTGGCCCATCAGAACCGCAAACCTTCCCAGCATGGTCATCGGTCCGCCGCACGTTGAATGATTTCGCGGCCGAACTGTACAATGCAACCAGCCAGGCTGAGGTTGAAGAGACCCTAGCCCGGTTGACCCAAGCTGCAAATGACCTGGTAGAAGAATTACAGTAGTTCAAGCGACCCTTGCGGTTGCTAAGTAAGATCAATGAGACCCCCCAGGTGATCAAACCTGGGGGGATTTTTGTTGTTATTTGAAAGTTTGCAACTGCTTAGACACCCCCCAGTCCCCTCGTAGGCTAAGTGCTCACAAAAGTTTTCTCTTTATAAATGAACTATTCTCTGAAAACCTGTGGTTGTTGTCCCTCATCAGTCTGCTTCGCAGACAGCTTCCCCCAGGGGAAGCCTTAAACTACCAGCCCCTCGTAATTTTTATGTCGATAACAGAAATATTGACTTTAGGAAAAGTTAATAATTGGCAACCAAAACAAGAAAGTTTGATACCCAAGTTTCTCTGTTATTCAAAGTTTTTCAATTTTTCGGGTAAATACACGATTTTCAGGATACTAATATGATCAACTCAGGTATTATAAAGTTTATAACTAATCAGCCAGTCCTGCTGCTGAAGGGGGGTGGGGTGTGGTGGCGAAACCGCTACACCCCCCCCTGGGAGGCTAAGTGCTTACAAAAGTTTACGGGTTTGGTTCAGGGGTGTAAATCAACTTGGTCGATGAACAGCTTGGTAAACTGGTAGGTGCGTTCAAGCACATCCGGGTCCATTTTGTCGGGTGTGTCCGCCATTTGGTGCCAGAAAGGGGCACGGCCGTCTGGCGTCAACCCGAAGAAGGTGATGGCTGGCAGTTTAGCACGATGGGCGTCTGCCATCTCGCTGTTGCCGCCCACGATAAAGCGGGGGTAAGCGCCTAATTCCGGGTGGTCCTTAGCAAGGGTTTCAACAATGTGCAGGAGTTGCGGGTCCGGTTTAAAGGGCACAATGATGCCCTCTTTGGTTTCCCAGGCCGGCCCAGCGACCCCGATCATCTCGAATACCAGCACCTTGGGGTTGGTCCATTCGGCTTTGTGAAGCTTGATGAAATCGATCATGCCGTAATGCTGGACTTCCTCGCAGCCGGTAAGGACGAACCAGGTCCGGGTATTGTTCAGCGGCTGTGTTTTGAGGGTTTCCGCCAGGGTGAGCACCATGGCCACGGCGCTGGCATTATCGTTGGCGCCCGGGCTGAGAGGGGCACGGTCGGCTTCCCAACAGATGACCAACAAAATCAGTGCAGCAAGGGCGCTGGGAATGCTGGCGTACCACAGCCAGATCCATTGCGTCATGATGCCCACCAGGTACAGACCAACCTGAATGATGAAGGCAATAAACGCGATGGTGGTGAAGTTTTGAAAGAACTTCACCCATCCCGGTGTGGAGAAGATCTTACCCGCCTTTTGCGTATCCAGATGCCCGACCAGGATCAGGTCCTGCAGGTGGTCGTGCTGCGGTTCAAGGATGGCAAACACATTCTGGCTGTCCCCTTTAGGGGTTACCCAGCGCAGCGGGTTGGGGAAAAAGCCCAACTCCAGCAGGTCAGAGACCAAGGCTAGCAGGCTTAGCCCGGCCGCGATCGCCCCAGATGTGCGCCCGAAAAGGGGGTAAATGATGAAGGCGGTCAGCATGAGCAGGGAGGTGATGATGTGCGGATGGAAGATAGAGGTGGCGCTTCTAAATTCCTCCAATTTTGGTCCGTAGCCCAGGTTTTGAAGGTGTTGGAAGGCGTAGTTGGCTGCCTGGCGTTCCTCTGGCTGGGTCGAGCCGCGTGGGCCGATCGTCCCTGCCAGGGCCTGGATATGGTCGAGCAGTTTCTGGGGGATATGTGGGGTGGGGTTTGGCATAGGCTGAATCCTCATATTAATTAATAACCAAATGCTGTCAGACCCTTAACGAGTTCTTAAGCCTTTTGGGTGTCTGATCTATTATACTGGTATCACAAACAAGCAAGAATCCGCTTGAACGGGCAAACGAAATTCTTGTTTTCTTTCTCTCCTTTTGGTTTTGAGGCTCCTTCCGAAGACCATCAGCGGATGACTGGTTAAGTCATCCGCTGATGTGTTAATGCAGGGGTATTATTACTGTGCTCTACTCGTTTTCGAGCAGTTTTGGGAGGGTTTCGCTGGCCCAGGTACGAATTTTATCCCAATCCCTGTGGTCCTGTTCTGGCAGGGACCTCATGGACTTTCCGAAGATATCGGTCATTTTCTCATGGTTGATACAGCCGCCAAATAAGCCCAGGCTGACCGGCGCTTTGGTTTTGATCATTGGTTTGGCAAAGTCAGTTGCCTTTTGAATGTTCTCGGGTGTTTCTTCACTTAAGGTCAGGCACACCAGGAAGTAGGCCACAGGTACTTTGCTTAATCCCTTTCTGTGCCGACGCAAAAACCGCCTGGTTTTGGGTAGAAGGTGGAACATGCGTACGGCTGTCCCGACCACCACGGCGTCATAGCCAGAGAGGTCGTTAACCTCCTCAACAGGAAAAACATCCACCTGGACGTCAGCTTTAGCCATCTCATCAGCGATTGCCTGGGCAACCTCAGCAGTAGACCCGGATGCCGTACCGTAAGCCAGCAGAATTTTCTTGGTCATTTGTAAATCCTTTCGATAAATCCAAAAGAAACACAGCGAACTGGTACCTATGATTTTAATTGGGTTTTGTTGGCTTGTGAATACCTGATTTGAAAAGGTGGACGGAAGACGGAAGAGCGAGGATGGGCTTTCGGGTACCAGGGTCCGTCTGCACCCACTCTGCCCACCTCCGCTTCGCTTCGGGGGTTCCGCTTCGCTCCAGGCAGGAGAGCACTGCCAACCCTACGAATAAATCTTGTAGGGTGTGCAGTGGTTTTCTGCACACCAATCATGTGGTAGGCAGGAGGGAACTGCCCACCCTACGAATAAATCAATCACTTGTATGGAGCGCAGGGTCTGTCTGTGCACCCACTCTGCCCACCTCCGCTTCGCTTCGGGGGTTCCGCTTCGCTCCAGGCAGGGAGCACCGCCAACCCTACGAATAAATCTTGTAGGGTGTGCAGGGTCTGTCTGTGCACCCGCTCTGCCCACCTCCGCTTCGCTTCGGGGGTTCCGCTTCGCTCCAGGCAGGGAGCACTGCCCACCCTACGAATAAATCTCTTGTAGGGTGTGCAGTGGTTTTCTGCACACCAATCATGTGGTAGGCAGGACCCTCACGCCCTTCGGGCTCAGGGCAGGGAGCTGCCCACCCTACGAATAAATCTTGTAGGGTGTGCAGTGGTTTTCTGCACACCAATCATGTGGTAGGCAGGACCCTCACGCCCTTCGGGCTCAGGGCAGGGAGCACTGCCCACCCTACGAATAAATCAATCTTTTGTAAGGTGCGCAGGGCCCGGCTACCTGTGAAATTAGATTAGAATCAAGGACGGAACAGCGTTATCCAGTAAAAGGATGGAAGTACATTATGTCTGCAGGGCATCAAGGCGGGTTGGCAGGTTTGTGGGCGGTTGGGGGCCAGCAGGTTTCTGTGGGGAATGATCAAGATAGACGCGGGTATTTCCAAAATTGTCCTGGGTGCGGCTGGCAGCTGACGGGGAAATTCTCCACCTGTCCAAAATGTGGGGCGGATTTGCGCACAAGGCCTTGTCCTTATTGCACTGGGGCTGTTCCCCTCTGTTCCGAGATGTGCCCGCGCTGTACCGCACCGCTTGTGTAAGACGTGTTCGTGATGATCGCTTGGGGTCAGATGGTTTAAGGATGAATTTAAAATGGATATAGAAGGTAATCATTATCTGATCTTTATCAAATCTTCATCATTTCTTTACAATTTTCCGCTATAAATAAGTTAGATAAACCAATCGTAACTGCTCAGGCAGTACTGATGTTGAAAGATGGGAGCGTGGTTTGGCGGCAAAGCCGCCACAATACACTCCCCCATTC
This sequence comes from Candidatus Brevefilum sp., assembly GCA_019428905.1. GTDB lineage: Bacteria > Chloroflexota > Anaerolineae > Anaerolineales > Anaerolineaceae > Brevifilum. The sequence goes on from JAHYJN010000020.1 coordinate 33,059, forward strand.
CTTTGAACACTGAGCAGTTGCTACAAATCAAAGATTTGGAGAGGTGTTTAATGAAAAAGCAAAAAACCTTAGGTATGGCTGTTCTCGTCACACTGGCCTTGTTAGTGGTGACCACGGGGGCCGTCTTCGCCATTGGGCTTGCCCACGGTGGATCGCCGTGGTCTGCTGAGGATAATGATGATGACTACAGCGAGTATTGGGGACCGATGCACGGACGCAGGGGGACCTGGTCAACTGATGAGCCATTGATGCATGATGCTATGGTCCAGACTTTAGCAGATGTGACCGGGTTAGCGGTCGATGAAATTGAGGACAGAATCAGCGAAGGCGAACACTTGTTAGAAATTGCGCTAGATGCCGGTTTGGATCAAGCGGCCTTCTTTGACTTGATGCAGGAATCGCGCGAATCCCTTTTAGCAGAGGCGCTTGAATCTGGCTTGATCACGGAAGACCAGTACCAATGGATGCAAAACCGCAGGCAGGATGTCCGTTATGAACGCGGCTTTGGTGGGTGTCACGAGTTGGAGGGGGAAGCGTACCCACAGGATGGCCGCATGCCTCGCCGCGGGTCCGGCAGGCGCTGGTAAGGAAGAAGGTGTAAACCAATGAAGAAAATATGGCCGTGGATTATTGGTTTTGGGTTAATTCTAATTATTGGATTGGTGTTCCTGTTGGGCTTGAGTTTCTTGCGCATCCAGGGTATGCCAATGAACTGGATTAATGGAGGTAGCAATGCTTGGAGTGATGGTTATTGGAATCACCATGGTTTACGATGGGGTGTCCCGATGATGGGTTTATTCGGTGGGTTGCTAATGTTTATTTTCGCTTTGGGTCTTCTGGGTTTGACGGTTGGGGGCATCGTTTTATTAGTACGAGCGTTACAACAGCCCAGCCATAACAGCTCTGACTTCCTGGCGAGACATTGTGAACATTGTGGTAAGAAAGTTTCTCCGGATTGGCAGGTTTGCCCATATTGTGGTGAATCACTGAAAGGTGACTGATTAGATGCCTTGCGGTGGCATGCGCTCTTCATTAACAAATCTGTTGAGGACAAGGGTGGATCTGGATTCTCCATCACAACTAAAAGAATCTGATCCGATGACAGCCTGTCCGGATTGTGGCTGGAAGATCACCAATGATTTTCATTGGTGCCCGCAGTGTGGTGTGCGGATCAAACCTATTCAATGTACCTTTTGTAGTGGGTGGGTCCCGCAGGGCATGGATTCGTGCCCGCGCTGTGGTGCGCCTGCGTGATGTAAATTTCAAAACACGCAATTTCAATCGGGCACAGGATATTATTCTGTGCCCGATTTAGGTAAAATTGAAGTAACCTACAAAAATGGAAATTACTCAGCCTGCCCATCTTCCAACAGCAGGGCTGATTGACCAGTTACAAAAAGTGACCAGGGATGTGACGGTGAACGGGAAAATATTGATTGTTGATGATGAGGATGACATCCGAGAACTCCTGCTGGCTTACCTGGAAAAGGAGGGCTACCAGGTTTCACAGGCTGCCGACGGCCATGAAGCGCTGAAAGTTGCCCGAGAGAGCAGCCCGGATGTGGTGATTCTAGATATTATGCTGCCGAAGATGAGCGGGTTGGAAGTACTTTCCACGCTGCGGCACGAATCGGATGTGTATGTGATCATGTTGACTGCAAGGACTGAGGAAGTTGATAAACTGGTCGGTCTCAATATGGGCGCCGATGACTACTTGACAAAGCCGTTCTCCCCGCGTGAGCTGGTTGCCCGGGTCAACGCCGCCTTTCGCCGTCTGACCCACCAGCCAACGGGTACAGAAAAAGGGCTTTACCGGACAGCCCATGTCCGCCTGGATGAGAGCGCACATAAAGCCTGGGCGGATGGCGAATTATTGGATTTGACCGCGATCGAATTTGACCTGCTGCTGACTTTGATGATGCACAACGGCCAGGCGCTGACGCGTGAACAAATGCTGGAACACGTGTGGGGAACCACTTATTACGGTGAAACGCGCGTTGTGGATGTGCATGTTGGCCATATCCGCAAAAAACTAGGGAACCGGTTTATTAACACCGTGTGGGGCGTGGGCTATCGCTTTGAAGATGAGCGGGTGGCGTGATGCGCTTTTTCAAGAACCGTTTGTTTTGGAAATTCTTTTTTTCTTACTTTATCCTGATTTTAATCAGCCTGGTTGTCCTTATGGTTTTGATCAGAGTCTTGTTGCCGGGGATCTTTGACAGTTACCTAGGCAGTATGACGCGGCTTTTTTCACGCTATGGGATGGATGAAGCCGGTCATATGGGCACCGGTGGGCATGGATTGCGGATGATGGGCTGGTCGGTGCTGTATACCGATCTATTCGAGATATTTAACCAGATTATCCTGGAGGCGGCGTTGTTTGCTTTGCTGCCGTCCGTCGTGATTGCCCTGGGCGTGAGCGCAGTCATGAGCCATCAGTTTGTCAGACCGCTGCGCCAGATGGCACGTGCGGCAGATCGTATCGCGGATGGCCATTATGAAGAACGCTTACCGCAGGCTGAACATCAACTCGAATCACAGGATGAGCTGGAACGGCTGGCGGCGCGTTTCAACCGCATGACTGCCCAGTTGGAACAGGTTGAGGATATGCGCCAAAAACTGATCGGGGATGTGGCGCATGAATTGCGCACCCCGCTGACGGTGATCAAGGGTTCCCTGGAGGGGCTGATGGATGGGGTCTTACCAACGGATGCATCCACGTATGAACGGATTTACCGCCAGGTTGACCGGCTGGATCGGCTGGTGAATGAACTGCAGGAACTGAACCGGATTGAGGAAGGTGTGCTAGAGCTCGAGCTTGGGGCTGTTGATCTTCAGAAATTCTTGACAAACCTAATCCAGACCATGCAGGTGAATTTTACGACCAAAAATGTTGCGTTAAACCTTGATCTACCCGATGGATCGTTGATAGCCTTAGCGGACCAGGACCGGTTGGACCAGGTGATGTTTAACCTGCTGAGCAATGCGCTGCGCTCCACACCCAGCGGCGGGAGGGTCTCGGTCAAGGGGGAAAGATTGGCAGGTGCAGTGCGCATCAGTGTGGAGGACACCGGCGTGGGGATTGCGCCGGAGCACCTGGAGAAGGTGTTTGCCCGGTTTTACCGCGTGGATGATTCCCGGTCGCGGCAGGCTGGGGGAAGCGGGATTGGGTTAACCGTTGCCAAAAAGCTGGTTGAGGCGATGGGCGGCCGTATTTGGGCGGAAAGCGCCGGGTTGGGTCAGGGGGCAGCCTTCCGCTTTACCTTGCCGTTGGCATAATGCATTTGGATCGACTTCACTTTATAAGGTTGTCTTGCTGCTGAAGCGTGGAGGGGTGGTTTGGTGGCAAATATCTTGATGGTGGGTTGGCGGTAAATCTGTGTCAACCGATCGATTTTGATTGGTTACACATCTTTTAAGTTAGCCGCCAACCCACCCACGTCTTATATTTGCAGCCCCAAGGCGTCTGCGTAGCGGGTGATGGCGTGGATATGTTCCTTGGGGGTGGTGAACCCTGCGCCCATGGTGATCACGGTCAGGTGGGTTGCACCGGCTAACGCCCAGCCTTCTGCTAATGCGCGCCAGACGGAAGGATCACCGTTTTCGTAGCGCAGGCGTGGTTCGATGCCAATCTCGCTCAGGTTGCGCCCTTCTGGTTCAAGGTATGCACCTAGTTTTGCCAGGGCTTGTGCCGCGTCCTTAGCAGAGCGGTAATTAGGCAGCCACCCATCCCCCAGCCTGGCGATACGCTGCAGGACGGGGTCCGCATGCCCGCCAAACCACAGCGGGATCGGACGCTGAACGGGGAGCGGGTTTAACCCGGCATCCGGGATGGAGTGCCAGCGGCCTGCAAAGGTGACCAGTTCCTCGGTCCACAGCTTGCGCAAGACCTGCACCTGCTCCTCGATGCGGGCGCCACGGTTCTGGAAGTCTTTGTTTTGGGCAGTATATTCGACCTTGTTCCAGCCCAAGGCAACGCCTAAACGCAGCCGTCCCTGGCACAGCACGTCGAGTGTGGCGGCTTGTTTGGCAAACAGGACCGTCTCGCGTTGGGGCAGGATGATGATGCCGGTGATGAAGGATAAGCGCTGGGTCAGCCCGGCCAGGTAGCTGAACAGGAGCAGCGGCTCCTGGAAGGGGTCCGTATAGGTATAGGGACCTGACCATCCCCCCGGCCGGTCAGGGTTGGCCCCCAGCAGGTGGTCATAAGCCAGCAGGTGGGTATAGCCCAGGTCCTCGGCGGCCTGGGCGAAATCCTTGATCGCCAGCGGGTCACTGGGGAACTCGGTTTGGGGAAAGACGACGCCTATTTTCATAAATTCCTCCTCTTAATGAGTTAATTGAGGTTTTTTAGGAGCAAATCAACCAGCTCTTTTATATTTTATCTTAAGGTTTAACCGATCGCTACTTTCCAAATAAAACGGCTATGCCCGGAAGGTCAGAAGGCAAACAAAACGCCCTGCGGCAGGATCAAGGCATACAACAGGGCTGCCTGGAGGAGGCTGACGATCCAGGTTTGGTGAATGAAAAATTTCATTAAGCGCCCCACAAGCAGGATAATGGCAAGAATTAACAGCCCATGCAGACCGCTCAGCATGCCAGAAAGCGAACCCAGGAAGCCCATTACAAGCGTGTAGAGAAAGAAGGGGGTCAAACCGACGATGGCTAAGGTAAAGGAAGCCCACGTCAATCGCCGGCCGGATTTATGCCTGAAGGCATCCAGCATGAGTAGTTCCTTTTCACCGATCCAGAACCCCAATGCTGTGAACGGTGTGAAAATAACCAGCCAAACCAAGCGCTGGTTGGGGGAGATCACATAAAACAGGCCGCTGCGGGTGAAGATGATGCACGCCAATAAAATTAGGCCCCACACAAGAAAACCGAGTAAGGTTATGATCCCTGATGTTGGCGAGGCCTTCTTTGTCGATTTGAACGGCATTTTTCCCTCGGTTCCCGGGACTTTACCGATCCGATACAGGACCCACATCACAATTCCGTACCCGCCGATAAAGCCGACATAGATCATGTTAAATACTGGTAAACCCAATGGGATTAGGAAGAAAATCCCGGAGAGGAGGACGGCGGCGGGCACAGTCACCAGCCAGAGTATAAGTTTTCCCCGGATGAATGTCATCAGGCGCCGGATCTTGACCGAGGAAGGGGGTGCCGGGATGGTTGGCCTGGATTGGATCAGGTAAATTGGAGCTGAGATCAAGGTGCCAAACAGTCCCAACAAGGTCAGGGCGCCAAAGCCGTAATAACCAGCGAAGGACACAGGTCTCTGGGTGGTCATTAAGCCCAGCTCGTCTAATTGTGACAAGGCTTGCTGAAGCAGCCGGGTTGAATAGATTTCGTAATTATGGAAGAGCCTCGGCAGGATCGTCAATTTACGCGCAAAAGGTCGTTCGGCACCTGCTGAACCTTTGGTAAGGTGGTCATGGAGTGCTTGGGCCGCGTGCGGGGTGAGGATATCATCCCATTCACCCGAAAAAAGCAAGATGTCAGCGGCAGGTGTGTTTTTATCGAGGGATTGCACCCAATCCAGCTCGGCATCACTGGTGCCGGTGAAAAACTCAGCCTGGAGGTTGGTGCCTAAGTTGATCTGGGTTCCCACCAGAATTAAGGCCGTTGGGGGCGCAGGATCCAGAACTGCCGATTGGACGGCTACACGGGCCCCCAGGCTGTGTCCAAAATAGAGAATTTGATCATCGGATAACCCGGATGAGGATTTAAAGGTTTCTTTTGCTGAAATCACCTGGTATGCTAAGCGATCGGTGCTGGCATTATCAAATCCCAATGAGCCATCCGATCGACCGTGGCCGGAGAAATCGAAGGTGAAGATATGGGCACCAGCTTCGCGGAAAATCCGTGCGGCGGGGCGCATGGCGATCTGGTCGCTGCCAAAACCCTCTAACAGCAACACGCCGATTGGCAAGTCTCCGGGCATATATGTGCCGTGCAATGCTTCCCCTGATGAGTCCTGAAATTTTACTGTTTGTTGATCAGTAAAGGCTTTGTTCAAGTGGATTAAGCCAATTAAACCAACTGCGAGGATGAGAAAATTGATCAATAGCAAAGCAAGTTTTGGCGCTGGAATTTTCATCATATATTCTCAAGGACTGTGTGCAAAGGTTTATCCTGATTATACAGGACAATATTGGATAATTTCCTGGGGAATTTCATCGAAAACAAATTTTGTTGAGGTTTTAAAAAATTAATATTCAAACAATAAAAATCAATAAAACGAATGATATACTTAATAATTGTAAAGAATAGGTTAATATTATTGAACACAGAAAATTCTAGAAGAATCATGGTAGAATTTATTTCGTTATTTTTTTAATCAACAATAGACACTATTTAAAAGGAGATTGTTATGAACTTCAAAAATTTTCTCAGTTTTGAGCGGATGATCACCCCCATCATCATTAAGGTTTTGTTTTACATTGGGCTGATCGGCAGCGCCCTTGGCGGTCTTGTGTTTTTCTTTACGACCGCGTTTGTCGGTATCAGCTACAAAGGTTTTGGACAAATCTTGTGGGGATTTATCCTGGGGTTGCTCGGCGGTTTGCTGATTATTTTCCTGGGCGTTTTGATGACCCGCATCTATGCTGAGCTGTTGATCCTGGTGTTCCAGATCAACGAATCGCTGACCGACATCAAAATGTTGCTGCAAGAGAAATCGTCAATCGAGTAGGCGTAGAAGACCGAAGATCGGAGACGGAAGACCGGGAAAATTAAAGCCCGTCTCCTGTCTCCCGTCATCCGTCTCCTGTCCGAATACCTAATACCCAATACCCACTCACTACTAACTACTCACGATCTTGTACAATCCATTGACGTCATAATTGGGATCGGGTATTCTGCTGTTTATGAAGATGATAGCCACAGCACGTGCCCATCCCAATATCGCCTTTATCAAGTTCTGGGGGCTGGAAGACGAGTTGAACCGTATCCCGGCCAACGGGTCGCTTTCGATGAATATCGCCCCTCTGGCGACCACGACCACGGTTGAATTTGACAGCGATTTAAAGGAAGACGCCCTCACCCTGAACGGTGTAAAGGTGACGGGTGAAAGTTTACTGCGCGCCCAGCATTTCATGGATCGCATCCGCCGCCTGGCGGGTGAAACCGTTTATGCGCGCATCCACAGCGAGAACAATTTCCCGATGGGGGTTGGGCTGGCTTCCTCAGCATCCGGGTTTGCTGCCCTGGCGCTGGCCGGGACTACCGCGTTGGGACTAGATCTTTCAGAGCGAGCGCTTTCTGGCCTGGCGCGCTTTGGTTCTGGCTCCGCCTGCCGCTCCATCCCCGGCGGGTTTGTCGAATGGCTGGTCGATCCTATGAACGGTGAATCTTACGCCCAATCGATGGCCCCACCCGAACACTGGGACCTGGCTGACTGCATCGTCGTTCTGAGCGATGATCACAAGGCAGTGGGTTCAGAAGTCGGGATGCGTTCTGCCCACAGCAGCCCTTTGCAGGACGCCCGGGTACGGGATGCTGACCGGCGGCTGGAAGCGTGCCGCCAGGCCATCCTTAAACGTGATTTTGCCCGACTGGCCAGGGTCACCGAACTGGACAGCAACCTGATGCATGCCGTGATGATGACGTCCGACCCACCCCTGTATTACTGGCATCCTCAATCCCTGGCGGTGATGAAGGCAGTCAAAGCCTGGCAAGGGGAGGGACTTCAGGTCACCTTTACGCTAGATGCCGGGCCGAATGTGCATGTGATCACTCCCCAAGAGAACGTGGAGGAGATAAGCCAGTGCCTGCGCCGGATGCCGGGCGTGCTCGATGTGCTGATCGCTGTCCCTGGTGGGCCGGCAGAGTTGGTGGACGAGACTGGTTATCTGAGGTGCGAAAGGTATAATTAATCAATCAATTTAACACTGTTCCCATGCGGATAATGCCGCATGGGGTTTGAGGAAAATATGAGCGTATTTTTGTTGATTTTACAAGTTGTGATTGTGATTAGCCTCCTGATCTTCTTCCATGAGCTGGGACACTTCTTGTCGGCGCGAGCTGTTGGCGTACCGATTGAGGAATTTGGCTTTGGTTACCCG
>JAHYJN010000021.1 GCA_019428905.1 Candidatus Brevefilum sp.
CTGCAAAAATACTCTTTATCTCAATTTTAACATGTGATCTTTATACGTGGTTTTATTTCACCCAATGGGTGAAAGTACAATCCTGAAGATACTTGTTTGAATGTCTTAAAAATGTGGCAAAAAGTGGTGATTTTGGTTCAAAAAGGTTGGAAAATCGCCTAAAATAGCCAATTTTTGCCATGCGAAGCACTCTTCGAGTAAATAAGGTCTGTTTTCTAAAAGTGACTATCCTTCACTGATTAGGCGACGTAGAATCCGGGTAGTACCTAATACCTCAAATCTATTCCCGAACATGATCATCCCCCCTGATCACCCATTTGTAGGTGGTCAATTCCTCCAATCCCATCGGACCCCGCGCATGCAGCCTTTGGGTTGAAACCGCCACTTCCGCTCCCAAGCCCAATTGCCCGCCATCTGTGAAGCGCGTGCTGGCATTCACATACACTGCGGCTGAATCGACTTGCTGGATAAAGCGATTGGCGTTACCCTCGTCCCGGGTCAGGATACCATCAGAATGTCCCGTGCTGTGAAATTGGATATGTTCAATCGCCTGATCCAATCCTCCCACCACGCGCACCCCGAGTATCAAGGATAGCCATTCTGTATCAAAGTCGTCCGGACCAGCCAGCGACACCATCTCTGGACTGTACGGCACTCCCTGGATACACTCCATAGCAGCGGGGTCAAGCCTGAATTCAACCCCTGCCTCTTGCAGATGCTCGATTATAGCCGGGATAAAGCCCTCTGCGATGGCATGGTGCACCAGGACGGTATCCAGTGAATTACATACGCTGGGGCGTTGTGTTTTTGCATTGTGGATAATCTTCACAGCCATCTCCTGGTTGGCGCTCTCATCCACAAACAGGTGACAGATACCGATGCCACCGGTCATCACCGGGATGCGGCTTTTCTCACGACAGAAACGGTGCAGCCCGGCACCCCCGCGTGGGATCAACATATCGACATCATCCGCCATCTGGATCAGCGCCAACACATCAGCACGATCGCTTGAATCCACAAATTGGACCGCACCAGGTGGGATCGCACAGGCTGTGAGCGTTTCTTGAATGATCTTAAGCAAAGCACGGTTGGAATTCAGGGTCTCCTTGCCGCCTCGCAAGATGACGGCATTACCAGACTTTAACGCCAAGCTCGACACATCCACCGTAACATTTGGGCGCGATTCATAAATAACGGCTAACACACCGATCGGCACGCGCTGCCTGTGCACACGCAGTCCGTTCGCCAGCACTTTCTGATCAAACACAGTGCCTACCGGGTCAGGTAATTCTGCTACTTTGCGCACATCACCTGCCAGTTCGGCTAGGCTGGCTGCGGATAAGCGTAAGCGGTCGATCATCGCGGGCGGCAAACCCGCTTCTTCGGCCAAGTGGATATCGATCGCATTGGCGGATAACACCGCTCCGGATTGATCGACTAACAAATCAGCTAATGCGATCAAAGCCTGATTCTTGCGATCTGGATCTAACACCGCCAGGTGCCGAGCGGCCTGTCGCGCCAATTTTCCCATCTCATGTAAGTTGACCATCTGCCCTCTTTTCTTAGTCACAACAAAACCAGGTTGTCATGGTGTACAACTTCCGACCCATAAGCGTAACCCAGGATGTCCTCGATCTCTTCGGATTGTTTGCCACAAATAAGCTGAACATCAGTAAAATCATAGTTGACCAATCCCACAGCCACCGTGTGACCATGTTGGTCAGTAACGGTCACACTCTGACCGCGAGTGAAATCACCGACCGTGCCGACAATCCCCACCGGCAGCAAACTGCCGCCCTTGCGCAATGCCCTGACAGCGCCATCGTCAATCACCAAAATACCCGAGGTGTCCTTGATGCCAGCCAACAAGAAACGTTTACGGCTTTCAAGATGAGACCCTATGGGGCTGAAGGTCGTCCCAAGGGACTCGCCAGCAATCACCCGCGTGATGACTTGATCCATCGCCCCATTGGTGATGACGACTGCCGTCCCCGATCGCCGTGCCAAGTCCGCCGCCTGTAATTTGCTGGCCATGCCGCCTGTACCCAACCCGATACCGCTGTCCTTAGCTGCTGTGATGATTTCAGGGGGGATTTCGTCCCCATCAACCTTCTGGATCAACGCAGCCTGTGGATCCAGGCGCGGATCAGCCGTGAATAAGCCATCCTGATCCGTGAGCAGCAGCAGCAGGTTCGCCTCAAGCAAATTGGCAACCAGCGCAGACAGGTTATCGTTATCGCCAAAGCGGATTTCTTCCGTGGCGGTCGTGTCGTTTTCATTGACGATCGGGATGATCCCATAACTGAGCAAGGCTTCCAAAGTATTCCGCGCGTTCAAGTAACGCCGCCGATCCGCGAGGTCATCACGCGTTAACAGGACCTGGGCAATTTGCTGCTGATAGAGGTTGAAGAGTTGGGTGTAAATCGCCATCAGGCGGGGTTGCCCAACAGCAGCCATCATCTGCTTGGCAGGTAAAAAATGCGCCAATTCAGGGTAGGCCATGGCCTCACGTCCAGCCGCAATCCCACCTGAGCTGACCACCACCATTTGATGTCCTGCTGAGCGCAGGCTGGCAATCTGCCGGACAAGATCCACCATACGGGCTAGGTTTAGCTTCTCACCCGATGCGGTTAATGTCGAGGTGCCAACCTTAACAATGATTCTTTTGTTCTCGGTTGATTTTTCCATTTACGTCCTGGTATGCCTTCAATCACTTTGATTTACTGATCTACCAATTATAAACGAGAGTGTTAATCATTATCAAAATGAACAATTGATCAAATCGTAGGGGCACGGCATGCCGTGCCCCTACATTTTAATAATATTTATTTCAATTAACTCGCATTTTTAAACATCTTCATAATGGGGTTTTGTTAATCTACTTGGTTTTAAACACATCCAAAAACAATCCTTGATTCACCATTAACTTTTTTCCGAAACGGCAAATTTTGAGACCTAAGCAAACACTTCAATCATGTCGCTCATCCTCACCCGGAATTGTGCCCTTCGCACCATAACCGCGTATCTTTCGCAAAAACTCCGGCGTATTCAGCCGCCGCTCCAGTAAATAGGTGAAATACGCTTCGATCTGGGCTGCCATCTCGTTGTGGATTTTCTCAGGGATCACAATTGCCGCCACGACTTTCCAGTCTGACCGTTGAAAATGGCGCAAATATCGCAGTACATCCTTGTCGATCGGCCATGCCTCCGCTCGCGCCCGGCCACATTTGTGGCAGGCCACACCACCCGCCAGCGGTGAGAAGAACTGGTCCTGCGCCAATATCGCCTCGCCGCAATCGATACATTCAAACAATTGGGGACGAAAACCCAGCAAATCCAGCAGCCTGATCTCATAATAACGGATGACCGTCTCAATATTCGGATGCGTTTCCATTCGGCCGAGAGTCTGGGTCAATAAGCGGAACAAGCCCGGGTTGGGGCCTTCTTCATAAGTAAAGCGATCCAGCACTTCCACCACATATGAAGCCTGCGCCATGCGCTGTAAATTCTCGCGTAAACCCATCATCAAGTTGATCGCCTCCGCCTGGGTGATGATGTCCAGGTCACGCCCCCTGGCCAAAAACAGGTTAACATGGGTGAACGGCTCTAAATGCCCCGCCTTATGTGAGCTGATTTTACGCACACCCTTGGCAATCGCAGAAAATTTCCCCTTCTCCAAAGAATACAGCTTTAATATCCGGTCCGCTTCGCCGTACTCAAAATGCCCCAGCACGATGGCTTGGGTTCGATAGGTACGGCTCTCACGTGTGGATATATTCAACACATTTTCCAGTTAAAAACAGCGGCTGCCTATGTTTTGGCACACGCTGACCATCACATTTCCTTGCTTCATCCCCGGCCAGCTTCAAGATCCGCATCGCCAAAAGCGTGGGGCAGCAAATCGCCAACCGTGGTTTCAAGCACCAGCTCCCCACCCAGATTGGCAATCAGCACGACCGTCTCCAGGCCAAATTCCGCCAGCACCTGGCGGCAGGCGCCGCACGGGGTGCCGCCGTTCTTGGTCACAACAGCGATGGCAGAAAACGTCATCTCGCCTTCAGAAACGGCTTTGAACACCGCCACCCGCTCGGCACAAATCGTCAATGGGTACACCGCATTCTCCACATTGACCCCCTTGTAAATCGTACCAGAATCCGTTCTTAGTGCAGCCCCGACGGCATATTCAGAATACGGCGCGTAAGCCTTACGCCAAGCCTCTACCGCAGTTTGGATCAGTTCTTTGCGCATTTCATTCGTCAGCATATTCTTCATCCTTCCCTGGGGAAATCAGTGTGTCCCGCCTGGCGCGCACCTTGGCAATCCGGCGGCCGTCGACCTGTTCAACGATCAAGGTCACCCCATCCGCGTGAACCTGCTCGCCGCCTGTGGGCACATCGCCAATCTCGCCATAAATAAACCCACCGATCGTATCGGCATTGTCCATGGCGATTTGGGTATCCATCACCTCGTTGAAGATATCCAGGTCAACCCGCCCCTGGAAGATATATTCATCCTCACCCACCAGCGTATAGGGCAGTTCTTCGCTCTCATCATATTCGTCGCGAATCTCTCCGATGATCTCCTCAACAATGTCCTCCAGTGTGACCAATCCTGCCACACCGCCATATTCATCCACCACAATCGCCATATGCATACTGCGGGATTGCATCTCGGCCAGCACCTCATCAACCTTTTTCGACTCAGGTACAAAATAAGCCAACCTCAGCAGCTCACGGTGATCCGCAATCAGGTCATCGTCTTGCTGTGCACTTAACAGGTCTTTGGCATATAACAGCCCAACCACATTATCGACCGTGTCCTCATACACCGGCACCCGTGAATGACCCGCCCGGACAAAGGTCGCCCGGGCATCCCCCAGGGTGGTATGGATATCCAGCGCTAACACATCAATCCTGGGCACCATAATCTCCCTGGCCAGGGTTTCGCCAAATTGGAAAATGGAGTAGATCATTTCCCGCTCGCCCTTTTCCAAAGAGCCCTCGGGCTGCCCAACTTCCACCCAATTCTTAAGGTCTTCTTCGGTCATGGAAGCCAGCGTCACCCGGTTGGCATTGGGACCCAACAAGGCCAACATCAAGGCAGAGACCGGTGAAAACAACCCGTTGATGACCGCTGCCACCTTGCGCAGCTGAATGGCGAACTCTTCCGGCTCGCGCAGCACCCAGGCTTCAATGCCATATTCCAGGACGCTGAGGGTCATCATCCCAATCACCAGGTAAAACAACACCAGCCACAGGCTGAGGCCAGGCAGGTTGGAGAACATCATCAGCACCAGCAGACCCGCTATGAGAAAATGGAGCAGGGTCAACGCCAAGTGTAGACCGGTGCGCAAGCGCGGTTCCTCGATCAAACGTACCGTCGCCTCGACGGCTGACTCACGACCTTCGCGCAGGTTTAATAAGTATGGCAGCCTGGTGTGGCTGAAACCGGCTTTAACCCACACCACCAGCACATCCAGCAGGAGACTGATACCCAACGCGATCCACATCACATAATTATTGATCATTTTTCTCCAACTTCCGTACTTCTTTTGCCGGCACGCCGATCACCAGCGTATCTTCCGGGACATCATGTGTAACGACCGAACCAGCGCCAGTCACACTTCGGTCACCGATTTTAAGCGGGGCGACCAGCATCGTATCGCTGCCAATAAAGACCTCATCGCCTATCTCGGTCAGGTTCTTGCGTTCACCGTCATAATTACAGGTGATCGTACCCGCACCGATATTGACGTCCCTGCCGATTTTGGCATTCCCAATATATGAGAAATGGCCCATCTTGGTGCCAGGCCCCAGGTACGAATCCTTGACCTCGCCAAAATTACCCAGGTGCACGCCTTCATCCAGGATGGCGCCCTTGCGCAAGTGGCAGTAGGGACCCATGGTGACATGATCCGCCACCTGGGCCTGTTCAAGCACAGATGCCAGGAGCTGAACGTGGTCCCCAACCTGTGTGTCGATCAAGATCGTATCCGGCCCGATTTCGCAGTCCTCACCGATCACCGTCTGACCGCGCAAGGTAGTGTTGGGCAAAATCAGGCTATCAACCCCAATGCGGACATCCGCTTCGATGTAGGTCGTGGCGGGGTCAAGAATCGTCACCCCGGCCAGCATCCAGCTTTCATTGATCCGCTTGCGCATCACCTTCTCGGCTTCCGCCAGGTGCACGCGGGTGTTTAACCCAATCGCTTCATCCGGGTCATCCAGCACCAGGGACTCAAGCGCAAAACCGGCTGTGACGGCCAGCCCCACCAGGTCCGTCAGGTAATATTCTCCCTTTGGCGACACTGGGATCTCACCCAACGCTGACCACAGCCAATCGCCGGAAAAGCAATACGCGCCCACGTTATATTCACGGATCGCGAGCTGCTCCGGGGTGGCATCCGCCTGTTCAACAATGGCAGTCACATGCCCGCTCTCAGCGCGCACCACCCGGCCAAAGCCACGTGCCTCATCGCCGATGAAACTGGTCATTGTCACCGGCCCCCCCGATTGTTTATGCAATTGGACCAGCTTTTCCAGGGTTTCGCCCCGCAGCAGCGGCATATCGCCATAAGTCACCAGGATCAAGTCGGCCTTACCCAACAACAACGGCTTGGCCATCAACACCGCGTGCCCGGTGCCCAACTGCTGCGCCTGGAGGGCGTAATCCGCACCATCGCCGACCGCAGCTTTGACCGCCTCCGCGCCATGCCCCACCACCAGCACCGGGGGCACGTCGACCAAATTCGCCACGGCTTCTTGCGCGTAGCGAATCATGGGTTTACCAGCCACGGGGTGCAGCACCTTGGGAAGTTTTGAGCGCATGCGGGTGCCCTCACCCGCAGCCAGTATGATCGAAGCTAAGGTCATATTAACGTGTCCTTTAATCATCAGTGTACCACGCCAGGCAGCCAACAGCAGCCAGCCTGGTTAAAGACAAACCCACGAGGAGGGCAATCCTCGTTTGGATCTGCCAGGCTCGTGAGATGTCTATCGGGGTCGGTTTCTTGGTTCGTCAAAGTTTAGGTTCAAGATGGCCGGGGCACCAGGATTCGAACCTGGATCAACGGATTCAAAGTCCGCTGTGCTGCCGTTGCACCATGCCCCAGAATAGTAGCCATGATTCTAACACATTTTTTGTGGATGTCCAAGATGCGGGTGGATTTCATTAGGGCAATCGCAAAGTCAAATATTTTTGCAGAATCAACAATCTTCACACTGTAAACACCCCTTCCCGCCCTCCGGGCACCCTTCCCCTCGGTGAGGGGAAGGGCCGGGGATGGGGTCCGTTAACTCACGAACAACGATATTACAGACATTTCTACCACTTTGCGATTGCCCTGAGGGTTTCAATCAGGAGGCGAAACCAGACATCCACGCAATTACAATAGCGAAAAATTTATTGGCTACCCAATCCGTAGAGACGTTGCATGCAACGTCTTTACGAGCGAACTGGAAATTATCCATTGCCCACCCCGCAGCAACGCCCCGGCGGGGCGTCTCTACGGATGCAAAACCACAATATTAAAATGTAGGGGCGAGGCATGCCTCGCCCTTGATCCCGATCGCGCAGGGTTTTCTGACCCCATAAATAGCCTTTTGTCATTGCGAGCCGCCGCAGGCGGCGTGGTAATCTCAGTGTTTTACGCAGGCGTTCTCATCATCGCAAACACAATTCTTTTGTCCCCCGGGATTTCCGCGACAAAGTGGATATCAAAATACTGCCTCCTGCTTATGAAATTTATCAAAAAATTATCTACTTAAAATCCCGGGGGTCTTTGTTTCAAATATTTACCTCCCGAAATAATGTCTGGAAATGGGCAAGAGCGCCCAAACACAAATCCCGGGGGTCTTTGTCTACGAATAGCTGATTGTTTTCTTTGCATCTAAAATACTGCATTCTCCTCAGACCCCCGGGATTGTAAACAATGAGTGTGCTGCGTTTGCGCAATTCCCACTTCGTAGAGACGCCCCGGTGGGGCGTCTCTACCTTTTGTCATTGCGATTACTATGACCCTGTCAAGGGTACTGATGAGGTTTTTAACGATTGTTTCAATCGTTGTGGATGAATCGAACGATAACCAGCGATATAAGGAGTCTTTGTTCGCGCGATCGCACAAACCATCCTCAATAATTTATTGGCAATGTTATTGATCACTAATTTTTTCTCTTTCCCTTCGGCAACCTTTCGGATGAAATAGTGGGTGTAAATTGGACAGTGTTGCCGAACTGACATGGCTGCTAAATGGATCAAACGCCGCATTGCTGATGGACCGTAATGCCTTGAGGTGGCTTTCTTGTATCGAGAAGTGCCACTGCTATCCTCGTAGGGACAGATGCCAATATAAGCCGCCAGTGCCTTGGGATTATATGGCTCTGGCGCTGAATGCATTGTCACTACCAAAAACGTTGCCAAAGTCTTTCCAATTCCTGGAACAGTTTCTAGTAATTTCTGTAGTTCCTTTGCTGCTGGATCTTCGTCAATCAGGCGTTGTATTTCCGCTTCAATCTCTTTGATGTGTTTTTCAAGTTCTTTGATCGCCTTTTGATGCACGCCTTCTGCTAGTGGTGTCCGCACAACTTTGCGCTTGATGGCTCTATTTGCGTTCTTATGCCCTGTTTTTTGTACCACAAGCTGTTCCCGCAGCGTCAAAAGGGTCTTTATTTGCTCTATTGCTACGTCTTTGGGTTGCCAATCCCTGAGTTGATCAAAGAATCGGTATGCATATTCTGCAATCTGTCGGCTATCGACGGGATCGCTTTTGTGGCCTTCTGGGTCAAAGGCCCGTTTGACTTTCAAAGGAGCTTCAATAACCAGTTGATACCCATTGCTCACTAAAAAGTATGCCAGGGCTTCTCCATAAACCCCGGTGGCTTCCATGCACACAATGCTGTTGGTGGGTATTGCTTGATTTGTTTCCAGCCAATATCGATATTGACTGAAAGTATCGTAATCATTTTCAAACGTGGTCGGTTTAGCTACAATCTCCCAGCCTGACTGCTCTTTAAATTGTCCTATTGATGCAGTAAAAGTTTCCGATGCTATATCAATACCTACAAAGTATTTCGGTCTGTTCATTTCAGCCTCCTGGTGTAAATGGTGTAAAATGAGATTAGTCGAACATTGTGGATTGAACTTTCTCCATGTATTAGTCTCCTGGACGTCATTACTATCTAGTTTTGATCCACACAAGGGCTGGGTCTTCATCGCAATTCAGGCTTGGTGTCCTTCGAGAGCCATAGACTTATTCAGCCCTTGTTCGACTAACCTCATCTTAGCACAGCTTGTTCTCTTGACCTAACTAAGTCTAATGGAGAAGCTTCGAAGAAGCGCCGAAGCAATCTCGATAGTTGACATACCGGAGAATTATTCTTTTTGGGATTAGTTCACGAGAGGTTTAGTCTGAGATTGCTTCTTCGCTACGCTCATCGCAATGACAAGAATTTTTTTACCATTCACCCTTCACCATTCATGAAATCCCCGAAGCGTAGCGGAGTGGGACCATTCACTATTCACAACATTGAGATTGCTTCCTCGCTGCGCTCGTCGCAATGACAATTTAACTTGTCCCCCGGGATTTCCGCGACAAAGTGGATATCAAAATACTGCCTCCTGCTTATGAAATTTATCAAAAAATTATCTTCTTAAAATCCCGGGGGTCTTTGTTTCAAATATTTACCTCCCGAATTAATGTCTGAAAAGATGCAAGAGCACCCAAACATAAATCCCGGGGGTCTATGTTTTAATTTTCTACCTCTGGTAAAGCATGACTAGAAATATGCAGAACTAACCAAACACAAATCCCGGGGGTCTTTGTCTTATATTGGCCGATTTTTTCTCGTATCCAAATTAGCGCATTCTCCTCAGACCCCCGGGATTGTAAACAATGAGTGCGCTGCGTTTGCGCAATTCCCACTTCGTAGAGACGCCCCGCCGGAGCGTCTCTACCTTTTGTCATTGCGAGAAGCTTCGAAGAAGCGCCGAAGCAATCTCGTTATTTTCTGCCGGGATGAGTGCCATTCATAATGATTAATTCTGAAATTGCTTCCCTTAACCTGAAGCGCCACTATCATCCTTGAAACCTAGCAGAGTGGGACTATTCACAACATTGAGATTGCTTCTTCGCTGCGCTCATCGCAATGACTATTTAACTTGTCCCCCGGGATTTCCGCGACAAAGTGGAAATCAAAATACTGCCTCCTGCTTATGAAATTTATCAAAATATTATCTTCTTAAAATCCCGGGGGTCTTTGTTTTAATTTTCTACCTCTGGCAAAGCAAGACTAGAAATATGCAGAACTAACCAAACAAACACAATTCTTTTGTCCCCCGGGATTTCCGGTACTTTGAGGATATAAAAATACTTTGACCTCCTGATGGGATTGACCAATAAAGTATCTTCTTAAAATCCCGGGGGGCTTTGTTACAAATATTTACCTCCCGAAATAATGTCTGGAAATGGGCAAGAGCGCCCAAACACAAATCCCGGGGGTCTTTGTCTTATATTAGCCGATTTTATCTCGTATCCAAATTAGCGCATTCTCCTCAGACCCCCGGGATTGTAAACACCAGTTGGGTTACGTTTGCACAATTGCCGACCCCGCAGCAACGCCCCGGCGGGGGCGTTGTGACGAATGATATTAATATAAAACCTAATGGCAAGAATTTACGATTTTCCCCGCATTCGTGGGTCAAGCACATCACGCATCGCATCTCCAACCAGGTTCCAACCCATCACAAACAGGGTCAATGTGAGACCAGGATAAACCACAATATACCAGTAGCGGTTCAGGCTGGTGATCCAATTGCGGGCAAAACTAAGGACTTGACCCCAATCTGCATAACCAATTTCAGTCCCAATCCCTAGGAAGGAGAGCGCTGCAAAACCAAGCACAACATCGCCAATGCCAAGGGAGGCCAGAACCAGTGTGGGAAAAATAGCGTTTGGCAAAACATGTTTAAAGAGAATACGTCCGCTCCTGACGCCCGATGCCTTCGCTGCCAGCACAAAATCTCGCTCTTTGATGGAAAGGATATCAGATCGGATGATGCGCGCATATCCCATCCAACTGAACGTGATCATGGCGATCATGGGCGGCAACAGGCTTCTTCCCAATATCGGTGTGAGCACAGATGAAAAGATGAGCGCCATCATGATATAGGGCAATGTCATAAAAATATCGGTAATTCTCATAATCAGGTTGTCTACCCAACCGCCGTAGAAAGCGGCTATTGATCCTAAGATCACACCAATCAAAACGGTGGCGATAACCACGATGATGCCCGTTCTAAAAGCGGTGCGAGTACCCCAAACAATCCCATAAAAAATATCATATTGACCCTGAGCTGTCCCCAACAAATGCACCCATTCTTCATTGCCCGTCAGCGGTTCATACCAGAATGGAATTTCGGGGACGTTCTTCTTCCAGGGACTACCCGGTGCCTGTGGTTCACCGCTGAAGCCATCCCGAGGTATTTTCATTGGATCATTGCCAACGGGCGGGGCGATGATCGGTGCAAATATCGCCACAAAGATGAAAATAAAAATCAAAAGAAACCCAATAATGGATGCTGGCGTTTTAAATAAACCGGTAACAATTCGATAATTATCAGGCCCTAAAAATCCTTCAACCCAACCAATTTTTCGATCAGACTTTGTCTCGTCAAGTAAAAGGTTATCTCCGGTTGGGATGGTTGTCATTTCAGTCATACGCACTCCTTAGGACAAACGAACACGTGGGTCGATAAAAGCATAAAGAATATCGACGACCAGGTTTGAGATAATCAGGATCAATCCTGTAAAAATGGCTAAACCAAGGATCGTCACGACATCCAACTGAGCGGCCGCATCTGCTGCCGCCTTTCCAATCCCAGGATAGTTGAATACGGTTTCCGTGATGACGACACCACCGAGTAAGCCGACAATACTCCCGCCCATCATGGTAACCACTGGCAGCATGGCATTTGGCCTGGCGTGTTTATTAATCACAT
Organism: Candidatus Brevefilum sp.; assembly: GCA_019428905.1. Classification (GTDB taxonomy): domain Bacteria; phylum Chloroflexota; class Anaerolineae; order Anaerolineales; family Anaerolineaceae; genus Brevifilum. Next base: position 11,995 of record JAHYJN010000021.1, read on the forward strand.
CCGATTCCTTAAGGCCTTTGGACCTGGCTGTAATCACATAATCCATGCGCAGCGTTTCCAGCATGGACGACCGCGTCACCCGCACAAAAGTAGCCCAACTAATATAAGAAAGCGTAATGATTGGCATGATCATGTGCCGCAGGGCATCCCAAAAAATATCGAGCCGAAGATTCAAAAGCGCATCAATGCTCAATAAATACGTGTACTGTTTAAATTCTCCTGAATAAATCAACTTACTCACCCAATCTGACATCTTCCCGGGTAAAAACCATTGGTTGTTAGCGTAGAGGAGCATCAGCAATAGCAGCCCAAATACAAAGGTCGGGAAAGATGTTCCGATAATGCTATAAATTCGGGCAGCCTGATCGAAAAATTTATTCTGGTTCACCGCCGCCTTAACGCCCATCCAAATGCCGACAGACAGCATCGGGAAAATCGTCCAAAGGGCCAGGTCAAGCGTATTGGGAAAGCGATTCTTAATAATGTCAATTACTTCTTGAGAAGCTGTGCGTGAATAGCCAAAATCACCATAAAGAATCCCCCCATCACGTACAATGTTTCCCTGTGTATCTGGTTTTTGAACGCCGACCAACCAGCGCCAATACTGCACAAAAAAGGGGTCGTTCAATCCATATCTCTTGATAACAGCATCAATTTGCTTTTCATTTTTCGGAAAATCGACCACATACAATGCCGAACGCTCAACTGGACCAAGCAATTGAAGCATTCCAAAAATGATCAGTGTGACGCCTGCTAACAATACGGGAACCATGAGTAGCCGTCGGATTATATAATTTGTCATTCGAAACCTCTCACTTCAGTTTTTCCTTTCAGAATGAACAGAAAACCATTTTCTCAACATTCTGAAGAGAAAAATTGATCGTGGTGGGGAAGCTTGCGACGGCTTCCCCACCAACAACTTAATCTAAATATGTTGAGCTTACTGAATATTGAAGTTGAATAGGATGACATCCTGACTCAAACCAGGTCGCCCAAATAAGAGGGTTAATGGCATATTGTTGGGTACATCACATACCACAAAACGCTCAATACCGAGTTTGGTTGTATCCACACTACAAACAGGGACCGGATCATCATAAGCGTTGGTTTCAGGATTGTAGATCATGATTTCACCCACCATCACGTCAACCGCAGCACGGTTTTCAGCAGGGACGTAGACAATATCCGCGTCACCAGCTTGGAGCATCGCAAACCGGGTACCGAACTCTGAGATGTTCAGGAGTGCAACACGCTCGGTCCTCGCAGGCTCTCCCCAATAACCTTCAAAAGCAGTCAGGATAACTTCCTGATCGGGTGTCCAGTGATCCAGCTTATAAGCACCGGTACCGTTGGTAATAGCCCTAAAGGGATTATCGGCATCTTCCATGGAGTAGAAATTCTGCCATGTATCGCAGCTTCCATCCCAACCACCGTTTTCAACGACCCATTCCATATCCATGATGGCGCCCCAGTTATTGGCAATCGTTGCCAGGAAGGGACCCCAAGGTTGAGCAAGGGTCATAGTCACTGTGCCAGCAGCATCATCAGCAACGATCGCAGCCTTGACGGTTTCACAAGCGCTGACGAGAACTGCTGGATCATTAGCCATCAAAGCTTCACGATCATCCGCAGACTCAAAGTCGTCCACTAAGCCCGTGATGTCATCGATGCCAACTCCGAAGAAGGGTTCAGCTAACAGCCACTGCGGGGTTGAATATCCGCCCTGCAGCAAACCTCGCTGGTAGGAATAGGCCACGTCAGATGGCGTCAGATCGCCGCCTTCATGGAATTTGACACCCTCACGGATCGTGAAAGTCCAGACGGTGCCATCATCAGAAACTTCCCAGGATTCAGCTAACATGGGCACAAACTCATCGGTCTTGATACCATCATAGAAGACCAGGGTTTCATAAATATTCTGGAGAACCTCTCCGCTAGCGGTATCATACGCAGCTGCTGGGTCAAAGACCAAAGGATCACCAATCGAAGCAACGTTAATCGTCGTTGGATCCGGAGCCGCATTCGTTTTGAACATGGTCTTAAAAATATCCCCAGAGAAAATCGGGTTCAAAACACGTCCTTCAACCCACTTTTGCATGTAAGCATGAGAGGTTGCTAAAACAACGGGAACGCCGACTGCCTGGTCAAAATACAGCTGGTTAAATTCTTTGTAGACTTCATGCCGTGCATCTGGATCAATCAATGCTACACCTTCATCGAGCAGGGCTTTGAATTGCGCCTTGAGATCAGAAGGCAGTTGCTGGCGATTGCCATAGGTGCCGGTCGTATAAGGTTGATACCAGTTATGGGCATCATGGATATCCTCTAACCAGCCACCGGTCATGATCGGGATTTTATAAGCACGTTGAGCTGTTAAATAAGCGGGCCAGGGCAAACCTAATACCTCGACAACGAATTTTTCATTGATTTCTGCCAAATTAGCCTGCAGGATTTCGGCATAGATTTGACGGGTTGTGTTGCCGGTATTGTAAAGCATCTGGATTCGGAAACCCATTTCCCAAATGTCATCGGGGTCTTCACCAGCGGGGATGCCGTCTTTATCGACATCAGCCAGCTTAAATTCCTCGGCAGCTTTTTCCGGGTCGAAGCTATAAAATGGTGCGTCAGGATCATAGCCAGGCATACCAGGCAGTGAGAGAACCTTGGATTGAACGGCTTCACCGTTGTACACATCTTGTGCAACAATCTCAGCGTCGAACGCATAAGCAAAACCTCTGCGGACGTGGACATCATCAAAGAAAGTGCTTGGTACGCCGTTACCATCCAATTTGTTGGAACCAAGATATGGGTTTAAGGCAACAGGTTCAACCGCTACGGGCACCTCGACCTCTACGGGAACCTCAACCGTTTCGATCACCGTCTCAATAACGGTCTCGATGATTGTTTCAGGCTCCGGTACGCCACCAGGCTGGCACGCGGTCAAAACCACCACCAACACCATAACGACGGCAACTAAACCTAATAGTTTCTTTTGCATTTTTTTCTCCTTCACACATAATTAGTTAAATTTTGTCGGATTGAGGGAATTTCATTAATGGGTATCCTAATTAATCACCTCCTTTTGATCATCGATTGGGGTCACTTTCAAACAAGCGACAAAATGCCCAGATGTGATTTCACGCAGCACCGGCTGGACTTCAGCACAATGCTCATCTGCAATGGGGCAGCGGGTTCGAAAGCGGCATCCGGAAGGTGGATTGGCTGGAGAGGGTACATCCCCCTCCAGGATAATCCTCTGATGTTCTTCATAAAATTTAGGATCTGCTACCGGTATTGAAGATAACAGTGCCTGCGTGTAAGGATGCAGAGGATTGACATAAACATCCTTCCGATTCGCTATTTCAACAATAATCCCAAGATACATCACCGCCACACGATCACTGATGTGCCGCACCATGGAAAGGTCATGCGCAATAAATAGATAAGTTAAATTGAGCTCTTTTTGAAGATCCTCGAGCAAATTAACGATTTGTGCTTGGATAGAGACATCCAGTGCAGAAATTGGCTCATCACACACAATAAAGGATGGATTCATCGCTAAAGCACGCGCCACACCAATGCGTTGACGCTGACCACCCGAAAATTCATGCGGGTAACGGCTGGCGTAGTTGTGATCCAAACTAACTAAATCCAAAAGCTCAGCCACACGGTCATCAATCTCTTTTCCGCTGGCGATACCAAACGCCAACATCGGCTCACCGATAATTTCCCGTACTGTCATGCGCGGATTAAGGCTGGCATACGGATCTTGAAAGATGATCTGAATATCCTTACGTGCCTTGCGCATCTCTTCCGGCTTCAAATGGGCTAAATCCTGCCCCTTAAAATACACATGCCCGGAAGTGGGTTCATAAAGCCGTAAGATTGTACGACCCGTTGTGGTTTTTCCGCAGCCCGATTCTCCCACAAGACCCAGGGTTTCCCCTTGCTTAATTTCAAATGAGACACCATCGACAGCTCGAACAGCGCCAACTTTTCGGCGGATCACCCCTCGATAAATCGGGAAATGTTTCACTAAATCTTCAACTCGCAGCAATGTTTGCTTGTCTGTAGTCATTAACGCTCTCTCCCAGTTGTTACATCCACCCAGCAAGCAACCCGATGGCCACCACGGCCATAGCTTTCCAAAACAGGGTTTTCCTGCCAGCAGTGATCTTTGACAAATTCACAGCGCGGCGCAAATGGACAGGCTTTAGGCTTTTTGAAGAGCATTGGGGGCATACCATTAATTGAATATAAACGTTGACGTTCTTCTCGATTAATTTTTGGGAGACTGTTCAGCAGGCCAATGGTATATGGATGCAACGGTTCCGCATACAGATCTTTGACGGGTGATTCTTCAATAATAAAGCCGCCATACATCACAGACACCCGGTTGGCAATACTGGCCACCACACCAAGATCATGTGTGATCCAAATAATTGCCATGCCCAATTCCTCACGTAACCGCTTGACCAGGTCCACGATTTGCGCTTGAATGGTCACATCCAAAGCGGTGGTTGGTTCATCCGCGATTAAGATCTGGGGCATGCAAGAAAGCGCCATGGCAATCATCACTCGCTGTCGCATCCCACCTGAATATTGATGCGGGTAGTCTTTTAGCCGATCTGCTGCCTGTGGGATTCCCACCATCTCCAGCAATTCGATGCTGCGTTTGCGCGCCTGTTCTTTGGTTATTCCCATGTGCAACATCAGAGGTTCCGCCATTTGGTTCCCAATGGACATCACAGGATTGAGCGAAGTCATTGGGTCTTGAAAGATCATGCTGATCTGAGCGCCGCGCACTTTGCGGATCTCATCACTGTCCATGGTCAACATATCCTCACCTTTGAAGAAGGCATTACCTGCAACGATCTTCCCGGGAGGTATCGGAACAAGTTTTAAACATGAAAGCATCGTGACGCTTTTGCCGCAACCACTTTCCCCGACGACTCCCAATGATTCACCTTCATCCAGGGTAAACGAAACACCGTTTACAGCATGAACAATTCCTTCAGGTGTGTTAAACTGTGTTTCAAGCCCCCGAACATTTAATAACTGATTTGCCATAAATTATTCCTTATCGTTCAGTGTCTTCCCAATATCAGCTACAATTTGATTGAAATTGACAAAATATGATTACTAATTTATACGTAGTTTTAATACTTAATGCTAATAATTATAACACACAATTCATTTAGTTGTTCTTTTTTTAATATATCCCCAATACATCGCCATGTGAATAGGTTAAGATTCATAAGTTGATCGCTCCCAATAAAAAAAGAAAATCCTTTGCAACAGCTCAGGCAGCCCTGCTTTAGAAGGCTAGGGGATGTGGTTAAAGCCGCTGGGAAGACGTTCCTATCTCCATTCACTGTTTGGTTATTACCTGGCTTCGGCTTTATGGTCAGAAACCAGTTGAACATAATTATTTAGTAACTGCTCAGGCAAACCTGCTGCTGAAGGGTGGGGGGTGTGGTGTGGCGGCGAAGCCGCCACACCACACCCCCCAATTTACTCACACGCTGAGTAGTTACATTATTTATTAGAAAAGAAGAGCTTACGCTGGGAATTAGAATCTAAAAATGGGTCTCCCTTTATCAGAAAGTCGGCTTATCTAAACGCATCGGATGAGAAGACAGACCAGGAAACTAGCCAATCAGCACACCACGCATGACAGAGGTGAACATTACCGATAAGACACAATAAAGACCGGTGACTCCAGCACCTGTTTGCACATGATTGGTTGTGAGTAAATCGTCGTGCATTTTACCCATACCCCCTCAAAATTTACCAAAATGTCCATTTGCGCTAAGTTTTCATCAAAAGCGATCAATGTCAAGCGCCGAGATCTTGGTAATATTTCTTCCAGACCCTCCACTGTTTTCATGCGTTTTTGGCGGAATAGTAATTTATCAATTTCCTTTCCTTGATTGTCGATGGCGAATTGAAATAAATCATCAAGCGCTTGAATCGGTTCACGAAAATGTTTGTTGGTGAGTTCATCACCTGCAGAACCAGCCAACCCCATCATCAAACCACATACCAACACGAAACTAAGAATGGCTCCCTTATGTGAAGATAACAAAACAACATCAACCAGGTTGTTTTCCAGCAAACCACAAACCAAGACTGGCAATGCAATCACAATGATGCCAACTATTTTAAATTGATTCACATTGGCCACGATGGGATAGTCGATCCAATCAATCAAACTCGGTTTAAGCACTTTGAGTAGAAGGGGTGAGATTTGATAGGTTATCCAGAATGTCAACCAAACCAGCATCAAACCAAAGGCTATCCAAAGCGCAATCGTAACGATGGCTTTAGAGATTTTAATGCTAACCCAGCCGACCAAGCACCCTGTCAGGCTGCAAATAACCAGCCCTGGCAAGATTTTAATCCATGGAAAAGCAACATGCATTTTTGCCAAAGCAATACCATCAATTCCCCATGCAGTCAGTGCATAAGCAACGCCCGCCACCAGCCCGTAAATGGCACCAAGGCGCTGTCTCCTTAAATTAAATGGTACAGCCATAATTTCTAAACTCCAAGTGAAACGTGTAAATCCATTATAATGCTATTTTCGTTAAGACAAAACAATCGTTTTCTTATGCAAATAACCGAAGAATATTGGCGTGCGGTATGCTGCACAACCATGTTTAGCCTGTTGGCATGGGAATTTTTATGTCAATCCAAGCCATCGGTGTCGCTAACACAATTCTTTTGTCCCCCGGGATTTCCGCGACAACGTAGAAATCAAAATAGTGCCTCCTGCTGATGAGATTCATCAATAAAATATCTTCTTAAAATCCCGGGGGTCTATGTTTTAATTTTCTACCTCTGGTAAAGCAAGACTAGAAATATGCAAGCGTATCCAAACACAAATCCCGGGGTTCTTTGTCTTATAATGGCTGAATTTTTCCTCGTATCCCATTTAGCGCAATCTCCTCAGACCCCCGGGATTTTAAATAACGTTTTATCTATGTTTGCACAATGACGACCTCGTAGAGACGCATCTGGCCCCGATCGCGCAGGGTTCAAACACAAATCTAATCCGTAGCGACGTTGCATGCAACGTCGCTGCGATCGAGCCGGAAATTACCCGTTGCCTACCCCGTAGAGACACCTCTACCCCCGATTGCGCAGGGTCTCCTGACCCTGCGCAGATGAGAACACGAGTGCAAACACAAATCTTTTGTCCCCCGGGATTTCCGCAACAAAGTGGAAATCAAAATACTGCCTTCTGCTTATGAAATTTATCAAAATATTATCTTCTTAAAATCCCGGGGGTCTATGTTTTAATTTTCTACCTCTGGTAAAGCAAGACTAGAAATATGCAAGCGTATCCAAACACAAATCCCGGGGGGCTTTGTCTGATTATGGTTGTATATTTTTCTCGTATCCCAATTAGCGCAATCTCTTCAGACCCCCGGGATTTTAAACAACGTTTTGTCTATGTTTGCACAATTACCACCTCGTAGCGACGCCCCGCCGGGGCGTCTCTACCTTTTGTCATTGCGATTACTATGACCCTGTCAAGGGTATTTGTGAGGTTTTTAACGATTGTTTCAATCGTTGTGGATGAATAGAACGATAACCAGCGATGTAAGGAGTCTTTGTTCGTGCGATCGCACATACCATCCTCAAAAGTTTATTTGCAATATTGTTGATTACCAATTTTTTCTCTTTCCCTTCTGCAACCTTTCGAATGAAATAGTGAGTGTACATCGGACAGTGTTGCCGAACTGACATGGCTGCTAAATGGATCAAACGCCGCATTGCTGATGGACCGTAATGCCTTGAGGTGGCTTTCTTGTATCGAGAAGTGCCACTGCTATCCTCGTAGGGACAGATGCCAATATAAGCCGCCAGTGCCTTGGGATTATATGGCTCTGGCGCTGAATGCATTGTCACTACCAAAAACGTTGCCAAAGTCTTTCCAATTCCTGGAACAGTTTCTAGTAATTTCTGTAGTTCCTTTGCTGCTGGATCTTCGTCAATCAGGCGTTGTATTTCCGCTTCAATCTCTTTGATGTGTTTTTCAAGTTCTTTGATCGCCTTTTGATGCACGCCTTCTGCTAGTGGTGTCCGCACAACTTTGCGCTTGATGGCTCTATTTGCGTTCTTATGCCCTGTTTTTTGTACCACAAGCTGTTCCCGCAGCGTCAAAAGGGTCTTTATTTGCTCTATTGCTACGTCTTTGGGTTGCCAATCCCTGAGTTGATCAAAGAATCGGTATGCATATTCTGCAATCTGTCGGCTATCGACGGGATCGCTTTTGTGGCCTTCTGGGTCAAAGGCCCGTTTGACTTTCAAAGGAGCTTCAATAACCAGTTGATACCCATTGCTCACTAAAAAGTATGCCAGGGCTTCTCCATAAACCCCGGTGGCTTCCATGCACACAATGCTGTTGGTGGGTATTGCTTGATTTGTTTCCAGCCAATATCGATATTGACTGAAAGTATCGTAATCATTTTCAAACGTGGTCGGTTTAGCTACAATCTCCCAGCCTGACTGCTCTTTAAATTGTCCTATTGATGCAGTAAAAGTTTCCGATGCTATATCAATACCTACAAAGTATTTCGGTCTGTTCATTTCAGCCTCCTGGTGTAAATGGTGTAAAATGAGATTAGTCGAACATTGTGGATTGAACTTTCTCCATGTATTAGTCTCCTGGACGTCATTACTATCTAGTTTTGATCCACACAAGGGCTGGGTCTTCATCGCAATTCAGGCTTGGTGTCCTTCGAGAGCCATAGACTTATTCAGCCCTTGTTCGACTAACCTCATCTTAGCACAGCTTGTTCTCTTGACCTAACTAAGTCTAATGGAGAAGCTTCGAAGAAGCGCCGAAGCAATCTCGATAGTGGACATACCGGAGAATTATTCTTTTTGTGATTAGTTCACGGGAGGCTTATTCTGAGATTGCTTCTTCGCTGCGCTCATCGCAATGACAATTTAACTTGTCCCCCGGGATTTCTGCGACAAAGTGGATCTAAAAATACCACCTGCTGTTGATAAGATTCGTCAATAAAATATCCTCTTAAAATCCCGGGGGTCTATGTTTTAATTTTCTACCTCTGGTAAAGCAAGACTAGAAATATGCAAGCGTATCCAAACACAAATCCCGGGGGTCTTTGTCTGATTATGGTTGAATATTTTTCTCGTATCCCAATTAGCGCAATCTCCTCAGACCCCCAGGATTCTAAAGAAAAAGAGGTTGATTCTGTCTTGAATCAACCTCCTCAATCCTAATCAAGTTTAGCTATTTGTAATAATCCCCGTACTGATCCTCTTGTTGATCCTTATACTTTTTCTCAGTCCGCTTGATTTTCACCAGGGACACCATCCCGATAAACCCGATCAACATCCCGGCTACAGACAACCCGTATGCCAGGAAGTTCAAAAAGAACGTCGACCGCAGGATCTGCAACACCATCAACCAGGGCAGCACCATGCTGACCAGCATCATCGCGCCCCCCAGCGCAATCATCTTCCAGGGTTCCATTTTGAGCATCATTTGTATAACCAGCAAGCCACCATTTGTTCCGGCTTCGGTGTGAAGTGCGGTGGCACCTCAACATCACACAGACCATCGATCTTATACGGGCAGCGGGGATGGAACCGACAGCCAGCGGGCGGCTTGACCAAACTTGGCGGCTCACCCGGGGGCACATCGCGATAGCGGGTTGCGTTTGCTGCATCCGGATCGGAGGTGGCTTCCATCAACGCCTGCGAATAGGGATGCAGCGGATCGTGCACAATGCTGTCAATCAAGGTCTTCTCAACCGCCTGACCGGCGTACATCACAAACACACGCTCGGAGAAATAACGTACCGTCGAAAGGTCATGAGTGATGTAAATCACTGCCAGGTTATGCTTTTGCTGCAAGGCTTGCATCAAACGCAAAATCTCCACCCGCACAGAGGCATCCAGCATCGAAACGGGTTCATCAGCCACGATCAGCTTGGGCTCCAGCTCCATGGCACGCGCCAGCACCACCCGCTGCTGCTGCCCGCCGCTGAGCATGTGCGGGAACTTTTCCAGAAAGTCTTCTGGCGGGCTCATCTTGACCTCTTCCATCGCCCGGTAAATGCGCTCTCGGCGTTCGGCTTTGTCCTTAATCCCGTTGATGATCATCGGCTCTTCCAGGATGGTTTGAACATTCATAAATGGGGGTAAGGCTCCATAGGGATCCTGCTGCACATAGCCCACATTTGAGCGATATTCGCGCATTTCTGATGCTTTAAGCTCGCTCAGCCGCCGGCCTTCAAAAAAGATATCGCCAGCCGTGGGCGGGTAGAGTGCCAAAATACTCTTCATTAATGTGGTCTTGCCGCAGCCCGATTCTCCCACAATTGCAATCGTTTCGCCATAATGCAGGTCAAAACTGACGCCATCCACCGCGTGCACGTACCCGGAAATGCCGAATCCAAATTTACGCAGCTCAAACCAGACCTTTAAATCCTGGACAGAAAGTAAAACCTCATCTTTACGATGATCCTTTGCTGCTCCTCCAACCTGGGCTTCATGTGCTTGTGTCATTGTTTTATCCATCTTCAATATTTCTCCTTATTTCACATGCAGCCAGCATTTTACCGTCCGTCCTTCAATGTTGACGGTCGGGGGTTCTTCATCACAGGGCTCGTATCTTGAAGGGCAGCGCTCAGCAAACCGGCAGCCCGTCGGCGGGTTGAGCAGGCTGGGCGGCTGTCCGACAATAAAATCCGGTTCCTGCCGGGCACGCAGCCTGGGCACGCTGTTCATCAACTTGATCGAGTAGGGATGCAAGGGCGCTGCAAAGAACCGGTGGGCATCCCCCGTCTCGACAATCTGCCCGGCATACATCACCGCCACATCATCCGCCAGCTCACTGGAGGTGGCAATATCATGCGTGATCAGGATAAAACTCATCCCCAGATCCTTTTTGATGCGCTTGAGCACATTGAAGATGTTGGCTTGGGTCAACACATCCAAGGCCGAGGTGGGTTCGTCTAACACCACCAGCTCTGGCAGTGATACCAACGACATGGCAATTGCCACCCGCTGGCGCATCCCACCGCTGAGTTCGAAGGCATAGCGATCAAGAAAGTCGAGGGGCACACCCACATGCTGGAACATGGTTTTGGCCTGCTGCATGGCGACGTCTTTACTCATGTCGTTGTGGATGATGGCCGGTTCAGCCACCTGGTCGCCCACTTTCAAGACCGGGTTGAGCGAATTCATCGCTGCTTGCGGTACCATCGACATCTTAACCCAGCGCATTTTCAGGCGGTATTCCTCATCCTTGAGCGTCATGGTATCCAGCCCGTTCAGCATGATCTTCCCTGAATAGGTGTCCACATTCTTGGGCAGCAAGCGCAAGATCGCTTTCGCCATCGAGGTCTTGCCGCAGCCCGACTCGCCCACGATCACCACGGCGCGGTTGCGGGCCAATTCAAAATCTACACCATCCACCGCTCGTACAACGCCATGGGTCGTGCGGAAGAATAGTTGTAAATCTTTTACACTTAATAACGTATCACCTGTCATCGATCTTATACCTCTCTCAATTTGGGGTTAAAGATACGGTCGAGCGCAAAACCGATCATTGCAAAACCCAAACCCGTGATCATCAATAAGGCTGCCGGCTGTAAGACCCAGTAATAATACCCATTATATAAGGCGCCGTTCATCTGGGCGTCGTTAATGATCTTGCCCCAGGTGGGCAAAACAGGGTCACCCAAACCCAACACCGCCAGTGAAGCTTCCAGGAAAACATACGAAGGGATGGCGCTGATCAAGCCGGGGATCAAGATCGGGATGATGCGGGGCACTAGGTAGCGCGAGATAATGCGCCAGTTGCCCGCTCCATACGAGCGGGCGGCTTCAATATAGGCCGCTTCCTTGATCTGCAAAAAGATTGCCCGGTAATTCTTAATGGCCGCGCCAAAAATACTGATCAAGATCACCACCACCAGCATGGTCCAGATGCTGCGACTGTAGAAAACCCCCACCATGATCAAGATCGGTAAGAACGGCAAGAGCATATAGATCTCGGTGATGCGCTGGATCAGGTCGTCAACAATTCCGCCAAACCACACGCCGACGGCTGCAATGAACATGGTGGTGAAGGTCGTCCCGATCGCAGCTAGAAAGCCGAAGGAGAGGGCAATCGGTGCACCCCATAACAGAGGTAATAATAAATCACGCCGGCGATGATCCGTGCCGGCCGCACCGTGCACCTGCCCAAAACTGATGAATTGGGCCTCAATATCCGAGCCTTCTTCGAAGACGATTGTATCCACATGCAGCTCATAGGTGCCCTGCTGTACTTCGTAGGGTACCACATCCGGAACCCGCAATAACCCAATCCGGGCAGGAACCCCATCCAAATTGCGCACCAACCGGTCCTGCAAGTCAAAGCGCACAACCTCCCTTTGCCTTGAAGTCACATCGGCAATCTTAATCCGTTCACCCTCAGGTGTGTACCAGGTCAGGGTTACAAATGGGGACTTCTCCTGGTACTTAGCCGTCAGGACCACCTGGATTTCCTGTGGAAAATCGTCATAAGGATAGTCAAACTCAAACACCATCTGGATGTCCCACATGCCCGCCGCAACTTCTGTGACGGTCTTTTTAATCCCAGCTTCCGGGTCAGCGCTGTCAATCACGATCGTTTCAGGTAGTTTACTGCTGGTGAACCAGTTGGTATACGTCGGGCGGGCTGTTCGCGGGGATGCCCCTTGCATTTCCTCACTCCCGCGCCATTCCGCAATCGCCTGGTCATAGGGGATGGTAATGACCACATAAATAGACAGCACCACCAGGAACAGGATCATGATTGTCCCAATGATCGCAGAGGGGTACTGCTTGATGCTTGCAAAGAATTTTTTCATGCTTTTGGCCCTCCACTTCCCACACGCACCCGGGGGTCAACCAGGGCGTAAATGAAATCCAGTAAAAACACCGTGATGGCCAACAAATAGGCATAGATAACCTGCGACCCGATAATCACCGGCGTATCAAAGGTCTGCACAGCCCGGTAGAGCATGCGCCCCAGGCCAGGCCAGTTGAAAATGGTTTCCGTCAGGATGGCGCCTTGCCACAGGCCGATCAGCATCAGTGCAAAACTGGTGATGATGTTCGGCAAGGTTGGCCGCAGGATATAACGGCGTTCAATATCCCGGGATGAGAGGCCCTTAGCCCGCGCCAGCTCAACATAATCTTCCATCGAGAAGATCAAAAAGAAAGTCCGCCAGCTGAAAACACTGGCGAAGAAGCCGCTGATCAGCCAGGCCGAAACGGGGAGAACCAAGTGCCTAGCCAAGCTGAGGGCGTAGGCAATCGGATCCTCGGGCGGGGGTGCCGCCACCATACCCCCAAAGGGCAGCCAGCCCAACACAGCAGCGAAGATCAACAGTAAAAAGATGCCGACAAACCAGGGCGGCGCGGAGGAGGTTGGCGACAGTGCAATCACCAATTTATCAATAATACTGCCATAATTCCTGGATAAGAACAAAGCAAACACGAGGCTGATAATGAACAAGCTAAAACTGGCCGTGGTCATCAACAGCAAGGTCGGGGGCAGTCGTTCAAGAATGATCAAACGCACAAAGCGCGAGCCGCTGTCGCTGGATATTTGCTGCGCACGACCCAAATCTAACGTCATGGCGTCGAATAAAAAGCGAAAACTACGCCCAATAAAGGGCTTATCCAACCCCAAACGCTGTTCTTCGACCGCCACCAGCTCGTTGATTAATTGCTGGCGTTCTGCAGCCGGCCGCCGGCGTAATTCAGGGTCCATGCTGACGCTGAGACCGATGCCATCTCGAATCTGTGCCTTCATGATCTGGTCCACATAACCGCCCATATTGGCGATCAAAATCACCAGGTACATCCCGATTAATACGGCCAGGAACAGCGAAATAAATTTTCCCACGGTATAGCGAATCAACCTCAGCGTTGAATTAGGTTTCTTTTTCGCTGTTTCAACCGGTTGTTCCAGCTCTTCAGGTGTAAAGGTTGTATCTGTCATGGCGATACTCGCTTTCTAAAAACACACATAAAATTTAAGGATACTGGGGGCGTGGCGTACGCCCCGCCCCCAGTCAAAACAGACTAAAAATCTTTCAAACTACTCAACGGTCACAAAGGTCAAACCAGTAGAGACAGGGACCGCCACCAGCTTGGAAACAACAACAACCTCAAGCGTGTTGGAGCCTGCTGCCAGTGCACCAGTGATCTCAGGTGTCATGACGATCTCAAACAGTCCGTCTGCCACACCAACCGCCTCACCCACATAGGCAACTTGGTTGGTGGCATCAACCACCAGGAAGTTCACAGTGGTGATATCAGCCAGTGCATAGGGAGCGCCATCAAAGGTCACCGTCACTTCGTAGACCTCTTCGGTGCCGATGGTCACACGTGCGGAACCATCCAATTCAACCACGGGGATGGGTGCAGCCCCAAAGCGATCCCAACGGGTTGCCAGATCCGGGTAGTTCGGGTTTTGATTCAGGATCACGGTACCCTCAACCGGGAAGGCTCGCTGCAGGTAGTAAGGACCCATGCCAATCCAGAAGTGGCCGTAACGGCGGTGCCATTCGGTCAGGTTTTGGATGCGCAGGGCAGCTTCATCTTCAGTGACAAACTGGCTGAAGGTCGGTTCGTAAGGCAGACCGCCCTCTTCCGCCCACAGGTCCAATTTGGATTTCATAATGTCAACCGTCGGGCCAGCGATGTAGCTCAGCCGGTCAACGCCCAACTCAGACTCCTTAGCCTGGGAGAAAACGGCTTCGCCAGCAGCGTCCGCCATGATACCGAGGTACAGGTTATGCCAGGCGCCAATGCCCTGTGCGTAGTATGGCCACCAGGTCGAAACGCCAATCTCAGCATCCTGGTAGAAGGTATCGGTGTAGGTTTCGATGATCAAAGGATCGGTGGAAACAACCTTGACACCCTTGAAAGCAGACAGGAAGGAGCGCAATGAAGGGGCAGCAGCGGCATCGTAGATGGCGCTGTCTTCTTTACCACGATCAAAGGTCAGGATCATGCCCATCAGGAAGTCACCCATCGAAATCGGGCTGCCATCGTGCCATGTAACCACGTCAAACAGGTCTTCCTGGTAGTAAACGGTGATCTTACGTTTGGCGGTGACGGGGCCAGCGGGCTCAACTTCTTCACCCTCTTCAGCCTCAGCGGCGGCTGCTTCTGCTGCAGCGGCGGCTTTTTCGCCGACGGTGATGAATTGCTGCGCTTCTGCATCCCAGTCAGCCCAGGCATCCTCGGGGACGAGGATCTCAGCTTCAAAGCTCAGGTCAACCCAATCCAGGGTCTGGAAGACGGGTAAACCTTCTTCGACAACCACTTCAGCGCGGTCAACTCGGACGGGCAGGGCTAAGCCAGTATAGGGATCCGGGACGGTTGCCATATCGGATGTGCCGCGGATCAGGGTCATGTCATAGATCCAGTTGGAGCCAGCGATCGGGTTCCAGGGCTCGGTCAGAATGCTGGGCATGGCCATGGTAAAGGAACCACCCTCTTCGCCTGCACGCCTGATGGTGTTGGCCCACAACATAGCGCCGGTAATGTTTCCATACAGGTCAGCAGCACCGGAAATGTTGGTCAGCTTGGGTGCAATCGCGTTGCGGTCACACAGCCACAAGCGGGCGCCATCTTCTAAGGACAGCTCCAAAGCTCGGGCAATCAACTCGCGGCGCTCTTCTAGCGAATTGTAATCAGCATTGTCCAGGCGTTCAGCCAGATCGTAGAACTCGGGGTCGTTGACATAATTCTGCCACATCGGTGAGGGTAAGCCCATGTCAGTGTAGAAGAAGGCAAAGTTGTCACCCAGGTCGCGCGGGATGGCTGTGGTAATCCAGCCGCCGGTGTAAATGCTGTATGCGCCAGCATTCGGGTCACCGCCATACCAGATCGGTGAAGCATCAGCAGCGGACTTGTAATCGCGGATAACCGTGAAGCCAATGTCCTCCAGCTGATTGGACACATAATCGCCAATCGCCAGGCGCTCGTCTTCGATGCGGATCAAAACGCTGAGTGTAACCGGTTCGCCCTCATAGGTCCATACGCCACCATCTAAGGTCGCACCCAGGGCTTCCATTTCAGCGCCGATCAGCTCTGCAGCTAATTCTTTATCATAGGGGTATTTCAATTCCAGGGCACGAATCTCAGCGGCAAAGGTGGCCGCATCGTTGGAGGCACTGTTGAAGGTGGTCCAGCGGGCTGTGGCCAAGCCGCCCATAATCTCCTGTACGACATAATCACGGTCGATCAGGTAGTTCATAGCTTCGCGGATTTTTGGCACGCCAAAGGGATTCAGATTGCCAATGGCTCCATCTTCCCACACTGGGCCGGTGGTGTTGAAGCTGAGCTCATTGTATGAGCCGGAGGAGCGCCAGTAATCAATATTCGGCGCGGCTTCAATTTTTGCGGCCGCTTCGGGATTGCCGACGGTATAGAAGAACGCGTCGATTTCCTCAACCTCGAGGCGGGTGATGGCGGCATCGGTGCTGGGCTCTTCGACAACGATGATCGTGTCGAACCAACCACCCACACGGGTGGAGACTGGCACTTCGGGTTCAACCACAACCGGAACCTCAACCTCAACCGGCACCTCGACTTCGACCGTCTCGATTACTGTTTCAATAACAGTCTCAACGATCGTTTCAGGTGTGACGGCGGCGGGCTGGCAAGCGCTTAAAACCATCGCCAGCGCCATAACGACGCCAAACAAAGCTAACAGTTTCTTTTGCATTTTTTTCTCCTTCTTAACAAATAATTATTTGTCAGAATATAGTGGATTGACTTGACAATGGGGTGTTGCTTTTGTTCTGGTTTTTAATGAGTGTTCACCACCTCCTTTAAAAACTGCCTGACTAAGCTACTGCTAAATAAAAATACATTAAATACTCGCGCCAATAATCATACCTTAAAAGGCAAATTATGGCACCCATTTAGACCAAAAATATAGCACACATCCCATTTTTCGTCAAGAATTCCTAGCGCTCCTAAGACCAAATTATGAGTGCTGCTCTTGAATAAAATTTTCCCTCCGCGCGATAATTTGTGATGTGATTGATATTGCATTTAATATTATACCACGTTACTTTGAGATTATTGATAAACAAGTGCAGAAAATGCGAAAATGGGTGATTAGGGCTAATGCTGTGAATGGTGAATGGTGAATTGTGAATAGTCCCACTTTTCTTCGCTTCGGGGATTTCATGGGTTGTGAATAGGTATTAGGCGATTAGGTATTAGGTATGTGGCATTCCCACACCGCTGAATTCGCAGCTCGTAGCTGGTCGTTGGTAGGCAAAAGAGAATTCTTTCGTAGGGTGCGGTCTGATTTTGACCGCACCATCTCTCTTGACCCCCCTAAGGAGGTCCGATCGCACATCATGACGAAATCCTTCGTAGGGTGCGGTCCGAATTTGACCGCACCATTCATGAATTGTGCCTTGTGCTTATTCAACCTGAACAGAAAAAGTCAGCACATTTATAGGGTTCTGTCTGAATTTGACCGCACTACTTTTAGATTTCATCCATACTGAATTGATCAATGTTCTGAAAACCAAAAAAACGGCGGGTTCAAAACCGGAACCCGCCCTACAGAAAAGATGGTTCTTTCGTAGGGTGCGCAGGGCACGTCTGCGCACCATCTTAAAAGACCTTCGGTCAAAGGCACTCGCTGGTCATGAGACCAGCGAGATCGGCAATTTTTGTAAGGTGGGTTTGCGGATAAAAAAGGCATACCCAGGCACACTCAATACTGTTGCATAACCGGGTTCCCCGCCAACCCACCATCTGTGGTCAGGACAAGGCAAATCCCGGGGGTCTTTGTTTCAGGGCTTTCAAGGTTTACATTTAACTTGGGGTTCGTTTGATTCTCCTCAGACCCCCGGGATTTTAATAAGAGCCCTGCGGTCGAGAGCACTCGCACGCAGGTGTAAAAATTCCGTGCTACCGACTACCAGCTACCAGCTACCACCTTTCACCTATCAGCTACGAAGTCCCCGCAGCGAAGCGAAGTGGGATCAGCTTATCTCATCGCTTTTCTTCTTGCCCGGTGAGCATCGGCCAGGGAACGGCCATGATTTTGCTCCCCAACCGTTTAATCTCTTGACCGCAGGTGATCAATAAGCCAGCCTCCGCATTTTTGTAATTTTCTAAGAACAGCCTCAAATTCTTGGCATCGTCATAACCTGGTTTTTGGGTCAGCTTGACTTCAATTGGCAGAATTTTGCGTCCATGCTGCAGGACAAAATCGATTTCTTGGCCTGATCTCATTCGCCAGTAAAACAAGCGCGCCTTGGGTGTTAACAGCTGGGTGATCACCTGCAAATGATGAAAAATAAAGGTCTCAAAGATCTGCCCATACTCACGAGCTTCCTGCAAGTCGTCTTCTTCATAATAACCCGATAGATAGGCCACCAGGCCTGGGTCGCTCCAGAAAGCCTTGGGCGATTTGATCAGCCTGAGATTGCGGTTTGAAGTGAACGGGGGCAGGCGCCTGAACAAATAAGATGTCTCTAACAGATTAATATACCTGTGAGCTGTTGGTTGAGAAAGCTCTCCATCCCTGGCAAGCTCTGATTGGTTCAGAATTTGACCAGACCGCAGC
This sequence comes from Candidatus Brevefilum sp., assembly GCA_019428905.1. Lineage (GTDB taxonomy): Bacteria > Chloroflexota > Anaerolineae > Anaerolineales > Anaerolineaceae > Brevifilum. The sequence continues at coordinate 30,623 of JAHYJN010000021.1, forward strand.
GCCAACAGCATCATCAAACGTCGAAAATCCAACAACGAATCGATTTGCGACAATTGACGCAGGTCGCGTTCAAGGTAAGTGGTCACATACCCTTCCCACCAGCGCGTCCAGGAATGCGCGTTATCCAGGTGAAGCAGTGATGGCATCAGGCCTCTCAAAAGCAGTGGCGGCAACTGCGGTAGTGGAGCTTGGTAGGGTCCCGCTTCCGGCCAGATACCATTCAATACATCCCAAATCAGTCTGGGCGGCGGCACTTGGTTGATTTCTCCCAAGGTCATCGGGTTTAACTCAAAGTAGATGGCTCTACCTGCAAGACTTTCACTGACCTGTTTCATCAACAGCAAATTCGCTGAGCCTGACAAAACAAATTTATAACGGGATGGATTTTCATCCACAGTTTGTTTGACAGCTAAAAGTAAATCGGGTTCTCTTTGGACTTCATCGATAATAATCCTATCTGCCCCACTAAACAGCGATTTAGGATCCCCTTTGGCTTGCTGAAGTGTGTCGAAATCATCCAAAGTTAAAAAACGAAAATCACAAAACGGTGCTTCATTTACCAAAAGGGTGCTTTTTCCTACTTGTCTTGCGCCTGTTAAGACCAAAATCGATGTGTCGTTTAAAGCATCCTGCAAATGGGGTGTCAACCATCTTTTATAATATAATTCAGGTGATGAATAACTTTTATTCATACTATGAATAATAGATGGTTTTGTTTTAGAAGTCAAGAGGTATATCGAGGGTGTTGAAAAACGAACAATGATTAATCATCATTTGTCAAAATCTATAAATAATTCCATTAACTATTATTATTATCTACATTATAACAATGCGTAGGGGCAACCCTCCGTGGTTGCCCTGGGCGGACACGGAGGTCCGCCCCTACGATTTAATTTTTATTAAGAAAAATATCATTTTCAACACCCTCATATCAAACAGGATATATAACCGGGTTCCCCGCCAACCCACCATCTGTGGTCAGGACAAGGCAAATCCCGGGGGTCTTTGTTTCAGGGCTTTCAAGGTTTACATTTAACTTGGGGTTCGTTTGATTCTCTTCAGACCCCCGGGATTTTAACCATGGAGACCTTCGGTCAATGGCACACGCTGGTCATGAGACCAGCGAGATCGGCAATTTTTGTAGGGTGGGTTGGCGGATAAAAAAGGCATACCCAGGCACACTCAATACTGTTGCATAACCGGGTTCCCCGCCAACCCACCATCTGTGGTCAGGACAAGGCAAATCCCGGGGGTCTTTGTTTCAGGGTCTTCAAAGGTTTACATTTGACATGAAGTTCGTTTGATTCTCCTCAGACCCCCGGGATTTTAACTATGGAGACCTTCGGTAAAAGGCGCTCGCCATCCCCTCCCTTTCGCGCAGCACTCTGGGGGGGATGGGGGAGGTCTGACAGCCATCAGGGGAAAATCCTTCGTAGGGTGCGATCTGTTTGCCTGCCCTGAGAGCGTAGCTTGTGAGGGTGACCGCACCATAAATTCTTGCTGGTCAGCCGTAGGGTGTGCACCTCTCTTGTGCGCACCATCTTTGGAGACCTTCGGTCAATGGCACTCGCTGGTCATGAGACCAGCGAGATCGGCAATTTTTGTAGGGTGGGTTGGCGGATAAAAAAGGTATACCCAGGCACACTCAACACTGTTACATAACCGGGTTCCCCGCCAACCCACCATCCGTGGTCAGGACAAGGCAAATCCCGGGGGTCTTTGTTTCAGGTCTTTCAAGGTTTACATTTAACTTGGGGTTCGTTTGATTCTCCTCAGACCCCCGGGATTTTAACCATGGAGACCTGCGGTCAATGGCACTCGCTGGTCATGAGACCAGCGAGATCGGCAATTTTTGTAGGGTGGGTTGGCGGATAAAAAAGGTATACCCAGGCACACTCAACACTGTTGCATAACCGGGTTCCCCGCCAACCCACCATCCGTGGTCAGGACAAGGCAAATCCCGGGGGTCTTTGTTTCAGGGTCTTCAAAGGTTTACATTTAACTTGGGGTTCGTTTGATTCTCCTCAGACCCCCGGGATTTTAACAAGCTGGTCAGCCGTAGGGTGTGCACCTCTCTTGTGCGCACCATTATTGCTATGCTGTAAAAAATATAATGATGCCCCTGATAGATATTCGTTTACCCCGAGAATCATGCATGTTTCTGACATTCAATCACCCCCCTACCCCCCGCAAGCAGGGGGAGAAAAACACCCTTCGACCTCATTTGTGGGTTACAAAGTTCAACCATTATGAATTTAGTTGTGGTGCGCAGGAAAGAACTGCGCACCCTACAGGTGAATGCCCGCGAGATCAACCTCTCCCCTCCCTTTCGCGCAGCACTCTTCGAGTAGGGGGGGACGGGGGGAGGTCCGGCAGCACGCAGGTGTAAAAATTCCGTGCTACCGACGACGAGCTACCATCTACCAACTACGAGCTACGAAGTCCCCGCAGCGAAGCGAAGTGGGATCAGCTGTCAACTTTCACCTACCACCTATTCTCCACACCTCAACCACCGGCGGCGCGAACAGCGGTACCGCAGGCAGCAACTCCACAAAAACTGCCTCTGCGTGAGCCAGCAGTGCTGCCTCCTCCTCCGGCAGCGCCAGCGTCGAAGCTGTGCAAGCCCGGTCATATCTCTCATCTTCAAACCCGGCGATATTCGTCCCGATCCACCCGTTGCCCACATTGGGGACCGCCCAACTGGTGTATAAACCGCAATCCGGGCCGGGGAGCGGCTGCCAGGCGATCAACGCCAGGTCAAAGTCACGCCCAAACAAGGGACCACCGGGTCCGGGTGCAAACATCTCCTCAGTTGGCAGTGTTCGCACAGTCACCCCCAGGCCGCAGGCTGTCAACGCTTCCTGGATCATGACCGCCAGATCCTGGTGAAATGGGGAAGGGCCGACCAGCAGCTCAACCGAGAAAGGCGTCCCGTTGAACACGTTAAGCACGTTCCAAGAAATGCGCGGCGTGGACGGGTCACCGTCATAATCAATCCAGCCCGCGCTATCCAGCAAGGCCGCGCCGGCTTCCGGATTGAAGACGATCCCCTGCTCCAGGGTTGAGCCCGCGGGCGACACAAAGCTCGGCCAGGGTGACCCCCACCCCCCCGTCGTCGCCGCCGCCAGCACCTGGCGGTCCAAGCACGCGGCGATCCCTTGGCGGGTCCGCACGTCGGCAAAATAATCCCGCCGCTGGGCGAAGATCGGGTTATTTAGGGCATCATACTCGGCAGGACTCACACCAAAAACCAGCTGCGTCCAGGCCTCACCGCTCCGCACGCGCAGGTCAACCCCCGCCTGTCCTTCTATCTCAGCCAGCAGCCCTGGTTCGGAAGCCAGGCGGAAGCTGGCATCCAGCACGTCACATGCCCCTTCCTGCAGCGCTGCCCAACCGGCGTCTGGACTACCCTGCACAACCCGGAAGACAACCTGGTCTGAATCGGGAATCTCAACTGCAGCGTTGAAATAATGCGGGTTTCTCACCAAGCGCAACTCGCCTGCGTCCCACCCAGCCAGGGTAAAGGGTCCATAACTGGGAAGTGAGGTTGTCCACAGCGCATCATCAGCCACCTGGCCAAAATCAACACCAGTGTCAAAGGCATGCATTGGCAACGGCGACCAGAAAAAACGTCCCAGGTCTGGGCTGGCAAATCCAGGGAATCCGACCCATGTGACGGTACGGTCATCCAGCGCGCTGTACCCGGCTGTATGCGCCTCTGCCCAACCATTGGCAGGGGAGTCCGGGGCGCTGGCCAGCCTGAAGCTGAAGGCCGAATCCCCAGCGGAAACCGGCGTCCCGTCGGACCAGGTCAGATCGTCCCGCAGTTTGAAGTCGATCACCATCTGGTCCATTTCCAGCGGGTCCACCCCGTTCCAGGTGATGGCACAGTTCGCATCCCGGCAGCCGCTCGGGCGCACCCACACGCCTTCTATGGCGGATACCAGCTCACCGCGTGCGTTGACGACGGTCTGCCCCCGCCGGATAGGGACCGGCTCCAGCCGCAGGCCACCGTCACTTTGGCTGGGGAGCTTGTCAAGGACTTGCGATGTAAAAAGGGCGTTGTCAGGATCCAATAGCTGGGGGTACAACAAAGACAAAATCCGCTCTTTGGCGGGCGAGTTTCCACCAGAATAGGGGAAAAGCGTCTCGGGCAGCCCGGTTGTGCACACGTTCAATACCACCGGCGGGTGTTCAGTCGGTGTAGGGCTGGGGATCACCTGAGAGGTCTCGGTAGGGATGGGCTGTTCAACCAGCGGGTCATCCACGACTGCATTGCAAGCAGACAGTAAAAACACAGCCAGGAGGATCACCATAACAACTTTGTTCATATTTTTTCCCTTCAACAGTCACCACCCATCAGTTAATCAAATTCGCCCTCGTCCATAAATTCTTCCGAATCATCCCCAAAACGCAGCCTCAAGTAGGAATTGTAGCGTTCTCGAGCGACTTCGCCAGCATCCACGGCGGCCAAAACCGCACAGCCCGGCTCGTGGGTGTGGGTGCAATCTGAGAATTGGCAGTCCGACACCAGGTCCCGCATTTCAATAAAATAGGCGTCTAATTCCTCCGGTTCGGTGTCCCACAGCGCCAGCGAACGGATGCCCGGGGTGTCAGCCACATATCCGCCGACATCCAGCGGGAACAACTCCCGCACCCGGGTGGTATGCCGCCCTTTCGAGGTTGTCTCGCTGACTGTGCGCACTTGCAAACCTAAATCGGGCTGGATGGCGTTCAATAAACTCGATTTCCCCACCCCGGAAGGCCCGGTCAGTGCGGACAGCTTTCCTTTTAAGTGCTCCCGCAGTTGCGCCACGCCCTGCCCGGTATGGGCAGAGGTGTACACCACCGGGTAGCCAAGTTGTGTGTAGATTTCAAAAATTTCCCGGGCGTGCTCCGGGGTCACCAGGTCGGCCTTATTGGCCACCACCACGGCTTCGACCGCCTGCTTTTCAGCGATCACCAGGAAGCGATCCAGCATGCGCAAGCTGGGCGAGGGCTCAGCACAGGCAAACACGGCCACAATTTGATCGGGGTTAGCCAGCAGGATCTGGCGGAACTCACGTTTGATACCCGACCTCATACGGGAAAATTCAGCTGTGCGCTCATGGACCTGCTCGATCACGCCGCTGCCGTCTTCTTCAGGTGTGATCGTCACCCGGTCACCGACCGCCACTCTATCCCCCTCCTGCTCGCCCTGTTTCAGCCGGCCGCGCAACCGGCAGGTGTAATCACCAGCATCCGTCCTCACGGTCAGGAAACCGGATTGTGCCCGAATCACCAGGCCATCAAGGGTGCCAGCCAACAAACTCACTCCTCGGGCTCCTCAGCTGTTGGCCCGGGGGTCGGCGTTTCTGTCGGCAGGGGCGTGTTGGTCGGCACCGGGGTATCGGTTGGGATTGGTGTGGGCGAGGCGACCACATAGGCATAGGCCTCCCAAGGGAGAACCCGGCCGGTATCCGAGTAATTCGAGAAATAAAGCGAGACCGCTCGCCGGAAGACGGGCGCAGCCATATCCGAACCCTCTCCGGCATTTTCCAGCATCACCACCACGGCGATATCCGGCCGGTCGGGGTTATTTAGCCGGGTATAACCGGCAAACCAGGCATGCGATGCCCCAAAGGGGTTCTGAGCAGTGCCGGTTTTGCCGTATGGCTGGTAACGCAAGGTGCCCAGTTGGATTTGGGCAGTGCCGCGCGGGTTGGTGATCACATCGCGCATCGCGTTTTGGATGATGGTTAAATTCTCAGGGGAAACAGGCAGGCTCCCGCTGACCTCGGGCTCAAAGGTGTAGGTCGGATCGCCGTTCGAGGGGCCGATGGCATCGATCAGGGTGGGCTGATACAGCGTCCCGCCGTTACCCACCGCAGCGGTGAAGGCCGCGACTTGCAACGGGGTGACGGTCATCTCGCCCTGTCCGATCGCTAACTGGACGTTCTGCTCGCAGCTGGTCGCCTGGACCGGGATGTTCCCGGGCTGTTCAGCGACCTCCACACCGGTGGCTCTCCCCAACCCAAAGCTGCGTGACATCTCGATCAGCGCGTCCGGGTTGCCGGTCAGCATCAACTGCTCGCCGATCAGGTAAAACCACGGGTTGCACGAGCGCATCAACCCCGCAGGGAGCGTCAGGTCACCGCTGGGCGGACGATCCTTCTCAAAAGTCCAGTCATACAGTTCGTTGCCGCACACCACGATTGAATGGCCGCAGTAAATCGAATCGGTCTGATCGTAAATGCCGGTTTCCAGGGCGGTTGCCATGGTCACAATCTTAAACACCGAACCCAATGGGTACTGCCCACTTGTCGCCCGGTTGAAAACAGGGTCGTTGGGCTGCGCATAGGGGTTTGTGGCATAGATAAAGTTCTGGTTATTGATGTCAAACAGGTTCGGGTCAAACTGGGGGTTGGAGACCATCGCCAGCACCCGGCCTGTTTCCAGTTCCATCACCACGATCGCACCGCGGTAATTGCCCAGGGATTGCTGCAATCGGTATTGCAGCCCGGGTTCAATGGTGGTCGTGATCGACTGCCCCGGTGCAGCAGGCCGTTCAGCCAGCTTTGAAATGATCTGACCATTCGCATCTTTCAAATATAAGGTTGCCCCACGCTCTCCTGAGAGCACGTCCTCAAAACTGAGTTCCAACCCGGTGGCACCAAAACGCTCATTGGGTGAATACCCCAGGCGCAAATAGCGGTTCAACTCTTGCTCCGAGATGTAGGTCAGGTGACCCACGGTCTGTGGCGCCAGGCCGCCATCATAGTAAAAGCGCGAGGTATAGTAATTCAGATAAACCCCGGTCAGGGTGCTGATCGAGCCCATGTTGGCATCAACGTCTGCACGAGTCGCCTCCCCTAGGGGCACGTAATCGTTGGGCAGGGCTCTCTCCACCATTTCGATGATCTCATCGATCTGGTAGATCGTCAGTCGGGCCATGGTGTTATAAAACAACGTCATGCGGTTCTGATCAAGGTTGCTGGGGATGAACCCGATGGCAACAGCATCCTCCTGGGCTGCCAGCGGAAACCCATTGCTGGCGTAGATGTCCCCTCGCGGCGTCGATTGACGTACGATCTCGAGCGCATTGCCGCCGATTAAATCCGGCATGATCAAGCCCTCATGCCATTCAAGGCGCCACTCGCCACCCTCCCGCACCAATGACATCTCGATATCACGGCTCAGGGTCCCAAAAAAGTTCGTGTGATAATTCAAATGCAGCCGGGCAGCAGCCTGGTTGGGATTGGTCTCACTTGAGAGGATCTCGTAGGTGATCCCTTCATCAAACAGCAGGGTCAGCGCGATGGCGGTACTGGTAAAGCGCGCCGTGAAATCCTCTTCAGAGATCGCCCTGCGGCTCTCGCCAGACAGCAAGCTATACATGCTGGTGTAATCATCGGCACGCCACGCATCCATATAGACCTCAATCAAGCTGTCAACGTCCGGCGCAGGGGTGACATGCACCTGAGGGTCGGGTAGTGTAGCGGTCGCGGTGGGTAGGTCGTCAACTTCTGTCACCGCCGGCCCCGGCGTGCAGCCAAGGATCGCCAACAGTACGATGAAGATGAGTGTGAGTCGTAATTTTTTCATGGACATTGCTCCAGTGATGCGGATAAAGCTTCGCATCCGCTTATTTCACGGTCATTGATTATACTGTGTGATTTCATGAGTTGGTAGTTCGTAGGTATTAGCTGAAAGGTGAAAGCTAAAAGCTGAAAGCAAATAGGGGGAAGTGGTCAAGTAATCGTCCGTAATCCATCGTTTTTAAGTTCTACCGACTAAGTTCTAACGACTAAGCTCTACCAACTAGGTTCTTCCAACGAAGCTCTCCCTGCTTAAAATCAAGCTGCGAGTCGTGCTAGGAATTATTCGTCAGGTTCAACTTCTGGTTGATAAGGGACATACGGTTCAGTCTCCCAGGGCATTAATCCGGCTGGATCTGCACCATCTGAGAAATACAGTGAAATCGCCCGCCGAAATACGGGCGCAGCCATCACAGAGCCTTCGCCGCTGTTCTCGATGATCACCGCCACGGCAATATCCGGTCGATCGGGGTCATTCGCCCGGCTGTACCCGGCAAACCAGGCATGCGAATTGCCGGTGGGCGTTTGGGCTGTCCCGGTTTTTCCCGAGACCGGCACCGTCAACCCCTCCATCGCCCAATAACCAGTGCCTCGCATCTCTTCCACCACCATGCGCAGCGCTTCGGCAACCGCAGCCAGGGTCTCCTGCGAGATCGGCAGCTGACCCAGCGGGTCAGGAGAAAACTCAAAACTGGATTCTCCGGATCCCGGACGGATGCTTTCCACCAGCGCCGGGCGGTACAGGGTGCCGCCGTTAGCCAGGGCAGCAAACAACGAGGCCACCTGCAGCGGGGTGACCAGCACCTCGCCCTGGCCGATGGCAATCTGGGCACTGTTGACACAGGTGCCAGCCATTTCAGGGATATTACCCGCCGCCTCAGGGATGTCAATCCCTGTCCTAGCACCCAGGCCAAAGCCGAAAGCCATATTCGAAAGCAGCCCGTCCATCCCATCAGTGAATAGATTCTCACCGATGTAATAAAACCACGGGTTGCAGGAGCGCATCAGACCTTCCAATAAATTCAGCTCGCCGCTGGGGGCAACGCCGTAGCCCAGGGTCCAATCGTACAATGTGACGCTGTCGCACACCCACATCGAATGGCCGCAGTACAACGATGAACCGCTGCGATACAGACCGGATTCCAATCCAGCAGACATCGAGATCACCTTGAACACCGAGCCGAGGGGATACTGGCCCTGGGTAGCACGGTTGAACAGCGGTTGGTCGGGATTAGTAAAGTACGATTCTAGTAAGCTGCGGTCAATTTCGGTCAGGTCAAAGGCGTTCGGGTCAAAATGGGGGTTGGAGACCAGCGCCAGCACCCGGCCGGTATCCGCTTCCATCACCACCACCGCCGCACGCTGGTCCCCTAAAGAGGCTTGCAGCTGCATCTGCAGCCGCTTATCCAGGGTGGTTGTGATCGACTGCCCCGGGACGGGGTCGCTGGCAGCCAGCAGGGATTGAATCTCGCCGCCGCGGCTCATCAAATACAGCGACCCGCCGTGCACCCCAGCCAGTTCGGTCTCAAAAGCGGCTTCCAAACCCGCCGCCCCGATGCGTTCATCTTGCTGATACCCCAGGCGTGTATATTCTTCTAATTGTTCTTCAGGGATGAACAGCATATACCCCACGGCATGGGGCGCGACACCGCCGTCCACATAGAAGCGGGACCGGAACTCCGTTATGCGCACACCGCTCAGCCCCCGCAGGGCCTCGATGTGCGGCGCTGCCGCTGCCTGGGTCAGGGAGACCACGGGCAAGTACCAATCCGCCGGGGTCGACTCGACCTGCCGAGCCAGGGACTCGGGATTATAAAAGCTGATCTCTGCCAGGGTTTGGTAGACCTGGTCGGCCTGCTCAGGCCGCATTTCACCGGGGACCAGCCCAATGGCGATGGCACTCTCATAAGCCGCCAGAGGTGCCCCTGACCGGTCAAAGATCCGCCCCCGGGAGGGCAGCTGGTGCACAAACTCAAGCCAGCCTCCATCTCGCAGTTCGGGCATGAGCATCCCAATCTCCCATTGGATGCGCCAGCCATCTGCTTCCCGCACCAGGGCGGCCACGGTCTCCCGCCTGAGCGTTCCTACCAGGCGGGTTTCAAAATCGACCCGGTAAGCCACTTCAGCATAGGATTCATCAGCCAGGGCTGAAAGCACATCCCCCTGGATGGATTGCAATGTCAGGGTATTGGCGATGGATTGATAAACATCGGTGAATTCATTCAGCGAGAATGCGTCCTGGCTGAGGGATGAAAGGCTGCCGTACATGGCGGGGTAATCCTCTGCTTCCCAGGCCTGGAGAAAATCGGCCACGACGGTTTGGGCAGCAGCCGCCGCTGCCGCATCCGCCTGGCGGATCCTGGCTGTCGGCTGAGGTGCCGTCGGGTTCACCGGGGCACAGGCGGCCAGCAGGACCATCAGGACCAGGAACAGGCTGGCTGTGAAATGCACCCGTTGGTGATCAGAGCTCATGTACATATCCTCAAGACTGCCCCAAAATGGCCTGATAGGCCGGGCAATCATAGTTCAAATGCGCCTGGCAGCGATCTGGCAGCCCGCCAGGAATGTCTGCGATAAAGGTCCGTAAGCCGACCTTTAGGTGGCACAGCGGCAAGCCCATCACCGAGGCAAAACAGCCGCGCAACCCTTCCACCGGGTGGAAGCCCGCATGCTGAATGCCGTATGCGCCAGCTTTATCCAGCGGATCGTCAGTGGCGATGTAAGCATCGATTTCAGCATCCGAATAGTGCCGCATGGGCACCTGCGTGCAACAGACCGCGTCATA
>JAHYJN010000106.1 GCA_019428905.1 Candidatus Brevefilum sp.
GCATGTCACTCTCCTGGTATTGATGATGAAATGCCAAGTTGATAATAGGGAAAAACCTCAATCTGATTGAGTTACAACTAGATTAGCATAAATTATGATAAATTACAATCCCTAAATCCCCTAATCATTCGATTTTCGTCATTGCTGAAGGATTGGATGCGGCAGCGAAGATGGCGATGCTAACTTCAGTTTTTTTGTCTCATTTAACGCAGGCAGGGGCTGCCGTATTTGCCAGCCCCTGCTTGGTTTTTGGTTCTATTAAATATTAGCGCTTGAGCGCTTCCCAGCCGGCGTAATGGGCGGTGGAGCCCAGCTCGGCCTCGATCCGCAGCAGTTCATTGTACTTGGCCACCCGGTCAGAGCGGGCGGGGGCGCCGGTCTTGATCTGGCCGGTGTTCATCGCCACCGCCAGGTCAGCGATGGTGGCGTCTTCTGTCTCACCCGAGCGGTGAGAGGTGACGGCCGTCCAGCCATGCGACTGGGACATCGTCACCGCTTCCAGCGTTTCGGTCAGGGTGCCGATTTGGTTGACCTTGACCAGCAGCGAGTTGCAGGCCTTTTCAGCAATCGCCCGTGAGACCCGTGAGGGGTTGGTGACCAGCAGGTCATCGCCGACGATTTGGATGCGGTCGCCGACCTGTTCGGTGAAGCGCTTCCAGCCATCCCAGTCGTCCTGGGCAAAGCCATCTTCAATCGAGACGATCGGGTACTTGTTAACCCAATCGACCCAGAAGGCGACCATTTCCTGGCTGGTGAGCTTGCGGTTTTCCGTGCGCAGGTGATAGACCTTTTCTTCCTCGTCATAGAACTCGGAAGCGGCCGGGTCGAGGGCGATCGCCACATCTTCCCCGGGCTTGAAACCGGCTTTTTCAATTGCTTCAAGGATGGTTTCCACGGCCTCTTCGTTGGTCTTGAGAGCTGGGGCATAGCCGCCTTCGTCGCCCACCAGGGTGGCATAGCCTTTACCCTTGAGGACCTTTTTGAGGGTGTGGTAGATCTGAGCGCCCCAGCGCAGGGCTTCAGCAAAGGTGGGGGCACCCAGGGGCATGATCATAAACTCCTGGGCGTCGGTGGTCTGCCAGCCGGTATGGGCGCCGCCGTTGATGATGTTCATCATCGGGACGGGCAGCTCGTGGGCATACACGCCGCCTAAATAGCGGTAGAGCGGCAGGCCAACACAGGCGGCGGCAGCTTTGGCGACTGCCAGGCTAGTTCCGAGAACGGCATTGGCACCCAATCCGCTTTTATTGGGCGTGTTATCGAGCACCAGCATCGCCATGTCGATCGCCATCTGCTGGGTGGCGTCCGCACCGATCAACACCTCGGCAATGCGGGTATTCACATTGTTGACGGCCTGGGTGACGCCTTTGCCAAAATAGCGGTCCGGGTCCCCATCGCGTAACTCTAAGGCTTCGTGTACACCGGTGGATGCGCCAGAGGGCACAATTGCCCTGCCCCAGCTGCCGTCACCCAATACAACCTCCACTTCCACGGTGGGGTTGCCGCGCGAATCGAGCACTTGAATAGCTTGTACAGACATAATTCTTGAATCCATCATTTACCTCCAAACTTCCTTTCTAAATTTTGCTAATTGTCATGTAATTGTTCAGACAGCAACCCTGCTAAAGGGTAGTCTTTACAGACTGACCAGTTACATTTAGATTTTATCACTGACTCCGCAGGGTTAATCACCCGGCAGGTATCCTTCGTCAATTTGAATATTCCCGAGTACAGTGCGCAGGTTGAGCAGATCTTCTTCCAACGCCAGGATCTGATAGTACTGCACATCACCCACATCGGGTGAAAGGATCAGGGTGGATTCGATCGCCAACAAGTTAGTTGACCAGTTGCCCTGAATTTGCCCGGTTTCTGCTGTGAACGTGTAGCTTCCATCAGGGTCGAAGGTCAGAGTCTTGAGCGGCGGATCAGATTCGACGCCGTTTTCAGCATAGCTTGCCAAGCGCCAGGTCCTCAGCAGCAGTGCTAAGTCTGCTTGCGTGATGGGATAGGCTTCCTCAGGGACGGGGATATAGAAATCTGCTGCGGGGTAGGCATCTCCCCCCACCGGGTAGGCATCTGGCCCCACTTCACCTTCGGTGAGAATCGGACCACAGTCCTCATCATATTCCCCGCCAGTTTCACCGATGGGGCAGACCTCGTCCGAAATGGGTTCTTTCGCCTGGCATGCCGCAGTCAACAATAACAGCAGGGAGATCAGGATCGTGGTAAAAATGCGGGTTCTCATATTCAGCGTGTGTGCCTCCAAGTGGTGCATAGAAAAATTGGGTTACAAATCGATCGCCCTTTCGCGGACCGCCTTGATAAAACCAAGAAACAAAGGGTGTGGACGGTTGGGCCGTGACAGAAACTCTGGGTGGAACTGCGTCCCCAGCATAAAGGGATGATCTTCGATCTCGGCGATTTCAACCAGCCTGTTGTCAGGCGAAGTGCCAGAGCAGATCATGCCAGCCGCCTCAAGGGCAGGACGGAAATCATTATTCAGCTCGAAACGATGGCGGTGGCGCTCCTCCACCTGGTCGACCTGGCTCGACTCACGGGGAGCGCTTCGCAGAGCGTGCTTCGCATAAGCCGTGTGCGCTTTGGTGCCAGGTTTAAGCTGACAGGGGTACAAGCCCAAGCGCATCGTGCCGCCTTTTTCGGTAATATCGTGCTGGTCGGGCATCAGGTCGATGATCGGTGCCAGCGTGCTACGGTCGAATTCTGACGAATTGGCTGTTTCATGTTTCAATACATTGCGGGCGAACTCAATCACCATCACCTGCATCCCCAGGCATAAGCCGAGATAGGGCACTCGATTTTCGCGAGCGTATTTTGCCGCACTAATTTTACCTTCAATACCACGGCTGCCAAACCCGCCAGGGACCACAATGCCATCCACCCCTTCGAGAATTTGTAAACCATCTTCTTTCTCGAGATCGCTGGAATGCACCCAGGTGATCTCCACCTCCACCCCATTGGCAATGGCTGCGTGTTTGAGGGATTCACGCACGCTGATGTAAGCGTCATGCAATTCCACGTATTTCCCAACCAGGGCGATCCGGACAGTGGGCTTAGGCCGATTGATTTCAGTGATCAACCGCTCCCATTCTCCCAGGTCCGGTCTGTGTTTTGCTGCCAAATTTAAACGGTTAAGCAACTGATCTGCAATCGAGGTCTTTTCAAGCAGCAGGGGGATTTCGTACAGGATTGAGGTGGTCACCATGGGGATGACCGCTTTGGCGTCCACATCGCAGAACAAGCCAATTTTTTCTTGCAGTTCTTCAGCAATCGGGTGATCAGCCCGGGCGACGATCACATCCGGGATGATGCCGATCGAACGCAGCTCCCGCACAGAGTGCTGGGTGGGCTTGGTCTTCAATTCACCAGTCGCGCCGATATAAGGCAGCCAGGTCAGATGTACGTAGGCGGTGTTCTCCCGGCCCAGGTCGAGCCGCATCTGGCGGATCGCTTCGAGGAAGGGCAGCCCTTCGATATCGCCGACGGTGCCGCCGACTTCCACCAACACAATCTCAGCGCCGGTCTCTTTGCCCACCATCCGCACCCGGCGTTTGATCTCGTTGGTGATATGGGGGATGACCTGGATCGTCCCACCCAGGTAGTCACCCCGCCGTTCCCGGCTGATCACCTCGGCATACACCTGCCCGGTGGTGACGTTGCACACTTTGCTCAGGCGGATATCGATGAACCGTTCGTAATGTCCCAGGTCGAGGTCCGTCTCAGACCCGTCATCCAACACAAACACCTCGCCGTGCTGGTAGGGGCTCATTGTGCCCGGGTCGACATTGATGTAGGGGTCCAGTTTTTGGACGGCGACAGAAAACCCGCGCGCTTTCAGCAACCTGCCGGTGGCTGCCGCAGTGACGCCTTTGCCGATTGAACTCACGACACCGCCTGTGACAAAAATGTACTTGGTCGTCATCCGTCCTCCATCACCCTATAAGTATAAATCAAGAAAAAGCATTTGCCACCCCGGGCATGAGCCAATTTTAAAAGCTAAGGGGAGGGCCGATGGTTCCGGCACCTCCCCGGTTTTTTATAAGTATGCTGTGTCACTCACCATTGCGGGTGAGAATGGTTTGTAATTAATCTTGCCCAACCTTTTTCTCCAACGTTCGCGAGAGGATATTATCCTGTTCGGAATCGAAATCTTTCTTCTTACGCGGCTTTTGTTTGGCGGCATTGGCCTCATCACTTTCGGATTTTTCCATCGCCTGCCGCATAGCAATTTCCATCGCCGTCAAATCGGGTTCAGGTTGTTGTTCCTCTTCTTGCTTATCTTTTCCGCTTTTGGTTTGTTCAATTTGCGGAGGCTCTGGCAGCTGCTGCAGGGCTTTGACGCTGAGTTTGATCTGCTTTTTGCGCCGATTGACTTCCAGCACCTGGGCTTCAATCTCGTCACCCTCGCGGACTACTTCACCGGGGGTGCGCACATAGCTGTGCGACAGCTCGCTGATGTGGATCAGCCCGGGGCGTTCGGCGCCAATTTCGACAAACGCGCCAAAGGTCTCCAAGCGGATCACGTTGCCTTTAACGGTCATGCCGGGTTTGAGCTCACGCCATTCAAGACCGAGGGGTTCTTTCATGGTCAATTCGATGCGGTCTTTGCGCACGCGCTTGACCCAAAAATCGATTTTCTGACCCTTTTCTAAAACTTCTTCAATGCTGTTGATCGGTTTCTTGGCGTCACCGTCTTTTACAGCCTGGGAAATATGAATGAATGCAGGGATTTCACTTCCAATATCCACCAACGCGCCCTGCAGCGTGGTCTTAAGCACCGTCCCCGTATAGCGCTCCTTTGCTTTGATCTCTTTAGATTGTTCCATGGGGCTTCTTCTCCATCAATACGATACAAATTTACGAGGGATGATTATACTGTGCGGAGTGGGTTATGTCAAACTTGGGGCAGGGGAAAAGGCAGGGCAATCGCAAGGTGAGAGAAATGTTTGTCATATCGTTGTTCGTGAGTTAAAAGACCCCATCCCCGAAGAGAAGAAAAGGGTGTTTACAGTGTAAAGATTGTTGATTCTGCGTGAATATTTGACTTTGCAATCGCTCTAGGATAAAAGCAGGCCCTACCTAGATAAAAAGACTGGGTGATTGTTCATTTGAGAGCAATCACCCAGTTCAACTTACTCATACTTACTTGGATGACCTATTTTGTTATCAGTGGTAGGAATATTTCAAACAAGAACGGCTCTTCTTCCAAGCTCATCAGGGCAAACTGGCTCAGGTGGCAAATTGGCACGCTTAACCAGTCTTCCTCCAGGTCCCTGGTATAGGCGCCTGACTCACAGGTTGTGACCACATCCATCCATGCAAGGCTGTCTTCGTCCCAATAGAACAGGAACAGGTTTTCCTCTGGAACGTCGCCCAAGTCTGCCTCATCATAATAGAGGGTGATGATGATCGGTTGCGCAAATGTTGTGATGGGTTCCCCGAGGGAATCCTGTGCTGTCAGCTCGAAGCTGTTACCGGCAAAGTCCAATGTGCCAGTGTCATAGGCTGGTGCGGGTTGTGGGGCAAAGGTGAAGGTGACGGCGCCCGCCACTGCGTCTGGCGGGATGGCGATCTCGGTGTTACCGTCGTTGGAAATGATCGTGCCGCCTGTTTCACCTTTGATCGTTTCTTCAACAGCTTGGGTCAGATACCAGTC
>JAHYJN010000022.1 GCA_019428905.1 Candidatus Brevefilum sp.
GATGGTGTTGGGATATTTGAACCGGGCCCTGCGTCCGGGTGGTGAGGTTGGCGCACTGGAATCCTGGGCGCGGTTGGTGTTTCCCCTGGGGCTGATCCTGATCATCCAGTCGATGATCGCGTTGGGGTTGGTTGGTTGGCCGGGTGCCCTTACCCTCGGTGTTTGGTGGCTTCCCATGGTCAGCATTGTTTTGATTATCTCAGCAGTGATTCTTGTCCGGCGTTTTGGCGCGGGTCTGCCCTATTTTCAACTCCCAGCCAGCAGTGGTGTTCGAAAAGTCATGGATTGGCTGTTTCCCCGTTTGGATCCCATTTTCCGTCTGGAATGGGTTTACCGTGTGGTCTGGCATATCTTCAATTTTTTTGGAAAGATCCTGAATAGCTTTTCTGGCTTGTTGGAGGGTGAAGGTGGGGTATTGTGGACGATCCTGATATTGGTCTTGCTGATCACCCTTTTGACCAGCGGAGGGGCTAACTGAGATGGAGGTAATGTCCACTTTCGCATTCGTCCTGATTGTGATCACCGCCATGGCGATCTTGATCTTCAGGGATTGGCGGATCAACGCAGGGGCCTTAGCGCTGCAATATTTGGCCGCTTTTGCATTGGTTACACTCTCCTGGCCAATTGGCTTGGCAATTGTTAAATTGATTACGGGATGGATGGCAACAGCTGCGATCGCGCTCACCTGCTTGCGTCAAAAAAACACCAAAGATTCCATTGAGTCTGGGGCAAGCCTGGTTTTCAGGGGGTTGTCTGGCTTACTAATTATCCTGCTGATCTTCATCCTGACGCCCACCCTGCAAGCACGGGTGTTCCCCCAGGTCGATTTGCTAATTCTCCAGGGTGGCTTAATGCTCGTGGGTATGTCCTTGATGCAGCTAGGGACCAACTCGGAGCATTATTTGGTTGTCATCAGCCTGCTCAGCTTTCTGGCTGGGTTTGAGGTGATTCATGCTGCCTTAGAACTCTCAATGTTGTTAGCAGGTTTGATGGTTGTTGTAAACCTTGGTCTTGCCCTGGTGGGCGTTTATTTTATGATCAGGGTTGGAGAGCCAGACGAATCTTCGGAAGATGAGGCGTTGGCATGACTCTCACCACCCCCATGATTTGGATCATCCTACCGCTGGTTGTGGCAGCTGTGTGTGTGGTGTTGAACAAACGGCGTGTGTTTGGGCTCATCCTAACAAGTATCACCGCCTTTGGATTAGCATTGCTCGCGGCGTTTTTCCCAGAAGAAATGGCGCTTTCAATTGGGCCGTTGGCGTTGGTGTTTGAAGACAGCCTTACTATCCTGGGGCGTCGGATCACCCTCGCATATGAAATGCTGCCGTTCATTGCGTTCATTTTTGGCATGCTGGGGTTATGGGGGTTGAGCAGCAACTTGCCAGGTGTCCCTGAGACTTTCCGTCCCATCGGGCTGATCATGACGGCCTCCCTGACCGCTGCCATGGGCGTGGAGCCCTTTCTATATGCAGCCCTGTTAATTGAGACGGCTGTGCTGGTGTCCATCCCAATGCTTGCTTCCGCTGAGCAGGTGAACCATCGAGCGTTATTACGTTACCTCAGTTTGATGACCATTGCCATGCCGTTGATATTAATTTCGGGCTGGCTGTTGACTGGGGTCGTGATTCTACCCCCTGAAAGCCCGCTCATCGGTCAAGCGGCGATGCTGTTGGGTCTTGGATTTGCACTGTGGTTAGCCGTATTTCCCTTTCACAGCTGGGTACCGATGGTCAGCCATGGAAGTCATCCGACAGTGGTCAGCTTTTTGCTGTTTATCTTACCAACGACCATCCTGGTATTTGGGCTGAATTTTTTAAATCGTTATTCTTTTCTGAGAACATCGGAAGAGATTTTCAACATCCTCCGCTTGGTTGGTACGGTGATGATCGTCTTTGGCGGCGTGTGGACGGCACTTCAGGATGATCTCAAGCGGGCATTTGGTTTTGCAGCCCTGGTAGAAACCGGATTTTCCCTCCTGGCTGTTGGTTTTTCTACTGAGGGTGGGTTGCGTTGGATGCTGATGTTGTTCCCAGCCCGCGCCTTAGGTTACTGGTTATGGGGTTACGTACTTACACGCTTTGAACATCATAATGGTTCGTTGGAGATCAGCACTGTCAAAGGTTTTGCACGCAGTTATCCCCTGCTTTCTGTGGGCTTGCTGCTCGCACAATTAAGTGTTGCCGGTTTACCTTTGTTGGCTTCATTCCCGATCAAGATTGCCTTGCTCACCCAGACAGCAGGATCAGGGGGCGGTGTGGGAATATGGTCTTTCTTTGGCAGTCTTGGCTTGTTTTTGTTTACAATCCGCCTGTTATTGTATTTTGTGATGCCGCTGGATGATGAAATCGACCGATTATGGCCGACTCTCGAGAAAACATCTGAATTCTTACCTGTATTGGTGCTCGTGCTCGTTTTGGTGCTGATTGGATTGATGCCCAACACCTTCCTCGCGTGGATCGCCAATATCTTGACCGCTTTCCCCCAATTGCAGTAATATCCACTAGGGTAAATTCATTCATCCCTGGACCATTCCGGGCGGAAATGGTGGATTTCCTGTATAATGCATTAACAACGAACTTGAATTAATCCCTTAATAAATGGTGGGGTTTTTACTGACCCCAAGGATGATAGGTGACGATGATAGACGACACACAAAACCTGGCTCAACTTGAAAAGCGTGTGGAGTGGCTGGATAACGAGCGCAGAAACGACAAAACGGCGATTGCTGGGATGCAAAGCAAAATTGATAACCTGGGCACAGAAAATTCCACGCTGCGGATGCGCATTACCGATATGGAAAGTGAAATTGCCCGTTTAAATACCCTGATAGGCCGGGTGGAACAATTTGAAATTAACGTGAGCGATGTACGTTCAGATTTAAGCCGTCAAATCGAAGATATTAAGGATGCTTCACAAGGAAAATTTATCCAAATTGACAAGAACGATCAACGCATCGATGATGTGAATTTGGATGTAGCCGAGTTGCGGAAAAAGATTGGTACTTATGAAAAATTTCCAGATCTGGTCGAAGACCGCAAACAAGAAGACATCCGGCTGGCCAGGCTCATCGAGGAATTAAAAGCTCAGGTGATCGATATTTCTCGTTTTGACGAGGATTACAAACGTTCGCTGCGTGTGATGGAAGATAACCTGCGGCAGGAAGCCAAACGGTTGACCGACTTCCAAGGTGAGATCACAGCCATTCGTAAGCGGTTGGATGAAACCCGCGGAAAACAAGACCTGGTAGGCGACAGCATGCGCAAACTTGAAATTAGGATCAAAGAATTGTTGGATGCAGAATCAGAGCGCCAGGAGGAGCAGACCGGCTTTATTGAAAAAATCAATGTGGCACAGGTTGAGCGAGACCGCCTTTTCAGATCTTGGTCTGAGCGTTTCGTTACGATGGAAACCATTACACGTGACCTGGAAGCCGAGGTTTCCGGTTTAGAAGAGACGCATTCAGCTGTTAAGAAATCCCTGGCTGCGTTGGATGAGGTGACCCAACGCTTTGACCGCCGGGTGAATGAGATCACCGAGGTGCAGCGCCTGAATGAAGATCGTTTCCGCCAGGAGTGGACCACCTTTAAATCCGATGACCAGAAACGCTGGTCAAACTACACCCTGGCCCAGGATGAGCAGCATCGAGAGATGAATCGCGACCTGACCAGTTTTGGCGACCGGATCTTAAACGTGGAAGATGTGTTGGAACGCATCCAGGACACCCTTGAACAATTGGGTAGGGAGGACATCAAACGCATGCAAGCCCAACTGAGCACCATTCGAGAATCGATCGAGGCGTTTAACAAAATTTTCAAAGATTAGGTACGAACTGGGAGGATCGAGTGCAGGTCATCGGCACCGCGGGTCACGTAGATCACGGTAAATCAACCCTTATCAATCGCCTGACCGGGATCAACCCCGACCGGCTTAAAGAAGAGCAGGACCGTGAGATGAGCATCGAACTCGGTTTTGCCTGGTTCATGCTGCCGAATGGCGCTGAAATTGGCATTGTGGACGTGCCTGGTCATCGGGATTTTATCGAGAATATGCTGGCAGGGATTGGCGGGATTGATGCCGTGCTATTCGTCGTCGCTGCGGACGAAGGTGTTATGCCGCAGACCCGGGAACACCTGGCTATCCTGGATTTGCTGCAAGTCCCGGCAGGCGTGGTTGCCCTGACCAAGGTTGACCTGGTCACCGAACCGGGCTGGTTGGACCTGGTGGAAGCGGAATTACGCGAAACGCTGTTGGGGACCGTGCTCGAAAATTCACCGGTTGTGCCCGTCAGCGCCCGGACGGGCCAGGGCATCGATCTTCTGGTGCAAACCCTGCAAGAGATCCTCATCCAGCACCCCCACCGACCGGATTTAGGACGTCCGCGTTTACCGGTTGACCGGGTGTTTACGCTGCCGGGCTTTGGTACGATTGTGACCGGCACACTGCTTGATGGGACCTTATCTGTCGGTGATGATGTCCAAATCCTCCCGCGGGGGGTGAAGGGACGGATCCGCGGCTTGCAAACCCATAAACAGGCTGAGCAAAGCGCGTTTCCGGGCAGTCGCACAGCGGTAAATGTCAGCGGGGTCAGTGTGGATGAGGTTGCCAGGGGTGACGTACTGGCTCATCCCGGTGATTACCGGACAACAAAAATGATGGATGTGTTTTGCACCCTGTTACCGGATACTGAGGCACCTTTGCGGCATAACACGGAGATCAAGCTATTCCTGGGCGCATCCGAAGTGATGGCCAGGGCGCGTGTACTGGGTGTCCAGGAATGCCCGCCTGGTGGCGAAACCTTTTTACAGCTTATGCTCAAAGAACCGATGGTTGCCTTGAGGGGTGACCGCTTCATCATCCGCCGTCCATCGCCGCCCGCGACGATCGGGGGCGGGCAGGTCGTTGATCCGCATCCAGTGCGGCGCCATCGGCGTTTCAACAGCGTGCGGTTAGACGAATTGGAACGCCTGTTGATGGGGACACCGGAGGATATCTTGCTCCAGACTGCACTCAAACTGGGACCAACCTCCTCGAACGAATTATTGGCGGCAGCCGGACTTGAAGCTGAACCAGGAAAAGCGGCATTGGCTGTACTGGTTGACCAGGGCGCTCTGGTGTTATTAGGTGGTGGGCGAGTGATCGTGCCGCAAGGCGTCCTTACACGCTTGAAAGAAGATGTCGGATCGCAACTCTCGGATTACCATCAGCAATTCCCCTTGCGGCTCGGTATGCCGCGTGAGCGTTTAAAATCTCAGATTGCCTTGGATCCTAAAACCTTCGATGCGCTGATCGCCTGGATGGGGGGTGAAGGGATATTGGTCGAATCAGGGGCGGACCTGCGGTTGAGTGAGCACCAGGTCAAGTTTTCAGCGGCACAACAGGCGCAAGTTGATGTTCTGTTGCGAGAATTTGAGGCCCAACCTTATTCACCGCCTTCTTACAAACAAAGTAGTGAGCAGGTAGGGGAAGAAGTCCTCAGGGCGTTAATCACCCTGGGACAGCTTAGCAAAATCGGTGAGGATGTGCTTTTACTGCCTCAAATATTCAATGAAATGCGTCAGACGGTGATCAACCAGATACAACACTCCGGCAGTATCACCCTTGCCGAATTACGAGACAGGTTCGATACCAGCCGTAAATACGCGGTTGCGGTTTTGGAATTTTTAGACCAGGCTGGGGTCACCGTTCGTCGCGGGGATGCCAGGGTTCTGGCACGTAAAAGCTGATCAGTGGGGTATTTCAATTAGGGCTAATTGGCGACCTTCCCATTTTAAGTAGTAATTCATCCATTCTTTGATCTGCGTGGGATATTAATTACGGTAAAATAAATTGTCAATCATATTTCCCAATCGCAAGGAGGACCTTAAAACTATGAAATGGAAAATCTTACTCACAGACGGGCTTGCCCCAATATCTGACCCAGATTTACTGGCTTCAGTTGAGCTGATCGATAAAAAGGGCGTTTCTCCGGAAGAGCTGTTAGACATTATTCCTGAAATGGATGCGGTGATTGTACGCGGCCGCACAAAGATCACGGAAGCTGTACTGGCAGCTGGCGAAAAGCTTAAAGTGGTCGGTCGTATGGGTGTAGGGGTCGATAATATTGACCTGAAGGCTGCTGCAGCGCATGGCGTGACCGTGGTCAATGCACCGGTCGCCACCACCGTATCCGTCGCTGAGCTGACCTTGGGGCTGATGCTGAGCCTGATCCGGGAAATCCCGAAAGCGGATTGTGGGATGAAGTCTGGCGAATGGCTTAAGAAGGAACTGGTTGGCACCGAACTCAACGGCAAGACACTGGGCGTGATTGGTTTTGGCAACATTGGTGAGACGGTTGGGCTGCTGGCGCAAGCGTTTGGGATGCACGTCATTGCCTATGACCCGGTCAGACCGCCAGAACAGATCCAGGCTGCGGGTGCAGAAGCCGTCAGTTATGAGACGCTGCTTGAACGGTCTGACATGATCACCATGCACATCCCGCATATTGCGTCGACCCACTATATTGTTAACGAAGCGGCGATTAACAAGATGAAGGACGGCGTGATGATCATCTGTGCCGCACGCGGTGGTGTGATTGAGGAAAGCGCCCTCCTGGCAGCCCTGGATAGCGGCAAAGTCGCTGGTGCGGCCCTGGATGTGTTTGAAAAAGAGCCGCCAGGCGCCGATCCGATGCCAATGCACCCCAAAGTTGTGGCTACACCGCACATCGGCGCTCAGACCAAAGAAGCGCAGTTGCGAGCTGGCTATGATATTGTGTCAGAAGTGGTAGCTGTGTTAGAAGAGAAACCCCTGCGCTGGAAGATTGTTTGAGCCAGACGCTACTGAGAAATAAATGAAAAGTATGTCAGAAAAGGTCGAACATTCGCCGAAAATGCAAACATTATATGAGCTTGTCGCAGAATTAACAGATCTCTCTCATATTATGGCCGTTTTAGGGTGGGATCAGCAAGTTGTAATGCCGCCAGGCGGCGCAGAAGAACGCGGTTTGCAGTTAGCAGCATTAGGCAAGATCATGCATCAGAAATTTGCCACTGATGAGGTTGGTCAATTGATTGCTGACCTGGAAGCAGAAGTTGGTGATCTCTATGCGGAAACGGACGAAGCGCGCTCAGTGAAAGTTTCCAAAAAAACTTATGAGAAACAGGCCAAAGTTCCATTGCGTTTATTGATGGAAAACATTCAAGCCACCACAATGGCTCATGAAGCCTGGGTCAAGGCCAAAGCCGCATCCGATTTTTCGATCTTCCAGCCCCATCTTGAAAAAATCGTTGACCTGCGCAAGCAGTATGCTGATCTATTCAAACCCTATGACCATATCTATGACCCATTGTTAGACGATTTCGAACCCGGGATGAAGACGGCTGATGTGAGGGAAATTTTCGAAAAATTGCGTCCGCAACAGGTCGCCCTGTTGCAGGAGATCGCAAAGAAAGAGCCGGCAGATAACGCCTTTATCAAGCAGCATTATAAAGATGAATATCAAGAACTCTTTGGGCGCTTTGTGATCAGCCGCTTTGGTTATGACTGGACTCGCGGTCGGTTGGACGTGGCGCCGCATCCCTTTACGACAGAATTTGGTTTAGGGGATGTCCGCATCACCACCCGTTACCTGAAAGAGGATGCCGGATCTGCCCTGTTTGGTACCATGCACGAATCCGGGCACGCCATGTACGGCCAGGGTGTGCCTGAAAAATATAAGCGCCATCCTTTGGGCGGTTCGGCCTCCCTTGCCATCCATGAATCCCAATCCCGCTTGTGGGAAAATATCGTCGGCCGCAGCAAAGAATTTTGGTCCTTTTTCTACCCATCTTTTCAAATGCTCTTCCCAGATTACCTTGCTAATGTTAGCTTGAGTGATTTTTACCGGGGCATCAACAGGGTTGAGCCATCCTACATCCGGGTTGAAGCGGACGAAGCCACCTATAATCTGCATATCATGCTCCGTCTGGAGATTGAAATTGGCCTGATGGAAGGCACGATTGAAGTGGCAGACCTCCCAGAGATCTGGAACAGCAAGATGGAAGACTACCTGGGGATAACCCCGCCAAACGATGCCAAAGGGGTACTGCAAGATGTCCATTGGAGCGGCGGGATGATCGGGTATTTCCCGACCTATGCCCTCGGGAATTTGGCCTCTGTGCAGTTATGGGATAAGCTTTTGGAAGAGAACCCCAATGTGCCTGACGAGATCGCACAAGGTAAGTTTGACACTATCTTGGGTTGGATGCGTGAACATGTCCATCAATATGGCAGCAAATACGAACCCCAAGAGATCATGCTCAAAGCCACCGGCAGTAAGCTCACCCCGGAGCCTTATATCGCCTACCTCAGAAAAAAATATTCAGAGATATATGATCTTTAAATGTTGAACACGACAGATTTCCCGGGGTTGTCCGACAATCAGGATAACCCCGGTCTGTTGATGGATGTTTTAACTGCGAAAATTTTTGGTTTATTGTGTGAAGAGCGGAATGGATGAAATTGCATTGGACGCAGAACTCGATTAAGAATCATCTACAGCGATCCATCTTGCTCGTGTGCTGCCTGGTCTGCTTCGGTTGGCTAGTTTCGAATCCTGGAATAGCGCAGCCTGTTGAGCCAATCATGATCGTCAGCCCGGGAGATGGCTCGGTTGTGACGGCGCCGATTGAGCTCACAGCCATGGTTCAACCCGGTGCAGATGGCCTGGTCCGGGTGTCCCTGTTTGACAAGCAGGGTGGGTTGCTGGCCAGGCAAGTAATGCGGTTGAGTGAGTCGAACTCGGATGCACTGGAATGGACGACACGGCTTGCGTTTGAAATTCCAGTTGAAATCACCCCGGCGATCCTGGTGGTGACTACCCTGGACCAAGCTCAGCGACCGATTGCTGTACGGACCGCGGGATTGAGTCTGAAAAGTGCTGGGTATGCGAAAATTGAGCCCACCGACTTTACAGGACCCTGGTTGCAAATTGACCAACCTGAACCCGGAACGGTCATCGATACATCACCCCTGGTTGTCAGGGGTCAGGTCAGCCCGATTAATGACTATCCGGTCATTTTTTCCCTGGTCACCGAGCGGGGAGGGGCGATTGTTGCCAGGCAATTGGCTGTTGAGACGCCGGGTGAACCCATCGATTTTGAGATTGTACTGCCTTTTACCCCCACTTCAACCATTCGTAATATGCGACTTACCATCCGGCAAGGATCAAAGATCAACGGTGTCTACGCCATCCTTGACAGCTTGCCGATCAGCATTGAACCCTGATCTGTAAATCCAGCAAACTGATTTACCAAGCCGCCTGAAATAAGTCCTTTTCACACGCGAAACAGCTGGTCGGGATGCTTAACCGGGAATAATTGTGGGCGTTGTCACCACTTGCGAACGTTCTTTAAGTGAGCAAAGAATCCTAATTGTCGGAGGTCTGCATGCGCAAAAACTACGATGTCATCATCATTGGCGCCGGTATTGTCGGCAGCATGGTGGCACGTTTTCTATCCAAGTACCAGTTGGAGATCCTGTTAATTGAAAAAGAAGTCGATATTGGCATGGGCGCCAGTTCGGCGAATTCAGCCATCCTGCATGCCGGGTATGATGCCCTGCCGGGGAGCAATAAAGCGATCACCAATGTCATGGCTGTGGAAATGTGGCCGGAATTATCTGAAGAGCTTGGGATTGACTACAGCCGCTGCGGGGATTATGTCGTGGCCGTTGATGAGGCGGATGTCCTGGTTCTTGAAGAATTGTTAGAACGCGGCAGGCAAAATGGCGTGCCGGGGATCGAGATCATCAGCGGTGAAGAGATGCGTCAGCGAGAACCCCTGATTAGGCCGGATGCGGTTGCTGCCCTGTGGGCGCCTACTGGCGCCATCAGCGATCCCTTTGCAGCGACAGTCGCTGCTGCTGAAAACGCGGTGATGAATGGTGTTCACCTGATGCGTAACACTGCCTTTGAGGATTTTATCATCGAAGGGAACCGCATCCTTGGTGTGCGTACCAACCAGGGTGATTTTTTATGCCGTTGGGCGGTCAATGCTGCGGGGCTTCACGCCGATGAGGTCATGCATAAAGCCGGGGTCCGACCCGAATTTGTGATCAGACCCCGCCGGGGAAAATATGTGATCCTTGATAAGGCTGATTTCCAACTGACCCGAGCAACCGTCCTGTTCCCGACCCCGACGGAAAAAGGCAAGGGCATCCTGGTGGCCGGCACCTTACACGGCAATATTATCGTTGGCCCCAACGCCAATTTTGTCGACTCTAAAGAAAACAAAGATATCACCCGGGAAGGCATCCAGGAGATTTGGGAAGGGGGCAACAAACTGGTCCCTGCCATTCAACGCAAGCACATCATCGCTGAGTTTGCGGTTTTGCGGGCAACGGGCAATGCCCCGTCGCCCCAATCGAAGAGCGGGTTTTGGTGACCGTTGAGGACCAGGATGGTGAAGTGGTGGCGAAAAAAGCAGCAGCCTACGCCCGTCCAGGGGAGATTTTGACCCTGGCGATTAAACCCCAGGCATACGACGCTGTTTATAAGGCGACTTCGCTTACCGTTAATGTCCGGAAGCGGTAAAGTTATTATTCGTATGATGGAAAGGAAATAGCATGGCTGAAATCAGTGAGATTATCTGCGTCACCTGTCCGCAGGGCTGCCTATTGAAAGTCAAACATGAAGGCAACCAGGTCCTGGATGTTTTGGAGAGCGGGTGTAAGCGGGGTAAGGAATATGCCATCTGCGAACTGCAAGACCCACGTCGGATGGTGGCTTCAACGGTACGGGTTAGGGTTGGTATGCATCCCCTGGTGCCGGTGTATACCCGCAGTGCCTTCCCAAAACCTTTGATCCCGAAACTTGCACAAGAATTACGGGAGGTGGTGGTTGCTGCACCGGTGGAGATTCAACAAGTGGTCCTGGCGGATGCGCTGGGTACTGGCATTGATATTATCGCCAGCCGGAATATGCCCCCAAAAAAGCGAATAGTGAATAGTGAATAGTGAATAGTGAGTTGTGAGCGGTGACCCATCCTAATTAGTGTTTACAGAAAGTAGCAGGTAAAAGGCACATCGCTGTTTTTTCCAAAATTCGCTCAGCGCATCTATATGTCTTTTTATCCTAATTAGCAAAAATCCCTGGGTTGTAATGTTTTTCCAGGGATTTATTGATTCTAAAGGTCAAAGTTTATTTTTATAGGAAGAGCTACGGTGCACCAGGGCCGTAATAGTTGGGGTCGGTGGGGGTTTGCCCGCTGGGGTCGTGCACCCACACATAGTCACCCTCTTCAGCCCATTCGAACAGCCATTTTGCATCGCCTGGGGAGAGATTGATGCAGCCGTGTGATTGGGGGTAGCCAAAATATGTGTGCCAGTAGGCGGTGTGAATGGCCCGTGCCTGGTCGTAATACATCGTCCAGGGGACATCCTCCAGGTAATAAAAATCTGACTTGTCTGCCTCAAATGAACCTTGCATGGTTTCCAGCGGTTTCTTTTGATAGATGGTGAATACGCCGGGTTGGGTAAAGAAGGGATCTAAGCCTGAGGCCATGATCGTGGCAAATAATAACTGTCCGTCTTCATAGGCCATGATCGTTTGCTGGAAGAGGTCCAGTTCAATCCAGCGGTTGGACTGCACGCCCTCTGGTGGGGTCGGTCTCAAGGTCACCACACGGGCTTTTTGGCTGTTCACCCATTCTTCAGGTGAGATCTTGTACCAGAAAAACCCTTCAGCTTTCACGGTCTCAAAGACTTGAATTTTAGTGGCACGAAGATATGCCTTACCTGTTGTTCGTGCTCCAAAAGATGGCGCTGTATAACTACCCGTCGGATCAATGATCCAACCAAAGTCGCTTTTAGGATTTTCAAAGAATTCCAGTCCCTGAAAATTGGTGTGTGCAGCCGGTGTGGCTCTGATCCACTCTCCGCTTTTGAGCATGACATAAGTTTTTCCATTGGCGTCGGGTTGCTGGTAGATGTAGCTGACAAACCGCAGTCTGCCCCGGTTGATATAGCGGGAAGGATTGGTTCCTGCCACAGCATCCTCAAATGAGGCATAGATGGGTGCAGGCTGATCGTCTGGCAGGTTGATCTTAGCCACAAACACGGGCATCTGACCCATCTCAGAGGGCGGTGTGGCTGCTGGCAATTCCCGCGGCGGATAGGTAAACCCGGCCGCTTTCATCTCAGCGATGACCTGGGCTGGCCCATACAGCAGGCAGCTGCCATCGACGGGCATGCCGGGTAAACACAGCGGCAGGCCAAAATAATCGTCACCAACATTCGAAATGGGACTCGGTGCTATTTGGGCGAAAACGCCCTCAGCAGGGAGGCTGATCAATACAAACAGGATGGTTACCAGTAAAAGTCGTTTCATTGTTCCTCATTTTGAGTTCAAGGACAATTATTTTACCCAATATTTTATGATTTGGGATTAAGCGCAAATAGGGTAAGGTCACCAAATCATGCGGTCAAACCAACCCATTTACCATGTGCCATCAAATATCATTGATAGGACGATCAAATTGTGATCGTTTCGCCGATCTTTAACAGGCTGACGGTCTGACCATAACGCATACCGAGCCTCTTTAGCCGGTCAAAACTGCGCCGGGAAAGGGTATGGGGACGGGCATCCTCACATCGCGGACGGAAGAAGTTGTCCCAATGTGAGAGGTAGACCCGTTTTGCGCCTGTTGCGAGGACCGTCTGCTGATAAAGCCGGTCAAGGTAGGCCGTGGGCATTAAATCCAGCCCGCCAATTCCCATCACCACACACGCAACATCCACATCCTGGTAAGCGCCAGGCTCGAAGCCGGCGCTGCCAAACACCAGTATGCTGTCAACCTGGATGGCATACACGGTACCGCACTGGTATTCCCAAAACCAGGCCGGCGGTTGCAAGAGCTGTGAGATCTGACCTGTTTTGGGCAGCATCCATCCAAAGGGCGGTGGAAAAGTGATATGTCGTGAGGGATGAAAACGGATCTGAAATGCGTCAATCGAATATTTAGCCCCTGGCGTGATCGGCACTAAAAAGCTGTCGTCCAGGGGGTACCCCCGGATCAGGTTGGCACCCGATTTGGAACCGAAGCACCGCCCGCCGGCCTGGTGGAGGACCTCGGCTGCATCGAGGGCGTGATCATAATGTGTATGGGTAAAGAGGACGGCATCCAGGCGAGCGATACTGGCTAACCCTGCCTCAACGGCTATTGGGTCAGGTTGGATTTTTCCCAGCAGGCTCAACAAACTGGGGCGTGTGAAATGTGGGTCGATCAATAAGGACGCCCCAGATTTGGTCAGTAGGAGGGTGTTGGTGCCGAGGTAAGTTAGCTCCATCAGTGCATCTATACCAAGAGCTGTGCTTCAAAGACGATCACGGCTGCCCCCCTGATCTTAACGCGTTCATCCTCCATCTGCAGGTGGAGCGTGCCCCCGCGTTGGGAAGCCTGGTAGGCGGTGAAGGTTGTTTTCTTGAGCTTTTCAGCCCAGAAGGGCGCTAACAGGCAGTGGGCAGAGCCGGTCACCGGGTCTTCATGGATGCCGAGTTGGGGTGCAAAAAAGCGTGAGATGAAATCAATCTCGGGGTCTTTGCTCCTGGCGGTGATGATCACCTCCGGCATGTTCAGCTTTTTAACGGCAAGGATGTCGGGTTTGGCTGTGCGGATGATCTCTTCATTTTCCGCTTCAAACAGGTAATAAGGGCCTGACCAGGCAGCGTCCCAGGGGGTAAACCCGAGCGCTTTGTCAACATTACTTTCATAGGATATCCGCCGGTAACGCATTGCTGGGAAGTCCAATTCAACCTCTCCATCCACCCAACGCGCGTAAAGATCGCCGCTGCGGGTTTTGAATAGGATCGGTTTTTCTCTCAAAGCCGGGTTCCTTTCAAACAGCACTTTGGCACTGGCCAGGGTGGCATGCCCGCACAGGTCCACTTCTTGCTTGGGGGTGAACCAGCGCAGATGCCAGCCGCCGCGAGCTGGCGCAATAAAGGCGGTTTCCGAAAGGTTCATCTCCCGAGCTACAGCTTTCATCCATGCGACCTTTGTTTGGCGTTCCACAAGGCAGACGGCAGCTGGATTGCCCTTGAAAGGCTCATCGGTAAAAGCATCAACCTGGTAAAGTACGTGTGTCATGTCTGACCTCCAATTGATCCCATCGCACGATCTACTGATTCCTAACACCGAAGGCCGTGACGGCTTTTAAACCAGGTCCAATTCCGGTTAAGGTAAGGAATCCTGACAAAATCATACTATAATTCTCACAGCACCTAAACACCCGAAGACGCTCAACATGGGAAAAAATTCGCGCACAAATCAGTCCGCATATGCCATCAAAACCCCGCAAAATCTCTCTTCCCGCATTCAATGGTTGCGGGATTATTATTTTTCAGGGGTCGGACGAAGCTGGAATAATGAGGCTACCTCCTGGACGACTGGCACATCCTGGGATTTCCAATATGAAGAATTTAACTTTTATATTGTGCCAGAGACATATGCCTTTTTCCCGACCTTCAGGGCGGCTTTTAAACAGAATGCCCGCCTGGTTGAGCTGCACCCGGATTTTTGGAAGTGGTCGATCGCTGAACGTAAAGCCTGGTTTCTGAAACAGGTGATGGTCAAGTACCTCCCCCAGGAAATCCTGCCCGGCGACCTGATTGCTGGCGCACGCTTCAATATTCAGACCTCGACCTGCTTAGACGAATCACAGGCTAAGGCCTACCTGGAGACGATCGAAGGCGAGCATGGCCTGCGCAGGTCTGTGTTTGACTTTCATAACCATGGTTATGGAAATGCAGGCTGTACCAGCGGTCACCTGATCCCCGATTACCCCAGGGTAATCGAAGCAGGGTTTTCTGGTATTCACAGCGAACTGCAGCGTTTTTACAACGCACTCTCGAAGCAGGAAAAGCATGGACCGAAGGGCGCACA
The DNA here is from genome assembly GCA_019428905.1 of Candidatus Brevefilum sp. Taxonomy (GTDB): domain Bacteria; phylum Chloroflexota; class Anaerolineae; order Anaerolineales; family Anaerolineaceae; genus Brevifilum. The sequence goes on from JAHYJN010000022.1 coordinate 14,901, forward strand.
ATTGCAGGCGATGTTGACCGCGGCCAGCATTCCCCGTGAACTGGCAGGAAAGTACCGTGACCTGTGCTCATCTTTGGCTGCTGCGGAAACAGACCCAGTGCGCAAGCTGGAACTAGAGGAAATGGCGCATAACCTGGCGGTCGTCCCCTGGGAGAGGCCGCAGACCTTCTGGCAAGCCGTGCAAGCCTTGTGGCTGACGCATATGCTGGTGATGGCGGATGAAAACTATCCCGGCCCCGGTACCTCCTTCGGACGGATTGATCAATACCTGTACCCCTTGTGGCAGCGCTCCCTGGATGAGGGCATGGACCGCGAGTTTGGCAAAGAGATCTTGAAGTGCTTCTGGATCCACGCCAATACCGCCTACGATTTCATGATCCGCACCGGCGGCAACCAGGGCATAACAGCTGGCTATGGGCAGTTGATCACCATAGGCGGGTTGGGGCCTGATGGCGAAGACATGACCAATGACCTGACCTTTGCCATCCTGGAAGTGATCGATGAGATGTCACCGATCCTGGAGCCCAAGCCCAATGTCCGTCTCCACCGTCAGTCGCCTGAACCGCTGATGGATCAGGTGGTTGACATGGTGGCAAGCAGCCAGGGTGCGCCTTTTTTGTTGAATTTCGATGAACGTTCTATGGCGGGTATGCTGCTGCAGGCCAAACGGGCAGGGATTGAAGATCTGATCCACGCCGGCAATGTCCATGATTATGCCCCGGTGGGCTGCTTGGAGAACACCATGTGCGGTAATGACCGGTCGGGCACGGTTGATTGCAACCTGAACCTGCTTAAGGCTGTCGAGCTGACCCTGACCGGGGGATATGACATGCATCCCTATACAGATCCCATGACCGGTAATACCGATCTGCAAACCCGGTTGGGACCCGATACGGGCGACCCCACTCGTTTTACAACCTATGAGGCATTTTGGGATGCCTATGTTCAGCAAACTGACTTTATTATCCAGCACATTGTGGATTTGTATGACCGAACTGAAACCCTGCGGGCGACCTATTCCCCCACGCCCTACCTCTCCACCCTGGTGCGCGGTTGTGCTGAACAGGGCAAGGATGTGACCCAGGGCGGACCGCAGATCCGGTTTGTGACCATCGAAGCGGTGACCTTTGCCAGTACGGTTGATTCCCTGCTGGCGGTCAAATACCTGGTGTTTGATCAGGAGGTCTGCAGTATGGCTGAGCTGATCCAGGCATTGCGGGATAACTGGGAGGGACACGCTGTGCTGCAGGCGATGGCAGTCAATAAAGCCCCCAAGTACGGCCGCGATGACGACCAGGCGGATGCCATGGCGCTGAAGGTGATGCAAACCTGGACAGACCTGACCTGGCAGCATCGCACCACGGTCACCGACCGGCAGTTCAGACCCGGGATGTTGAGCTGGAATTACTGGATTGCCGATGCGGATATTATGCCGGCCAGCCCGGACGGACGCAAGAAGGGTCAATTCCTGTCAAACGCGATCTGCCCGGTCAACGGCGTTGATATTTACGGACCGACCGCGAACGCCAATTCTGTCGGTAAAGCCCTGGGGGGCAAAGCCCTGGCTGGCGAAGGCGATTGGGAGGATTACATCAACCTACTGCCAAACGGCGCCAGCCACACGATGACGTTCAACCCATCATTGCTCCGTGATCGGTCTCATAAAGACAAGTTTAAGGCGTTCCTGCGGGGTTATGCCGAAAATGGCGGTACAGCGCTGCAGATCAATATCTTGGACCCGGATATGCTGCGCGATGCCCAGCAAAACCCTGAAAACTACAAGCACTTGCTGGTGCGGGTGACAGGATATAACGCCTATTTCACATCCATTGGCAAAGAACTGCAGGATGAGATCATCGCCCGCGAGTCCCACCGGATGTAATCGTGACAAGTAGGTGATTGTGCTGTATGAAATTCAGTATCACTCTCGATCTCGTCGCCTAACCGGCTGGGATTACGCCAGCCCAGGTTTGTATTTTGTGACGATCTGCACCCAGGGTCATCGGTGTTGGTTTGGGGAGGTTAAAGGCGGGAGGATGTACCTAAACCGGTTAGGTGAGATCGTGAAAGAGGAAATCTGTAAGACTCAAATAATTCGCAGTAATGTCATTCTTGATTCATGGGTAATCATGCCGAATCATTTACATCTGATTTTATGTATCACATCAGAGGATCACGTAGAGACGCCCCGCCGGGGCGTCTCTACGGAGGATAATCGAAGTTGGAAACCCGGTTGCTTAGGCGCGATTGGAAATCAATTCAAAGGAGCTTGTACACGTAGAATTAGAAATGACCTCAACCCCGCGTTTGCCTGGCAACCGCGTTTTTATGACCATATCATCCGCACTGAACGCGATCTTGACAATCTGCGATGGTACATTTTACGCAACCCCAAAAACTGTCGTAATGATGAACAGCATGATGACGGAGTTTTGATAATCGATGGTTGATCCTCGGACAACGTCTGGTTATTCCACAGCGACGTTGCAAGCAACGTAGCAGCGAGGTGTTCAGCAAAGCGAAACAGAATATTTCAGTGCAATTTCTCCCAAACAAGGATCACTCTCAGCGATCATCTGTGGTGATAAATCTACTGTAACCAAGAAAATCCATGCAGACCTCAACCCCATCTATGCCTGATGCCAACACTGCCTTGATCCTGCACCTGCAGCGCCTTTCCACCGAAGACGGTCCTGGCATTCGCACGACGATTTTCTTCAAAGGCTGCCCGCTGCACTGCTGGTGGTGCCATAACCCAGAATCGATCTCGCCGCATTCCCAGGTACAGTGGCTTGAAACCCGCTGTATTGGCTGTGAAACCTGCCTGGAGGTTTGTCCAAACAGCGCATTAACCCGCCAGGAAAATGGTGAAATCTTCCTCGACCGGGTCAAATGCCGGGGATGCGGTGTGTGTGCTGAAGCCTGTCCTTCAACCGCGCTGGAACTGCTAGGCGAACAGGTGACTCTGGATGAGCTGCTTGCCGAATTGCTTAAAGACCGCGCTTATTTCGCTGCCAGCGGCGGGGGCGTCACTGCATCTGGTGGGGAACCCACCTTGCAGGCCTCATTTGTCGCCCAGCTGTTTGACCGCTTGCAGGCTGGGGGCGTCCATACTGCGCTCGACACCAGTGGGGCTTGCTCACTGGCTGCCCTAGAGAGCATCCTGCTGCACACGGATTTGGTGCTGTATGACCTGAAATTAATGAACGACGTTCACCACCGGCGGGTGACCGGCCAGGGAAACCAGCGCATCCTGGATAACCTGGTGTCAATCATTAAATTGATCCAAAAGAATAACCTAAGCACCCGCCTGTGGATCCGCACACCCCTGATACCCGGTATCACGGATCAGGTGGGCAATCTGGATGCGATTGGCGGCTTTTTACACACCGACTTGGACGGAGAGGTTGAACGGTGGGAATTATGCGCCTTCAATAACCTGTGCCAGGATAAATACCGCCGGCTTGGCCTGGCGTGGGCCTTTGCAAATAGGCCGCTGATGACCCAACTGGAGCTTGACCGCTGTGAAGCAGCCGCCAAAGCCAGCCCGTTTGATGCTGACCGTATCTGGGTGACCGGGGCTGCCAAAGTTGAACAATAATGCGCTGATTTACAAACAAAAGGAAGAACAAAATGAAATACACCGTAGAGCAACTTTCACAAGATGAAATTAGGGCATTCGAGCCGATCATCAAGATCGGTCTGTTGGCGACGATCACGCCGGAGGGCTTACCGCATATCACGATGCTTTCATCACTGAAGGCTGCAGGTGAGCACTCCCTGTGCTGGGGCCAATTCACCGAGGGGATGAGCTTTCAAAACGTGCGCCAGCATCCCAAAATTGGCTGGCTGGTGATGACACTGGCAAAAGACTTGTGGCGCGGGCGGGCAGATTTCACCCATACCGCCACCACCGGGCCGGATTATGATGCCTATAATAACACCCCCATGTTTCGCTATAACGCCTATTTTGGCATTCATACGGTCTATTACATGGACCTGGTTGGGCATACCGGAAAGCAAACGCTACCGATGGGGGCTGTGATTTTCTCAGCGATTAAAACAATGATTGCCAAACCCTTCTTCCACCAGAAAAGCCCCCAAATCCTAAATGCGTGGACCAAGACGTTGTTTAATAAACTGGATAACCTGAAGTTCCTGGCTTACATTGCAGATGACGGTTACCCGGTGATGGTTCCGGTGATCCAGGCCCAGGCAGCAGGTGGTGGGCATTTGATCTTCAGCACCGGCGCTTTCACCGATGAATTGAAGGCGATCCCCAAAGGCGTACCCATGGCGCTGTTTGGGTTATGCCTGGATATGACCGATGTGCTGGTGAGGGGTGTCTACCAGGGCCTGCGCTGGGTGGGGCCGCACCGCTGTGGTGTCTTGCAGGTGGATTGGGTGTATAACCCTATGCCCCCAGTGCCCCAGCAAATTTACCCGCCGCTGCCGCTGGAACCGGTGCGCGATTTCTAACACGAAAGGTGAACCAAATTATGCCACTTCATTTGACACATTACCCGGCGTTAAAACTGGACGGGTTGCTTGAACGGGATGTGTGGGTGTGGACGCCGCCTGCTTATCAGGCCGAACCGACCAACCGCTTCCCTGTGATTTATATGCATGATGGGCAGAACTTGTTTGAGCCCGAAAAATCCTACACCCACGTCACCTGGGGCGTGGCTGAGGCGATCACCCGCTTGAGCCAATGGGGCTTTATCCGACCAGCGATCGTGGTTGGGATTGATAACACTGAAAAACGCTTTAGCGATTATTTGCCCGCCAGACCGTTTACCTCTCCTGAAGGAATAGCCTTACTTGAAAAATTAGCGCAGGAAGACCCCCAAACCTTTCAAAACTTGACAATCACCTCTGACATTTATTTAAAGTTGATCGTGGAAGAGATCAAACCCCGCATCGACCAGCACTTTCGCACCAAACCAGGTCAACAGGATACGATGGTGATGGGCTCCAGCATGGGGGGGCTGATCTCACTGTATGCATTAACGGAATATCCAGATGTGTTTGGTGGGGCGGGCTGTTTTTCGACCCATTGGCCGGTTATGCGTGGTTTGACGCTGCCCTATTTGCGAGATCATTTACCTATGCCAGGAAAGCACAAGATTTATTTTGATTACGGCACGGGGGGCTTTGATGCCGAGTATGAACCTTATCAGCAGGCGGTGGATGCCGTCATGCGCCAAAAAGGGTATAAGCATGGTGTGGATTGGCTGACCCGCTGCGCACCCGGTGCAGACCATCATGAAACCGCCTGGCGCAGCCGGATTCACATCCCCCTGCGGTTTTTTCTTGGATATTAAACCGCATTCAGCAACAGCTAAGTCAGCAATCTATCAGGCTGGTTGGATCAAAAAAACCCATCTCATTTGATTGAGATGGGTCTCTGTTTGTAAAAAGATGATTTATCGGAATACGGGTCAATAGCGCAGGATGGCGGCGATATGGCCTGCCTTCGCGAGGGTTTCGTTATCTAAAATGACTTTAGCCTCCGCATTTTTCTTGAGTGTCTCCTGGACAGCCATTTCGACAGCATGCTCGATGCGATCAAAGCTGCCGCCGCAGAAGGGGCATGTTTTTAATTCCTGCACGGTCAGGTAGCCGCAGCCGTTGCAGCGATAACCGGCTTGCTCAAAGTCCTGCAATACCAATAAGGTCTTAACCCGCCCTTCGTGGATGGCGTTCAGGGTATCGATCAGCCCTGTAACCCCGTTGCTGCCCTTGGCAGCCAGGGTGACCGCCTGGTCGACCAAGGCCTGGGTGATCCTTTTTTGTGCAGCCATTGCTTCCTGGGTTGCCTGCTGCAGCACCTCCTGGTGATGGGCGCTCATGCTCATCGAGAAATCACTCACCACCAGCGATTGCCAGGCCTTAGGCAAATCATCTTTGAACCGGGCAATGTTGTCATCAGTGCCGCCGATCATAATGCGTCGGATGTGGTGGTGGTTAAAAAAAGCTGTGGCATAATCGATTACTTCTTTAATATTACGCTCAATGATGTTTTCCACCTTGCCGCTCGGGTCTGAGCCGCCTTTGCGGCCAAACATAGCATCCCCGCCGCCGCGTTTGAGCTGTTTGACCTCGTCACCCAGTACACCTTCCATTTCGACTAAATCACCCATATGGAACGAGAATAAACGGGCGCCCTGTTTATCGACCAGAACGACGCCCCAACCTGTAAAAGCATCCACTAGATGCGCTAACGGGCGAACGATAGGCATATCGCCCATAAATACCTTGTCTGGCACAGGTAAACCGTACTGGAAAGTGCGGAAGAAGTTAGCAGCCTGATTTGAGAAAATAACGATACCCTTTGCCGCCCAATCGTATTCATAGTTGATGAATTGCTCGACAACCTGGACGTCTTCCGGGAGGTCAACCGTTTTGAGTAAATTGCGAAGCTGAATCTTTGCGGCTTCAGCTTGGACTTGTGTGGGATCTGTGTTCAGGTAAACACTCAGTACCCGTCCTTCCGAGGAATAATCCAATAGCGCCTTCAGGTCTTTATCGGAAAACATGGTTGCCTCCATTCGTATAATGAGATTTTAAGGTAAGTGATTGATCGAAATGATCAACGATCTATACTTGATTTTAACGCAATTGCCTGTAAATATCAAAAAAAGAACTGCTCAGGGTGCGAGGGAATCAAGATCCAGCACCCTTCAGAGCAGTCACAATCAATCCGGTAAAAAAACCAAAAAAGACTGTTTCAAAAGTAAAGGAAACAGCCTCATTTATTATTTAATATTAATCAGCCGAGTTGTGGGGAGGTTATCCACAATTGATATGTAGAGACGCCCCGCCGGGGCGTCTCTACGCGGTGCGTTCGTTGATTTTGGTCAAATTAGTTGTTTTCGTTGTGCTTTTGAGACAGTCCCTATATCGGTCAGATGTTTTTACTGTGCCCTAGAGGGACGCTCACCCAAGGTCACGGTGAATACCATTTCCTCGCCATTTCGGAGGACGGTCACATCCATGGTTTCCCCGGGTTTTTTATTGAGCATCATGTAGCTGAGAAGTTCACTGAATTCGAGCACTTCTTGCTGGTCGACCTTGATGATCAAATCACCGCCGCCGAAAAAGCCGGCCACAGGCGTGGGTTGAGTCCCTGCCCGTAAGCCTGCCTGGTCCGATGGTCCGCCGGGCACGACTTCGACGATATAGGCGCCGTTGGCCTGGGGGAGCCCCAGGAACTCAGCCTGTGCCAGGGTCAGTGAAGGCAGACTGGATAGCCCTAAGTAGGGATAATTGTAGGTTTGACCTTCTTTCAGCGTCGGCACGACCAGGCGCAAAATATTGGAGGAGACGGCAAAGCCAATACCTGTATTCGAAGTGCTCCCCAGGGGTGTGCCTGCCCCGGTCTGCAGGGCGCGGTTGATCCCAATCACCTCACCGTTGAGGTTCAGCAGGGGACCGCCCGAGTTGCCGGGGTTGATGGTGGCGTCGGTTTGGATCAGGTCGCCGGCTGAAAAGAACGCGCCAGCTTCCGTCTGCCGGATAGATTCTAGCGTCCTACCCCGGGCAGATACGATCCCCACCGTCATGGTGCCGCTTAAGCCGAATGGGTTCCCGATCGCAACTACGGTTTGGCCCACACGCAGCTGATCAGAATCGCCTAACGGCAGCGGGTGCAGATCCTCAGGTTCCACATCGACCTTGATCAAAGCCAGGTCGGAATCCAGATCTTCGCCGATCACCTCGCCATAGACCTTAAGCCCGCTTTGGAAGTGCACTTCAACCTCCTGGGCAAACTCAACCACGTGGTAATTGGTGACGATGTGTCCCTCGCGGTCGATCACAAACCCAGAGCCAATCCCCGAGCCTAATTCAGCATAAACCTGGATCGACACCACGCCCGGGCTGACCGATTCGTACAGCTGTACCAGTGTGTCTTGCAGCAGGACTTCGTTGGGTACAACAAATGTCATTGGCGGGGGTTCAGTGGTGGGTTGTTGTGTTTCAACCACGGCGCTTAAATCGCCATCTTCAGCTTCTGGTGTGAGGAAAAATGAGGTCCTCACACCCGGGATGGAACAGGCTAACATGGCCAGAACCAAGACACCGATCACCAACCATAATTTAAATTGAGTCGTTTTCATTGTGAAATCCTTTCCGGATTATATTACCCCGAAAAAGTAAGACAATTCTTAACAAAATCTATGAAGTTAATCGCATTTGGAGATGGGACTTATTTGGAGTAACAAGGATCTATCATAAATCACTCCCCTGAATTGTTTGTAACGATGGGCAAATAAGTCAATGGGGCAGGCGTATGTGCAACCCCGGATTTTTTATGCGTGTCCAAATTGCAATTCATTCCCCAGAGGTTTCGGTTTTAAAAGCATCTGGCAGAAGGCGGGTTCCGAGGATGGCGGGCATGACGATAATCAGTGAATACAACATCAGCATACTGGACACCAAATAAAACATCATATCTGTTGGTGGCCGTTCACCTGACGCCAGGCCGGATGCTACTGCAAGCGCCTGGCCCCCGAAGAGCAAGATGACCATTAACGCCAGGGACCAAGCAATCGGTTTGATCATGCTCCTCAGCCGAATGGCTGCCCACAAAAGCAACCCGCTGCCAAGGATAGAAAACAGGCCAAGTTCTGCGGGCATCATGAAATCAAAACGAAATGATTGTTCGCTAATTGAACCAATCACAGCAATGACCAATGTCGCAAGAATGGGGAACCAGGTTAAGATCACCCCAAGGATCACCAGACTTTTCGTGAGAAGGCACCTTTTCATTGACGGGCTCCAATGTTTATCAATGTGATCTATTTGAATTTCATTATACATGAAGAAAATTGTATGGCTTAAGGTTTGTTGATTGTCAGTATTTTTTCGTGATAGATCGTGGCTAAAACCACCCTATAGATAACTCGGAGCTTGACGCTTAAATCGGTTTATGCTACTATCGTAATAACAGAATATTCAGATAATTATTATCTTATCAAATACCATGCACCTGAGAAGGAGATGCGCCGATGTTAAGAAAACTTTTACCCACAACCGTGTGTGTCATGATCTTAACCCTGCTGCTCTCAAGCTGTAAATTGCCAGCTTCAACCGCACCGGAGATCCCGGATGAGGAATTGATGACCACACCCATCTTAATCGTGACGGATTCTCTGGGCATGACCACCCAGGCGCCCGAGGAGAAAGCCCCTGGTGAGGGGACACAGGAACCAGGTGAAGATTTCTTCGCTGAGCCCACCAGCACGCCATTGCCGACGGTGGTGGTGCCCACCGTGACCCGGCCTGCGGAATACACCCTGATGCCAGGCGAATTCCCGTTTTGCATCGCACGCCGGTTTAATTTAGACCCGCAGCAGCTCCTGAGCCTGAATAATTTAGGGCCGAACGATTTGCTTGATCCGGGCACAGTCCTGCAAATCCCCCAAACCGGTACCTGGGTAGGTGAGGGTCGCGTCCGCAATCCACACCCAACGACCCACACGGTGGCCGCAGGGGAAACGGTTTATTCGATCGCCTGTTTTTATGGTGATGTCTCACCGGAGGCGATCATCGCTGTCAATGGGCTCGAGGAACCCTTTAACCTGACGCCAGGTCAGACCCTCAGTATCCCTTAATCCCGGGCTTTTGGGTTTCGTTTCCGTACTTGATTGTTAATTGCTGCGCTGATTTGTGTGATCCGAGCGCAGCAGCTTTTCTGGAAAACCTTCGTTTTGATTTGCAGTTTATCACACTCAAAGGAGTCGGATGACCTACCGCACGCTGTATCGAGAAAAACAATATTCTGGCCCAATATTTGATGTTGCCAAAGTCTACCTGCAATTACCCAATGGTCGCGAGCGTGCTTATGACCTGGTTGAGCATGCTGATTCGGTCGCGATCGTGCCGGTTGACGCCAATGGTCACATCTACTTTGTTACCCAGCACCGGGTGGGGTCCGGTGGGCTATTGCTTGAACTGCCAGCGGGTGTGCTTGAAAAAGGCGAGGACCCACTGGCCTGCGCCGAGCGGGAGATCCGCGAAGAGATCGGTATGGGGGCTGAAGTCCTGAGGGAATTGGGCGGGTTCTACCTGGCCCCGGGATATACCGATGAGTATATGACGGTTTACCTGGCAACGGGGTTGCATCCTTCTCCTCTGGAACCGGATGAGGATGAGTTTCTCAACTTGGTCACCATGCCTGTCGAAGAGGTTTATCAAAAGGCAATGGCGGGTGAGATCCAGGACGGCAAGACCCTGGCAGCTTTGCTGCTGGCCATGCCATTGATCCGGACAAATGTGTGAAGTTTATTGATGCACTTTCAATCAAAATAGCTTGATATTGTTGGGATGATGCCTGGTAACTACTCAGCGTTGGGGGCCGCCTTTCAGCGGCAGGGCTGCCAGAGCAGTTACCATCCCTGTTTGGTTAATATGACAGGTTTCATCGATGAATATGAAGGATATTACCTCATCGATTGTCAAAATCAGGTTATACTTAACCGTTGGATTAAACCAGAAAACGGCGCTTGTCTTTGATAGAAATTGGGAAAATCCCGTTCTCAGAACGTTGAGCTTATCTAAAAAATTACAATAAAAAGGAGTAGTGTTTATGAAACGCCATATGATAATGACTGATGCCAACGAAGCAACGGCCTGGGTCGCTTACCGCTTAAACGAGATCATTGCGATTTACCCAATCACACCCTCGTCAGGGATGGGTGAATTTGCTGATGAATGGGCTGCCCAAGGCATCCCAAACATTTGGGGCACCGTCCCAGATGTGACAGAAATGCAATCTGAAGGCGGCGCTGCGGGTGCAGTGCACGGTGCGTTGCAAGCAGGTGGGTTGACCACCACTTTCACCGCCTCGCAGGGGCTGTTACTGATGATCCCCAACATGTACAAAATTGCTGGAGAGCTGACATCCACCGTGTTTAATGTGAGCGCTCGTTCTATCGCTGCCCAGGCGCTGTCGATTTTTGGGGACCATTCTGATGTGACGGCGGTACGGGCGACCGGTTTTGCCCTGTTGGCCAGTGATTCAGTCCAGCAAGCACAGGATATGACCCTGATTGCCCAGGCAGCCACACTGCGCTCCCGAGTACCTTTCTTGCATTTCTTTGATGGCTTCCGCAGCTCGCATGAGATCACCAAGATCGAACGGCTTGATGAGGATGATCTGCGAGCGTTGATCGATGATGACCTGGTTACCCAGCACCGGGCGCGTGCCCTTTCATCGGACCACCCGGTGTTACGCGGCACAGCGCAAAACCCGGATGTGTTTTTCCAGGGTCGGGAGACCGTCAATCCCTTCTATGCTAAGACCCCCGAAATTGTTCAGGAAGTTATGGACCAGTTTGCTGAGCAGGTGGGGCGCTCCTACCACCTGTTTGATTATGTGGGTGCACCTGATGCCGAGAAAGTACTGTTGTTGATGGCATCTGGTGTTGAGACTGCCGAAGAGACCGTCAGGGCATTGATGGATGATGGTGAAAAAGTTGGGGTGGTCGCGGTCAGGTTGTATCGACCCTTCTCTACCCAGCACCTGATGGAAGCCCTGCCCAGCACGGTTAAAAGGATTGCGGTGCTTGATCGCACCAAGGAACCCGGCGCGGGTGGCGAGCCACTTTACTTGGATGTGGTGAATGCAGTTAAAGAGGGCGTGGAATTGGGGATTGGGCCTTTTGAGACAGCGCCAAAGATCATTGGCGGTCGCTATGGCCTCTCATCTAAGGAGTTTACACCAGCGATGATCAAAGGTGTCTTTGATGAGATGGACAAGGATACACCTAAAAACCACTTCACTGTTGGTATTTATGATGATGTCTCACATACCAGCTTGGACTGGGACCCGACTTTCGAGGTTTTGGGCAAAGATGTGATCCAGGCGATGTTCTACGGCCTTGGTGCGGATGGTACGGTGAGCGCCAACAAGAACTCGATCAAGATCATTGGTGAAGAAACCGATAACTACGCCCAGGGTTACTTCCAATACGACTCGAAGAAATCCGGCGCAGTCACCGTCTCGCATCTCCGCTTTGGGCCAAAACCCATCCGGGCGCCCTACCTGATCGCTGAAAATGAGGCGAATTTCCTGGCTTGTCACCAATTCAGCTTCCTCGAAAAATTTGACATGCTCAAGTATGCTCGACCCAAGGGGATCTTCTTGCTCAACAGTATCTACGGGCCAGATGAGATTTGGGAAAACCTGCCGGCTAAGGTGCAGGAAGCATTGATTAAAAAGGACCTGCAGTTCTATATCATTGATGCGTATGAAGTTGCCGGGAAGACAGGCATGGGTCAGCGCATCAACACCATCATGCAAACCTGTTTCTTTGCCATCAGCGGGATTTTGCCCAAGGAACAAGCGATTGATCAGATCAAGAAATCGATCAAGAAGACCTATGGCAAGCGCGGCGATGCTGTTGTTAAACAGAACTATGCAGCCGTTGACACCGCGCTGGAACATATGTTTAAAGTTGAAATCCCCGCTAAAGTGACCAGCACCGTCCCCATGCAGCCGCCTGTGCCAGCAGGTGCACCTGAATATGTCCGTGAGGTGCTCGGCAAGATTATCGATCGGCGGGGTGACGATGTGTTGGTGAGCGAAATGCCCGTTGACGGTTCTTTCCCAACCGCAACCACCCAATGGGAAAAACGCAATGTAGCCCTTGAGATCCCCGTCTGGGATCCGGACCTGTGCATCCAATGCGGTAAATGTGCTTTTGTGTGCCCACATGCCACAATCCGCACCAAGGTTTACCAGGACTCTTATCTTGAGGATGCGCCTGAGACATTCAAGCACATCAATGCCAAATTTAGAGAATTCCGTGAGGGATGGTCATTCACCGTCCAGATTGCCCCTGAAGATTGCACCGGATGCGGGTTGTGTGTTGAAAACTGCCCGGCCAAAGATCGGGAAAATCCGAGCCGCAAAGCGATCAACATGGCACCCCAACCCCCACTGCGAGAACAGGAAGCGGAAAATTGGGCTTTCTTCGACTCGATTCCCTACCCAGATCGCAGGAGTTTTGAATCGCACACTGTTAAGAACTCACAGCTGCTAGAGCCGTTGTTTGAGTTCTCAGGTGCTTGTGCTGGCTGTGGTGAAACGCCTTACATCCGCTTAGCAACCCAGTTATTTGGCGATCGGATGATTGTTGCCAATGCCACTGGTTGTTCTTCGATTTACGGCGGCAACATGCCAACGACACCTTACGCGGTCAACGCTGATGGGCGCGGTCCTGCCTGGTCGAATTCCTTGTTTGAAGATAATGCTGAATTTGGTCTCGGCATGCGGCTGACCATCGATAAATTTGTTGAATTAGGGCATGAACTGGTCGAAAAACTGGCAAATGAAGTCGGTCGAGATTTGGCAGATGCGATCCTGAACGCCAGCCAGAAAACCGAGGAAGAGCTTCAAGCCCAGCGGGAACGGGTGGAACAGCTCAAGGGTAAACTGGAAGCTTTGAATACGCCAACAGCCCGCAACCTGCTTTCAATTGCCGATTATCTTGTGCGCAAGAGCGTATGGATCATCGGCGGTGATGGTTGGGCTTACGATATTGGGTATGGCGGGCTTGATCATGTGCTGGCCTCTGGCCGGGATATCAACATCCTCGTGCTCGATACCGAGGTTTATTCCAACACCGGTGGTCAATCCTCAAAGGCAACCCCACGCGCGGCAGTTGCAAAATTTGCCGCTAACGGTAAAGATCTGCCCAAGAAAGACCTGGGGATGATGGCCATGTCCTACGGTTATGTTTACGTGGCACGGGTGGCGATGGGCGCCAGTGATCGTCAGACCCTGCAGGCCTTCCGTGAAGCCGAGGCTTACGAAGGCCCGTCGCTGATCATCGCCTATTCCCACTGTATTGCCCATGGGATCAATATGAAACTGGGTCTCAAGCAACAGGATCTGGCGGTGAAAGCCGGTCTGTGGCCGATCTACCGCTACAATCCTGAAGCGGCTGCACAAGGTGTGAACCCCTTGACGATTGATTCCAAAGAGCCAACTGTACCGGTTGAAGAATATGCCTACAACGAAACCCGGTATCGCATGCTCCTGCAGAGCAATGAGGAACGTGCAGAAATGTTGATGGCGAAAGCCAAAAAGGATGCTGCCAGCCGCTGGAACCTGTACCAGCAAATGGCTGATATGCATTACAAAGAACCCGAAACTAAAGAATAAGCTTTGGGAGCGCAGATAAAGTAAGTATAATAAATGGTGATGGACGCAGGTTCATCACCATTTTTGTACGCAACGAAATACCGGATTCGCAATTTATCACTGGAGGAACAATGACGGATTTAACCACCCATTACCTTGGACTTGAACTTAAAAACCCGCTCGTAGCATCAGCATCTGCACTGTCGAAGAAGACCAGCACCGTAAAAAAGATGGAGGATGCCGGGATCAGCGCGGTGGTGATGTATTCGCTGTTTGAAGAGCAGATCACCCACGACAGCCTGGCATTCAATTATTATATGGAACGCGGCACGGAACGTTTTGCCGAATCCCTGGACTACTTCCCGAACCTTGATCGTTATAATGTCGGCCCTGATGGTTATTTGGAACGCATTCGCCAGAATAAAGAAGCGGTGGATATCCCCGTCATTGCCAGCTTGAACGGCGTTTCGAACACAGGCTGGGTGGACTACGCTGAGAAGATGGCCCAAGCAGGCGCGGATGCGCTGGAATTGAATGTGTATTACATTCCCACCAACCCGGAAATCACCGCCAGGGAGATGGAAGACAATACGGTTGACCTGGTGAGGGCAGTCTGTGCTAATGTTGAAATTCCTGTATCGGTGAAATTAAGCCCGTTTTATTCGGCACTGCCGAACCTGGCCGAGCGCCTGGTGAATGCCGGTGCGCAGGGTTTGGTGCTCTTCAACCGTTTCATCCAACCGGATATTGATGTGGAAAGCATGGAAGTTGATCCAACCCTGCACCTTTCCACCTCAGAGGAACTGCTCCTGCCGCTGCGCTGGATGGCGCTCCTGTATGGGCGGATCGATGCTGACCTGGCACTGACCTCTGGTGTGCACACCGGCTTGGACCTGGTCAAAGCGGTAATGGCGGGGGCAAATGTGGCCATGGTCGCCTCGGAGTTTGTGGCGAAGGGTGTTGGGCGAGCTGCCGAGATGCTGGCTGAAATGGAAAACTGGATGACGGCCTATGATCACGTCTCGGTCGAAAAGATGCGCGGCAGTGTCAGCCAGCAGCATGTGGAGAACCCGGCCGCGTTTGAGCGCGCCAATTACATGAAGGCTTTGCAATCTTACGATAATAAGCTGCCGTAAATATTAATTGTAGGGTGGGGTGTGTTTTTCACCCCACCATGTTTTATATTATTGATTTAATGGTGCGGTCACCCTCACGAGCTTCGGGCTCTGCCCACCTCCGTTTCGCTTGGGGGGTTCCGCTGCGCTCCAGGCAGGCAACCAAACCGCACCCTACGCTGGTAATAAAAGTTGAACCGTAGGGTGGGGTGCGTTTTTCACCCCACCAACGTCTCTCATTGTATAATGACTTTATGCCTGAATATCGACGTATAAAAATTGAAGGAGGTACTTTTTCACCCTGGTTACTTATCAAAGAAAACCTCTTTTCTTACATGAAGTGGCAATTGAACTTTTCTTTGAATCCCTTTATCATGTAAGGAATTATCACCCATTTTCTGCTTTAGCTCATTGCATCCTACCCGACCATGTCCATTTGTTATGGGAAATGCCAATCAATGATGCGAATTATTCAGTAAGGATAGGTGAAATCAAGAAAAGGTTCTCGAAACAATTCATTGCTCAATTTGGAAATCCATTCTTGGTTACAACCACACAAAAAAAACGTGGTGAAACTGGCATATGGCAAAGACGGTTCTGGGAACACTTTATTCGTGATGAAGAAGATCTTAAACAGCATATCGATTACATCCATTACAATCCAGTTAAACATGGTCTTGTAAATAAAGCCAATGAGTGGTCTGCATCAAGTTTTTTTGATTATGTAAAAGCAGGTTATTACAATGATGATTGGGGGCAAGGAATACCCATTGAAAAAAAGCCTAACTACTTTGGCGAATGATAAACGTTTAATATGACAACGTTTTATGGTGCGGTCAAAACCAGACCGCACCCTACGATGAAAATAAAAATTAATCCATAGGGTGGGGTGTGTTTTTCACCCCACCATTATTTGTGTTTTGATTTACTGGTGCGGTCAAAATCTGTAGGGTGAGGTGTGTTTTTCACCCCACGATTATTTATGTTGTTGATTTATTGGTGCGGTCACCCTCACGAGCTTCGGGCTCTGCCCACCTCCGTTTCGCTTCGGGGGTTCCGCTGCGCTCCAGGCAGGCAACCAGACCGCACCCTACGCTGGTAATAACAGTTGAACCGTTAAGTAAGGCGTATGAAAAGGGGGCTGTCCTAAAAGTTAAAATCCAAATGAATATAAACACTTATAAAAAAGCCTTCCCTATGCACCTAAAGGTGTTCCGCTACGCTCCAGGGGAAGGTGGCACGCCGAAGGCGTGACGGCCTGCCCTGAGGCGGTACGCCGTGAGGGATGAGGGGCTATAAGATCTTAATCAATCAGATGTTTATTCGGCAGTAGAAAAAGGTTTCTCTTTATAAGAGAACTATTCTCTGAAATCATGTGGTTACTATCCCTCATCAGTCTGCTACGCAGACAGCTTCCCCCGCACCTGAAGGTGTTCCGCTGCGCTCCAGGGGAAGCCTTAAACCACCAGAACTGCGCAAATTTTATGTGGATAACATAAACATTTGACTTTAAGGAAAGTTAAAAATTGGCAACCAAAATGATAAAGCTGATACCCAAGTTTCTCTGTTAATCAAAGTTTACCAATTCTTTGGGTAAATACACGATTTTCAGGATAATAATATGATAAATTCAGGTTTAAAAGGCGGGCAGGTGGCGATCAACGATCGCCTGGTGCTCTGGAATAAGTTCAGGTAACTGGTCTCTTGAGAAAAAGCGAGCCTCAGCAACCTCTCTTGAAGGTGCAAAAACTTGGTCGTCTTCCAGCTCTCCAGAAAAGAGCATCTCCATCCTGGCCATTTCTCTTGATTGGAAAACCTCAATCAGCTTCAGGTTTTTTATCTCAAAACCGGATTCTTCCATCAACTCACGTTGGATGGCCTGGTCTGGATTTTCTCCCCGCATCACATAACCACCCGGAAAGCCCCAAGGTGTATTCTTGCGATATGAATGTTTAAATAAAAGGATTTCACCAGTATCGTTTTGGATCAAGATGGATGTGCCCACGACGAATTTTGTATTGAAAAGCCACATCAAACACGAGCGCATGGATTTGGTCAGGGGCAGGTTGCGCCATAACCAATACAGGAGTTGCTTCATCAGTCCAATTTCCTAAGCACAATAAACCTACCAAACACCAGGAAACAACCGGTAGGGCACTTGCTGGGTATAGGCCTGGTAGCCTTCAAGCTTTTGCTGCAAGGCTCGATCTTCCAAACCAGTACGGATGACGATGATGATTAGCGTTGCATCTGCCATGGGTTCCTCTACTTATTCCATGCTTCAAAGTTGACGATGTTTGATCTCTAAGCATTATACAACATGACCGAAATTGCCCCGTTCGTTTTTGCTGAAAATTTACTTTTCCGCCTATGCAAATGCAAATGCTGCACGCTACGGACCAACTTTATACATGACGTATATTTACGAGACAACCAGATGTAAAATTTAGATATAAGAAATTAAAATCAACAAACAATCATGATTAAGTGAGACTGGAGAACAAATGCAAAAAATCGTTATTCTTGGCGCTACTGGCGGGATGGGGTCCGCCGCTGCAAGGCTGTTAACCGCCAAAGGGTACGCGTTGCACCTGGCCGGCCGTGATGAAATCATGCTGAAAGCGTTGGCTTCGGAGTTGGGCGCTTCGATGACCCTGGGCGATGTGACCGATCCGGCGCTGTTTGAGCGGGTGGCTGTAGATGCCGGGGATACCGTAAGCGGTCTATTGTACGCTGTGGGCACTTTGAACCTCAAACGCATCAATCGTTTGTCGGTTGAGGATTTCCACAAAGACTATCAAATCAATGCCATTGGTGCTGCTTTGGCCGTGCAAAGCCTGTTGCCGGCGTTGAAGAACAATCCGAGTCCATCTTCGGTGGTGTTTTTTACCAGTGTGGCTGCCGAGCAAGGCTTTGCATCCCATGCCTCGATGAGCATGGCCAAGGGCGCCGTGCGGGGGTTGACCCTGGCATTGGCTGCAGAGCTGGCACCGAAAATCCGAGTAAACGCCATCTCGCCCTCGCTAACGGCCACCCCGATGGCTGAGAGCTTGCTCTCGAATGAGAAAATGGTGGAGGCGATCAGCAAGCTGCACGCCTTGGAGCGTCTGGGCACCGCTGAGGACATGGCGGCATTGGCTGCCTTCTTGTTGTCGGATGAGTCAGGCTGGATTACGGGTCAGATCATTGGCGTGGATGGCGGCCGCTCAACCTTGCGCACGAAAAGTTAGCACGAAGTGGTTTAGGTAAACCTGTAAATGAACAGATCACAGCCCTCATGCTCTGTGGTCAAGCTGGAGACAACCTCAGATATAATTGGATTGATTGATCATTCAAGCGCATAATGTAATGCGCCTTTTGCTGAAATGAGCGGTAAATGCCCCTCACGGTCTGGATTCTCGGTGACCAGTTACTCAGTCCACACCCTGCGCTCCAAAGCCTGGAAAAACAGGTCCTACGGCAGGAGATCATCCTCCTGCTGATTGAAAGCCGTGAGCAAGCCCAGCGTTTGCCCTACCATGCAAAAAAACTGGTATTGCTGTACAGTGCCATGCGGCATTATGCCGATGGATTGCGGGCCGCAGGCTATCGAGTGGATTACCGGGTCGCATCCAATATAACTGAGGCGATCACTTCACACTGGCAAGAATTCCGACCAAACCGCCTGGTGACGATGGCAGCCAGCAGCGTTCGGGGGCGCAGATTTCAGCAGTCCCTCGCTCAGAAATTAGGGATCGCAACGCACATCATCCCCAATTCGCAGTTCTTATCTGGTGTCTACGATCCGCTGCCGGATGTGGAACCCGGTCAGTTGGTGCGCCAGGAGCAGTTCTATCGGGGCATGCGGCGGCAGTTTAAGCTGCTGATGGATGATCAGGGTCGGCCCGTAGGGGGAACATGGAATTATGATCAGAAAAACCGGCAACCGTTGCCGAAAGACCTTACCCCACCGGAGATGATTCGTTTCGAGCCGGATGCGCTGACAAAGCAGGTGATGGTTGAGGTGGGTCAATTCGATCATCTGACGGGTTCAGCAGCAGGATTTGACCTAGCGGTTACGCGTGAAGGCGCGCAACAAGCCGCTGATGATTTTTACACCCATCGCCTGCCGTATTTTGGCACCTATGAAGATGCCATGCGCCAAAGTGCCCCAGTGATCTTCCACTCAAAGCTGGCCGCGTACTTAAACATTGGATTGTTAACACCGCTGGAGCTTGTGCGGGCGGCAGAAGGCTGCTATTACGATGGCACAGCTGAGATCAACAATGTGGAAGGTTTCATCCGGCAGGTGATCGGCTGGCGTGAGTACATGTACTGGCAGTACCAGCGTTTGATGCCCGGCCTGGGGGCCGAAAATTATTGGGGTTCGGCGAATCCTTTGCCAACATTTTTCTGGAGCGGCGAGACACGCATGAACTGTTTGAGACAGGTTATCCAGCGAGTGCTGGATGCGGGTTACGTCCATCATATTGAACGGCTGATGCTGCTTTCGAACTTTTGTCTGCTGGCGGATATCCATCCCGATCAGGTCTATGACTGGTTTAGCAGTGCTTTTATCGACGCCTACGAGTGGGTGATGGCCCCCAATGTGTATGGGATGGGTCTGTATGCGGATGGGGGCCAAATCGCCACAAAACCTTATATCGCATCAGCGAATTACATCAATAAGATGAGTGATTACTGCCTGGCGTGCAGTTTTGACAAGAACAAACGAACCGGTGAACATTCTTGCCCGTTTAATTTCTTGTATTGGCATTTCCTGCTCAAACATCAGGATAAATTGCGAAAAAATTACCGCATGGCTCGCATGCTGCATAACCTCAAATTTCTTGATGATGATGAAAAAGCTGCCGTACAAGCTCAGGCGCAGCGGTTCGTTGGAGCAATGGATAATTAGCATGGCAAATTTTAATTCTCAGAAGTTGCATGTTCAGTTTAGTGATGGGATGCAGGATCCTTCGAGATTTTTACCCCGCTGTTACACACTGACCCATTCAGACCGGACGGGTGACCTGTTCCTGACGGTTGCGCCGGCTTATGACCGGGGTCAAATTTCAGGATGGTACACCAAATTAATGCGCGACGAGGTTGTGGGGGAATGGCAAGTTGGTGACTCCCCCAGCCTGCATCTGCACTGCCATGTCAGCGGCGGGTTGGTGCTAGGATCGGCGCGCTGGCGTGATGCCATTTTCAGGCAGCACCTGCCGCTGGTGTTGGATGCGGTCTGTTATGGCGATCGGGACTATTTATCTGCGAACCCCGCGCTCTACGCAGCAGCAATTTTGGTCCACTTCCACGCCAAGCAAGCGACGCTCAACCGTGTTGAGCAATGGGGGCTGGTATGGAATCATTTAACTGCATAAGTTTAAAGTTTTAAGAATAAATGCAAGATCTGACCGCTTTTTGATGGAAAATGAGCGTTTGTTTTCCTCTATGGTGACGGATTAAACGGTTTACCAGGTGTTCGAATATGCCTAGCGGATCACTAGAGGTAGATAATTCACATCATAATCGTAGGTGATAAATAACTCATCTACAGTATCAACGTCTTGATCAGCGAGATACACAACGCCTCGATCATTGGGTGTAATCTGATATAAGCGGACCGAACCTCCGGGGACCATTTCAGGGTTAATTTTGTATGTTGTCCCACCTGTACTGGGGACAACATACAAATTAAAAACGCTGTCGATTTCCTGGTCAGCACGATAGACGACATTCTGGCTATTATTGGATATCCGAAAATTGCTCACATTTCCACCTGGGGGAAGATCCGTATTTAACCGCACACCCCAGTTGCCAGCCATATTCACAGCGAATAGTTCATTTACCCCTACAAAGTAGTAGCTTGCAATAAAAACAACACCTATACTGTTGGGTGAGATTTTAAAATTTATGACATCTCCTGTGTCAATCATGCCTTTATTAAGCCGTTCCTTTGTCCCGCCGTTAATTGAAACGGAATAGAGATCATAACGATTATCCATCTCAAGATCGCCCGAGAAAACCACCCATTGACCATCGGAGGATATTTCAAATAAATAAACGGATTTTAAAGGGTCAGCAAAAGTGTCAGTAATCAAGGGGATTCTGTGTGTGCTGCCATTGACAGGAGCCCGATAAAGCAGATTCATATATCGGGTAGTCTCGTCTGCTTTGTATACGACATACGCGCTGTCTGGGGTAATTTGAAAACTAGATACACTTCCTCCTGCAACCAGAGTACCATTAAGCTTTATCGGTGACACAGGGTAACTTTCTATTGGGATTGAAAAAAGCTCATACCCACTACCGGTGTGCTTCCGATATATGACATACGCACCATCAGGGCTGATCTTAACAAAGCGATCAATTTCACCAACTTCAAGTGATCGGGGTGTATGATCACCCACCAAACTGGCCTTGAAAAGCTCTTTGTTTCCGGGATTAGGCCATGGGTCTTGCACGTAAATAACAGACTGATTATTGGGGGTGATCTCGTATTCGATAATCCCCACATACCATGCCGAGGAGATTGGCTGGATTGGGCCGCCAATTATCGGAACACGGTACAGCTTTCTCTGCCGGGTTTCTGAAGACACCAACACAAACAATACATTGGCAGAATCATTGGTGACCCGAATGTTTGATGGGTAAGAATCATCATATGCTTGGTTCAGTTCAATAGAAGGACCACCCCCGATAGGAACAGAATGTAAAATGATGCAATGATTATCACCTTCTCCATAGTAAACAACGCGCTGACTATCTGGTGTGATTAAAAATCCACCTATACCACATTCGTCGGGCAAATCGATCGAAAGCTGCACACGCGGACCGCCCACCGTGCGGACGCTGAATAGTTCGTTTTTATCATTTTCCAGCACGTCTCCTCTGAAAACAGTGTACTGCCCGTCCGGGCTGATCTTAAAATCAAGTACCTTTCCTCCCACGGTCAGATTCCCACTTATCTTGTTGTTGCGAATGACAGCATGGGCGATTTCGGTAAAAATGAGGAGCAGCAGCAGGACAACTATGAGCCCTAAGATAGGTGAGAAACGTTTCAGATAGGTATTTTTGAACATCCTAACCTCCGCTGTTCAGTTATTCAATTTGGTGTGATGAGTGAGCAGGGTTGATTTTAAATAGTATATAAGAAAAATTGTCAAAATTCAATAATTTACTGGATATCTGGTATTTAGATTGTGCGTGGATAATTCAGGGCGTTGCCGCTGCATATCATTATGTACGGCAATCGGGGTATTTTATTTATCCTAACCTCGATTTTGGGCATGATGTGTGATCTGGGAGTGATAAAAAATGATTAGGCTAACGGATTTATTGATTAGGAGGCGTAGATTTGTCAAAATAGTAGTAGAGGGTGTTGAAATTGATATTTTTCTCGATAAAAATATTTACCGTAGGGGCGGACCTCCGTGTCCGTCTAGCCCAACTCGAAGAGCGCTTCGCACAGAGTGCTATGCAATGCAACCACGGCTCGACTCGAAGAGGGTTTCGCAGAGAGTGCTGCGCGAAGGGTTTCCCCTACGCATTGAAGAGAGTTTTGCGTGCTGATAGTTACAACGCGTTTTCGATCTAAACCATGCAACCCATCAAGGTTGGTTTGCAATTAAGATGAATTGTTCCCAGGGTTCTAAATCAGGAATTTGATACGCCGTCAGGCTCCCATTCTCACCAAAAGTGATCTCACCAAATTCACCTTCACCTAAGAGCACCTGCAATGCGTATTGACCTGAAAGCGGGCTTTCTTCGATAGAAATCGTGCAGTCTTCCATTGGCCTGCGGGTGAGGTTGGCCAGGAGGATGATGGCCTGGTTTTCCTCCACGCGCAGGACCGGGTAGAGCTGCCGACAGGTGGAGGTGAAGGGCAGGTAAGCGCCTGTCCGCAGGGCTGGGTGTCCATTCCTGAGGTGGACGAGGGTGCGATATTGGGTGAGCAAAGAGTCAGGGTCGCCATCCTGCAGGGCGACATTGACCTCCTGGTAATCATCGTTTTGGGGCTGCCAGGGCGTGCCCGAGGTAAACCCGGCACCAGGCTCGCCTGACCACTGCATGGGTGTGCGCAGCAGTTCATCGGGTTTATTGCCCAGCATGCCGATCTCCTCGCCATAATAGATAAAGGGGACACCCGGGCCGGTCAGGTAGATATAGGCAGCTGATTTGGCTTTCTGAAGGTCGCCGGTATATAAAGACATCACCCGCTGTTGATCATGGTTGGAGAGGAAGGTGCTGAAATGCCCATCAGGAAAATAGGAGAGGGTATCCAGGTAGGATTTGATGATACGGGAAGGATCTGGGGCAAAGATCCCGCCTTTGATATCCTCTGCCAGGTCAAACATGAACAGGGAGTCCATCCCATCGCCGTACCTGGCGGTAACTTGTAAGTCGGTCCATACCTCGCCGACGGTGAAGGCCTCGGGATTGATCGGCTTATAAAAATCACGCCAATCTTCAAACCATTGGATGGTTTCTTTGGTATCCTGCTGGGCGACGCCGTCTGCGTATAGGTAACGGGCGGCATCCACGCGAAAACCATCAACGCCCACTTCTTCCAGCCAGAATTTGGAAATATTGAGGATTTCTTCGGTGACAGCCGGGTTATCATAGTTCAGATCGGGCATGCCGCCCCAAAAGATACCGTAGTAATATAAGCCGTTGGTCGCGTCGCGGTGCCAGGCATTCTGAAACCAAGGTCCGGGGATTTGCGGGTTGGTCTCTGACCAGACGTACCAGTCATGGTATTCAGATTCTGGGTCACGCGAAGCCTCGAACCAGGGATGCTGGGTCGAGGTGTGGTTGATGACCAGGTCGATGATGATGTTAATACCGCGTTTTTCGGCTTCAGCCAGCAATTGTTTGAAATCATCCATGGTCCCGTAATCGGGATTGACCGCGTAATAGTCGGTGACGTCGTAGCCGTGATAGGAGGGCGAGGGGTTGATGGGCATCAACCAAATGCCGCCGATACCCAGGTCATCATGCGTGTCCGGGTTCCCATCATTCAGGTAGTCCAACTGCTGGATAATGCCCTGGAAATCCCCGACCCCATCCCCGTCACTGTCTTTGAAGCTGCGCACAAAGATCTCGTAAAAGACAACATCCTGCCACCAAGCTTCGGCTTCGGGTTCAGGTTCTGGGGTGAGGGTTGGCGTAGGTGCGGGTCGGGTTGCGGTAGGGGCTGGGGTGACCTCTGTTGTGGTTTGCGCATTGCATCCAGCGGCGAAGATCAACAACAGACATAAACTAAGGGTCAATTTACGAGTGAGATCCATAATTTTTGGCTCCGATCGAATGTAGGTCAAGAGCGGTGGTAATCAGTCACATTTTATTGGAAGATTATATCCTGTTAAGGTGAGTATGAATTGGAAATTATGGGCACAGTATGCTGTGCCCAACCTTCTTATCGATTTTCACGGCTTAAAAGACACGCATTGTGATTTTATTAATGTTACTGGAAGGGTCAAATATTGAGCTTCAGGTTGTAGTGATTAAAAACAAACACCCCCGGCCGGCGTATACCAGGGGTGGAGGAAGATGTCACTGTTATGGTTGGTGTGCTATTTCACAACCGGAGGGCATTATAACATGTTTTCAATTTAAGACACCCAAAACCACGAAACTCTAACCAAATATTAATGGTGGAAAATGCTTGTGGGATTCATCATGCGACCAGTTTCGATTGGGGGCTTTTAAAAAAGAAAAGCTCCTCGACCAGGACTCGAACCTGGAACCTAACGGTTAACAGCCGCTCGCTCTGCCAATTGAGCTATCGAGGAAGGCGTAGAGTATTATACGGAAAAGGGGAGAAAGTGTCAAGCAACTCGGGCGATTTGGTAGGGCAATCGCAAAGTGGGAGAGATGTATGTAATATCCTATTTCGTGCGTCAATAGAACGACATCTCCCTTCTCCCTCGCAGGGAGAAGGGCTAGGGATGAGGGTGTTTACATAACTTACTTTAAGTCAATCCTGATGTTATTGACCGAATTAGGCTTAACCAATGAAAGTCGGCCAATGATTACGAGTGATAGACCCCCT